>JBEVEP010000333.1:0-20911 GCA_040512755.1 Mesorhizobium sp.
CTGACGACTGGCGTCAACCCTATCCCGATTGGCCCGGGACCCGGTATGAAGCGAAGGCGCAGCGGGAACTGCGGCAGCCGGCCTATCTTACGTTCGTCCGGAAATAGCGCAGGCAGCGATCGTCGTACCCGACCGACCTCGCCCGTCTTTGGTCAGGGCAATTCCAGGAACGTCGAAACTAATTTAGTTCTCTGTCCGGAATTGCGCCGAACGCGCGATGGCTTCAGAAGCGCCCGATGTTGCGGAATTGCACTGGATCGATGCCGAGTGCGCGCAGGTCGCGGCTCTTCGGCCTACGGCCGCTGTTCGTGGCCGCCGCGGCTGCGATTGCGCTGGCGACGACATCGATAAAGCCCACAACGGGAGCGAATTGCCTGCTGGTCATGGTATTTCCTTTCACGCTACTACACGTTTAAATAGTGACAGCTCGACGCCTCAGTCAGATATGTTTTTGCATGCGAGCCATGTGCGCGGCGCAGATGTCCCCGCAATCTCACGAAATCGTGTGCCCTGAACGGATAGAAGCGACGACAAGGCTGTCAGGCCTTGTAAACCGGGCTCCGATCGTTTATCTGGGATGCAAATTCTTGGTCGGTATGACGAAGAGTGGGTCCAGCCGGTCCCGCTCTTTTTTGTTACCGGGCCCCTGGGAGACCGAATGACGGAAAGTGCAGCCAGCGAAACGGGCGATGAGCGCATCATCCTTGAAAGCGGGGTGGATGCGCGCGTTGCGTTGATCATCGAACCTGTGCTTCAGGCGATCGGCTTCCGGCTCGTGCGCGTGCGCCTCTCGGGTCAGAACGGCCTCACCCTGCAGATCATGGCTGAGCGCGAAGACGGCACCATGACGGTCGAGGATTGCGAAGAGGTCAGCCGGGCGCTTTCTCCTGTCCTCGACGTCGAAGATCCGATTGAAAAGGCGTATCATCTGGAAGTGTCGTCGCCGGGCATCGACCGGCCGCTGGTCCGCAAGTCGGATTTCGTGAGGTGGGCGGGTCATCTGGTCAAGATGGAAACCTCGGTCCTGGTGGCCGACCGCAAACGTTTCCGGGGACGGATAGCCGAGGCTGGCGCTGCGGATGTGCTCGTCGAGCGGGATCAGCCCGCATACGGTGAAGAGCTGTCGGTTCGCGTACCATATGAGGCGATCGCTGAAGCGCGCCTGATCCTGACCGATGACCTGATCCGCGAGGCGCTGAAGGAAGACAAGAAAGCGCGGCAGGAAGTCAAGAAGAAACGCCGCGAAGAGCCGGAAACCGGCGAAGACGAAACGGATTGACCCGCGCCCCCAGGCGGGCGGGTATGCAAGGAGACGAAAAATGGCCGTCAGTGCAAACAGGCTGGAGCTTTTGCAGATCGCCGACGCGGTCGCTCGCGAAAAGGCGATCGACAAGCAGATCGTGATCGCGGCAATGGCCGACGCCATCCAGAAGGCTGCGCGTTCGCGCTACGGTCAGGAGACCAATATTCGCGCCGACATCAATCCGAATACCGGCGAGATGAAGCTGCAGCGCCTGATGGAGGTCGTGGAAGACGTCGAGGACTTTGCGCGCCAGATCTCCCTCGCCTCTGCGCGCGAACGCAACCCGGACGCCCAGGTCGGTGACTTCATTGCCGAACAGCTCCCGCCGATGGACTTCGGCCGCATCGCCGCCCAGTCTGCCAAGCAGGTGATCGTGCAGAAGGTGCGCGAAGCCGAGCGTGACCGCCAGTACGACGAATACAAGGACCGCATCGGCGAGATCGTCAACGGTACGGTCAAGCGCGTCGAGTACGGCAATGTGATCGTTGATCTTGGCCGTGGCGAGGCAATCATTCGCCGAGACGAACTCATCCCGCGCGAGAACTACAAATACGGCGATCGCGTCCGCGCCTACGTCTATGACGTGCGCCGTGAACAGCGCGGCCCGCAGATATTCCTGTCGCGCACGCATCCGCAGTTCATGGCGAAGCTGTTCACGATGGAAGTGCCGGAAATCTACGACGGCATCATCGAGATCAAGTCGGTGGCGCGCGATCCCGGCTCCCGCGCCAAGATTGCCGTCATCTCGCGCGACTCCTCGATCGATCCCGTCGGCGCCTGCGTCGGCATGCGCGGCAGCCGTGTTCAGGCGGTGGTCGGTGAGCTGCAGGGCGAAAAGATCGACATCATTCCATGGTCGCAGGACGCCGCCTCCTTCATCGTCAATGCGCTGCAGCCGGCGGAAGTCGCCAAGGTCGTGCTCGACGAGGATGCTGAGCGGATCGAGGTCGTCGTGCCTGACGATCAGCTCTCGCTGGCGATCGGCCGTCGCGGCCAGAACGTGCGTCTCGCTTCGCAGCTGACGGGCTGGGATATCGATATTTTGACCGAACAGGAAGAGTCCGAACGCCGTCAGAAGGAATTCGTGGAGCGGTCTACCCTCTTCATGGAAGCACTGAATGTCGACGAGATGGTCGGTCAGGTGCTTGCTTCGGAAGGTTTCACGAGCGTCGAGGAAATTGCCTTCGTCGACCAGGATGAAATCGCGTCGATCGATGGTTTCGACGAAGATACGGCAACCGAGATCCAGTCGCGCGCGCGTGAACATCTCGATCGCATCGAGGCCGAGCGTGACGCCCGCCGCAAGGAACTCGCCGTTTCGGACGAACTTCGCGAAATACCCGGCGTCACGACCGCGATGATGGTGACCTTGGGCGAAGACGGCGTGAAGACCATTGAGGATTTTGCCGGCTATGCCGTCGATGACCTCGTCGGATGGAAAGAGCGCAAGGACGGCGAGACGAAGGTCTTCCCGGGCGTGCTGGCGAGCCACTCCGTATCGCGGGCCGAGGCGGAGCAGATGGTCATGGCGGCGCGTGTCAAGGCTGGCTGGATCAGCGAGGAAGACCTGGCGCCTGAAGAGGCTGAGGAGGCTGCCGGTGCGTGACATGAGCGCGCATCGGTCCGGAGACGCTCTTGAAACACATGAACGAGCGCACATGTATCGTAACGCGCAAGAGTGCCGCGCCGGATGAACTGATAAGGTTCGTGGTCGGACCCGATTCGATCGTCGTTCCAGATCTGAAAAGAAGCCTTCCTGGCCGCGGTTGCTGGGTGACCGCGGATCGGACCCATGTCGACCGCGCCGCTGCAAAAAAGCTCTTTGCGCGTGCGTTCAAGGCGGAAGTCGGTGCTCCTGCCGATCTTGGAGCGCTTGTGGACAGGCTTCTTGCGGGATCGGCTCTCGGGGCCCTGGGGCTGGCAAGGAAGGCTGGCGCCGTCGCGCTCGGTGCGGAGCAGGTGGCAAGTGCGGTGCGCAGCGGGAAGGCTCTTGCAGTGCTTCACGCGCGTGAAGCGTCCGAAGACGGCGTCCGCAAGATCACTCAGGCACGTCGGGCCGTGCAGCATGCGGACGGGCCGGAAATATATGCCTACAAACTTTTTTCGGAATCCGAATTGGGTTTGGCATTAGGGGGCACAAATGTGATACATGCTGCCGTTCTCGCAGGAAACCCGGGAACGGCGGCGCTGAAGCGCATGGTAGCGCTTGACCGATACCGGGGCGGCACTCCGGAAAACGGGCAGACGATTGCGGCTACCGCCGCAGAGGATACGGAATGAGCGATACGAAAACTGGCGATGACAAGACGCTGAGCGTCACGACAAAGAAGACTCTGAGCTTGAAGCGTCCCGGCATGGAGCAGGGCACTGTGCGCCAGAACTTCTCGCACGGGCGCAGCAAGGCGGTCGTCGTCGAGACGAAGAAGCGGAAATTCTCGATCCACGGCGACAAGCCGGACACCGCTCCCGCGGCGTCGGTTTTCAAGCCGAAGCCCGCGATGCCGGCGCCTGCTGCGCAAGAAACGCAGCCCAGGCCGCAGACACCTGTTGAGCGTTCGGGGATGGTTCTCACCGAATTGTCCAACGAGGAGATGGAAGCCCGCCGTCGGGCCCTCGAAGGATCGAAGGTCCGGGAAGTCGAGGAGCGCAAACGCGCCGCGGATGAGGTCAAGCACCGGGCAGAGGAAGACGAGCGCCGCCGTCGCGAGCGGGAAGAATCGGCGCGCCGCCAAGCCGAGGAAGAGGCCCGCCTGCAGGCTGAGGCCGAGTCGCGCCGTCGCGCCGAGGAAGAGGCGCGCCGCCGTGCGCCAGCACTGGAACCCTCGCGTGTCGCCGAAGAGGAAGAGGAAGCCAAGCCGAAGGGTCGCAGCAGCGGTCCGGTAAAGCGGATCGCAACCCCGGAGATCGCGCGCCCGGCCAAGGCCAAGGGCGACGACGACAAGCGCCGCGGCAAGCTTACGCTCAACAGCGCGCTGTCTTCTGAGGACGGCGACGCGCGTGCGCGCTCGCTTGCGGCCACGCGCCGCCGCCAGGAGAAATTCAGGCGGGCGATGCACCAGGAGCCGCGCGAGAAGATTTCGCGTGAGGTGACGCTACCCGAGACGATCACAATTCAGGAGCTCGCGGGCCGCATGTCGGAGCGCGCCGTCGATGTCGTGAAATTTTTCATGAAGCAGGGTCAGATCATGAAGCCCGGCGACGTCATTGATGCGGACACCGCCGAGCTGATCGCTTCCGAGTTCGGTCATACGGTCCGCCGCGTGGCCGAGTCCGATATCGAGGAAGGCCTGTTCAACATCGCCGACCGGGACGAGGATCTCGTTTCGCGGCCTCCGGTGGTGACCATCATGGGTCACGTCGACCACGGCAAGACCTCGCTGCTCGACGCTATCCGCAATGCCAATGTGGTTGCCGGCGAGGCTGGCGGCATCACGCAGCATATCGGCGCCTATCAGGTCGAGAAGAACGGTCAGAAGATCACCTTCATCGACACGCCCGGCCATGCCGCATTCACCGCAATGCGCGCCCGTGGCGCGCAGGCCACCGACATCGCGATCCTGGTGGTGGCGGCGGACGACAGCGTGATGCCGCAAACGATAGAGTCCATCAGCCACGCCAAGGCGGCCGGTGTTCCGATCATCGTAGCGATCAACAAGATCGACAAGCCTCAGGCTGATGCGCAGAAGGTGCGCACGCAATTGCTGCAGCATGAGGTCTTCGTTGAGTCGTTGGGTGGTGAAGTCCTTGACGTCGAGGTTTCGGCGACCAAGGGCACCAATCTCGACAAGTTGCTGGAGGCGATCCTGCTCCAGGCCGAGATTCTCGACCTTAAATCGAACCCTGACAGAACCGCCGAAGGTGTTGTGATCGAAGCCAAGCTCGACAAGGGCCGCGGTCCGGTCGCCACTGTTCTTGTGCAGACCGGCACGCTGATGCCGGGCGACATCATTGTCGTGGGCAATGAGTGGGGCCGCGTTCGTGCTCTGGTCAATGACCGCGGCGAGCAGATTAAGGAAGCTCCGCCCGCAATGCCCGTCGAGGTGCTTGGCCTTCAGGGCACGCCGCTGGCTGGCGACCGCTTCGCGGTTGTCAACAACGAGGCCCGCGCCCGCGAAATCACCGAGTACCGTCAGCGCCTGGCGCGCGACATGGCGGTGGCCAAGAGCGCCGGACAGCGCGGCTCGCTCGAACAGATGATGTCGCAGCTTCAGACGAGCGGGCTGAAGGAATTCCCGCTTGTCATCAAGGGCGATGTGCAGGGTTCGATCGAGGCCATCTCAGCCGCGCTCGACAAACTCGGCACCGATGAGGTGCGGGCACGCATCGTGCATGCGGGCGCCGGCGCCATCACCGAAAGCGATGTCTCGCTTGCCGAAACGTCGAATGCCGCGATCATCGGTTTCAACGTGCGCGCCAACAAGCAGGCCCGCGAGGCTGCCGAACAGGCCGGCATCGAAATCCGCTACTACAACATCATCTACAATCTCGTGGATGACGTGAAAGCTGCCATGTCGGGCCTGCTTTCGCCCGAGCGGCGTGAGACCTTCCTCGGCAACGCGGAGATCCTCGAGGTCTTCTCCATCACGAAGGTCGGCAAGGTGGCCGGCTGCCGTGTCACCGAAGGCAAGGTGGAGCGTGGTGCGGGCGTCCGGCTGATCCGCGACAACGTGGTCATCCACGAGGGCAAGCTGAAGACGCTGAAGCGCTTCAAGGACGAGGTGGCCGAGGTCCCGGCCGGCCAGGAGTGCGGCATGGCGTTCGAGAACTACGAAGACATCCGCGCTGGCGATGTCATCGAATGCTACCGCGTCGAAATGGTGACCCGGTCGCTCTAGGCAAGCGGGACGATTACCCCCTCACCGCTTCGCTTCGCTCGGCACCTTTCCCCCATTTTCATGGGGGCGAGGAAGGGCGCCAAGGTAGCGGCCGTCTGTTCCTCTCCCCTCACGAAGTGGGGCATAGGTGCCGAGCGAAGCGAGGCGGTGAGGGGCTACAGCATCGGATCGAAAAGTGCGAAGCGGTTTCGGATGAATCCGATGCGCAAACGCCCGAAGCTGGAGCCCGCGCCCAATCATAAGGCCGACCGCAGCTGAAAGCCTTGCGCCACCCGAAATTTGTGTGAGCTGAAAAAGACATGAAACTCGAACGTGGGAAAGGTCCCAGCCAGCGCCAGTTGCGCGTTGGCGAGCAGGTGCGCCATGCGCTCTCGGACATGCTCCAGCGCGGCGAAATCCGCGACGACCTCGTGGAGCGGACGGTGATCTCGGTGTCGGAGGTCCGCATGTCCCCCGATCTGAAGATTGCGACGGCGTTCGTCTCGCCGCTCGGAGCGGGCGATGAGGGAGCCGTTGTCGAGGCCTTGAATCGCAACGCCCGCTTCATCCGTGGCCGCATGTCGCCGGCGCTCCGGCAGATGAAGTACATGCCGGAGTTCCGGTTCCGGCTGGACACGAGTTACGACAACATGGCCAGGATCGATGATCTGCTGCGCTCGCCTGAAGTGGCGCGGGATCTGGATAAGGAAGATAAGGAATGATGATGGCGCTGTCGGCGAAGCTGCCAATCTCCCCCCTTGAGGAGGAGATGGCTGCAAAGCAGCCAGAGGGGGTCGGCGCGGAAGTGCTCGACGCTCTATTTCTGTCGAGCACTGCACCCGCGACCCCACCCGGCCGCTGCGCGGCCACCCTCCCCTCAAGGGGGAGGGAATAATGGCTCGCCGTGGTAAGAAGAAAGGCCGGCCGGTTTCCGGTTGGGTGATCCTGGACAAGCCCGTCGGCATGGGCTCGACCGAGGCGGTTTCGAAGATCAAGTGGCTGTTCCAGGCAGAGAAGGCTGGCCATGCCGGCACGCTTGATCCCCTCGCTTCCGGCATGCTGCCGATTGCCCTCGGCGAGGCGACCAAGACGGTGCCCTATGTGATGGATGGAACGAAGGTCTATCGCTTCACTGTGGCTTGGGGTGAGGAGCGTTCGACGGACGACCTCGAGGGCCCTGTTACGAAAACTTCCGGGAAGCGGCCCGATGAAAGCGCGATACGCGCACTGCTGCCCAAGTACACGGGTGTGATCCTGCAGACGCCGCCCCAGTTCTCCGCGATCAAGATTGCAGGCGAGCGCGCCTACGATCTCGCTCGCGACGGCGAAACGGTTGAAATCCCGCCGCGCGAGGTGGAGATCGACCGCCTCGATCTGGTCGGCGTCACACCGGAGGGGAATGCGATTTTCGAGGTGGAATGCGGCAAGGGAACCTATGTCCGTGCGCTCGCGCGCGACATGGGGCGTGACCTCGGCTGTTATGGGCATGTTGCCGGTCTGCGCCGGATCGAAGTGGATCCCTTCACGCCGGAAGATCTCGTGACCGTCGAGGCGCTTGAGGTGGCGGCGCCGGCGCCGTACAAGCCCGACGCGGACAGTTCGGACGATTCTCGGCCCCGGGACGCCAAGGCGCGCTACGCAGAGCTCGATGCTTTGCTCGTCGACACGGGCGCTGCGCTCGAATACCTGCCGCATGTCGCCTTGACCGACGATGCTGCTGCCCGGATCAGGCTTGGCAATCCGGTCATCATCCGGGGGCGCGACGCACCTGTGGAGGCGGAGGAAGCCTTTGCCACCGCACGCGGAAAGCTCGTTGCGATCGGCGCGATCGAGGCTGGCATGTTCAAGCCACGGCGGGTTTTCGGCGGATAATGGCGCGGCAGGCTTCGCTGGTCTGCGCCAATGCTTGGCTGCCTCTGTGGTTCAGTCCGATAGGTCCAAAATCAGCCGTTGAATTGCTGCTGGCTTTTTCAGTTGAATTCCACTATATGCGCCGCAGCATTGCGCCGAAGGCGTCATGTACACTGGCCCCCGCTGGACGACATCCTGGCCGTGGGCGTCCCGTTTCCTAGAAAAAAGAAAGGAAAAACGCGATGTCGATTACTGCAGAGCGTAAACAGGCCCTGATGACCGAATTTGCGACCGCCAAGGGCGACACCGGATCTCCGGAAGTCCAGGTTGCCATTCTCTCCGAACGCATCAAGAACCTGACCGAGCATTTCAAGGACCACAAGAAGGACAATCACTCCCGCCGTGGTCTTCTGGCACTGGTTTCTCAGCGTCGCCGTCTCCTCGACTATCTCAAAGGCAAGGATGAAGGCCGCTATCAGACACTGATCGAGAAGCTCGGCCTGCGCCGCTAAAGACTTGACCGGCGGGTTTCCTTGGGAGGCCCGCCGGTCGCACATATGGCCCCTCGACGCAGTGGCCCGCGGGCATGATCCCGAGAACAGGTTTTAACGATCATGCCCGGACGAGGTTTCGCAAGGCTCATGGGAGCCAGCGGAACCGCTCCATGGACAGGTCATGGGGCAGGATTGCAGGATACTTGGGCGCAAATCGCGCCAAATTCGGCAAGTTTCCCGCTGTCTTGCCCGTGGCTCGTCCCAACGAAGCCAGGGAAGGAGACCCGCGCCCGGATCGTGGCGCAGCCTTCCCGCACATGAAGGACAAGACATGTTCAATCACCACAAAGTGGAAATCGAATGGGCCGGGCGTCCGCTCAAACTGGAAACCGGCAAGATCGCGCGTCAGGCCGACGGCGCCGTTCTGGCGACCTATGGCGAGACGGTTGTGCTCGCCACCGTCGTGTCAGCCAAGGAGCCTAAGCCGGGCTTCGACTTCTTTCCGTTGACCGTCAACTATCAGGAAAAGACCTACGCCGCGGGCAAGATCCCCGGCGGCTACTTCAAGCGTGAAGGCCGTCCGAGCGAAAAGGAAACCCTGGTTTCCCGCCTGATCGACCGCCCGATCCGCCCGCTCTTCGCGGATGGCTACAAGAACGACACGCAGGTCGTCGTCACAGTCATCCAGCACGATCTCGAAAACGATCCGGACATCCTGTCCATCGTCGCGACGTCTGCGGCGCTGACGCTTTCCGGCGTGCCCTTCATGGGGCCGATCGGCGGCGCTCGTGTCGGCTACATCAATGGCGAATATGTGCTGAACCCGCATCTCGACGAGATGGCGGAGTCCAAGCTGGACCTCGTCGTTGCCGGCACCTCTGAAGCGGTCCTCATGGTCGAGTCGGAAGCGAAGGAGCTTGTCGAGGAACTTATGCTCGGCGCCGTGATGTTCGGTCACAAGGGCTTCCAGCCGGTCATCGATGCCATCATCAAGCTGGCCGAAGTCGCTGCCAAGGAACCCCGCGACCACGCAGCGGAAAGCCTCTCCGAACTCGAAGCCGAGATGCTTCAGGTCATCGAGGCCGACCTGCGCGCCGCTTACAAGAATACCGTCAAGCAGGACCGCTACAGCGCGGTCGATGAAGCCAAGGCCAAGGTGAAGGAACATTTCGCGCCCAAGGGAGACGAAGCGCCGAAATGGAGCCCCGAGCAGGTGGCGACCGTGTTCAAGGATCTGCAGGCCAAGATCGTGCGCTGGAACATTCTGGACACCGGATCGCGCATTGACGGCCGTGACCTCAAGACCGTTCGTCCGATCGTTTCGGAAGTCGGCATCCTGCCGCGCACGCACGGTTCGGCGCTGTTTACCCGCGGCGAAACGCAGGCGATCGTCGTCGCCACGCTGGGCACCGGCGAGGACGAGCAGTACGTCGATGCACTGACGGGCATGTACAAGGAGACGTTCCTCCTTCACTACAATTTCCCGCCCTATTCGGTCGGCGAGACCGGCCGTATGGGTTCGCCCGGTCGCCGCGAGATCGGTCACGGCAAGCTTGCCTGGCGCGCCATTCACCCGATGCTGCCGTCGGCGGAACAGTTCCCGTACACGCTGCGCGTCGTGTCCGAGATCACAGAGTCCAACGGCTCGTCCTCAATGGCGACCGTCTGCGGCACCTCGCTCGCGCTCATGGACGCTGGCGTTCCGCTGGCAAAGCCGGTGGCCGGCATCGCGATGGGCCTGATCAAGGAAGAAGAGCGCTTCGCCGTGCTCTCCGACATCCTTGGCGACGAGGACCATCTCGGCGACATGGATTTCAAGGTTGCGGGTACGTCGAATGGCGTCACCTCGCTGCAGATGGACATCAAGATCGCTGGCATCACCGAGGAGATCATGAAGATCGCGCTGGACCAGGCCAAGGATGGCCGGGTCCACATTCTCGGCGAGATGGCGAAGGCGATCAGCGAGGGTCGCAAGGAACTCGGCGAGTTCGCGCCACGCATCGAGGTCATGCACATCCCGACCGACAAGATCCGCGACGTCATCGGCAGCGGCGGTAAGGTCATCCGCGAGATCGTCGAGAAGACCGGCGCCAAGATCAACATCGAGGACGACGGCACAGTGAAGATCGCTTCTGCGAACGCCAAGGAAATCGAGGCGGCGAAGAAGTGGATCCACACCATCGTGGCCGAGCCGGAAGTCGGCGAAATCTACGAAGGAACGGTGGTCAAGACTGCTGACTTCGGCGCCTTCGTCAACTTCTTCGGCCCGCGCGACGGTCTCGTCCATATCTCCCAGCTTTCGAACGAGCGCGTCGCGAAGACCACGGATGTGATCAAGGAAGGCGACAAGGTCTACGTGAAGCTGATGGGCTTCGATGAGCGCGGCAAGGTCCGCCTGTCGATGAAGGTCGTGGACCAGCAGACGGGCAAGGAACTCGTCCGCGAGAAGAAGGCCGATGGCGAAGAAAACGCCGCCTGAGCCACATTTTTCATGATCGCGAGCGGGCGCTGCCGCAAGGCCGCGCCCGTTTTTCATTTGGAATGGCGATACCGATGATGTTTTCTTGTTAGCTATCATCATGATGGCGCTTTACGTTGCCCCCCTCTGTCTTGCCGGACATCTCCCCCGCAGCGGCGCCCTGCCTTCTCCCCGTGTGGGAGAAGGTGGATCGGCGCGCAGCGCCGAGACGGATGAGGGGTGTTGGCCGGAGTACGTCGCGGCAGAAAAGGCTACGAGATCAACGCTTGGCGCCAAGTTTCCGAAGTGCCTCGTTTCTTCCAGTACCCCTCATCCGACCTCGCCTTCGGCTCGGCCACCTTCTCCCACACGGGGAGAAGAGAGGAACTCGCGCAGCCGGCAATCGTGCGGCAGTTCAAGACTATGACCCGCGATGCGGCCAAAACGCTCTTCCATCCGTTCGAAGCCGGCGATGTGGATATGCCGGACCGCCATGCGCGCGTCCTGTCCCTTGGCGCCGAGCCGGGTTTTGTTTTGCCTGCGGGGTTCGAGGGGCAATTGCACCTGGTTCAAGGCTTTCGGCCGTACTATCTGGCACTAGGGGCGGCCGGCCGGTTTCCTGTCACGCCGCGCGCGGAGGGTGAGGGCTACGATGCGGTGCTTGTGCTCGTCGGACGCCATCGCGGCCTTAACGAGCGCAACATCGCTGAGGCGGTCGAGCGCACGCGGCTACACGGTCTGGTGCTGATTGCGGGCGGCAAGGAAGACGGCATTGCCAGCCTCCGCAAACGGCTCAGCGACCTTCTGGAACTCGATGGCCATCTTTCCAAGTACCACAGTCAGGCGCTGTGGTTCCGCCGCTCGGTGGAGGCAGAGGCGATGGCTGTGGCGCTCAAGGTGGAAAACCCGGATGGCCTCGTGGATAGGCGCTTCCTCACCGCGCCCGGCATGTTTTCTTATAATCGGGTCGATGCCGGCTCGCGCCTTCTGCTCGACAATCTCCCTGGCGACCTTACCGGATCAGTCGCTGACTTCTGCGCCGGATGGGGCTATCTCGCGTCAGAGGTCCTTGCGAAATCTCCTGAGATCACCAAGCTCGACCTCTATGAGGCGGATTTCGAGTCTCTGGAGGCTGCCAAGGCCAATCTTGCCGAACTAAGGCCGGCGGTCGGCAAGCGCTACTTCTGGCACGATCTTGTCGGCGAACCGGTGACCGAACGCTACGAGGCGATCGTCATGAATCCGCCCTTTCACAAGGGCAATGCCGCCGACCCGGCAATTGGCCAAAAAATGATCAAGACGGCGGCCGGCGCCCTGCGTCGTGGCGGTCGGCTGTTCATGGTCGCCAACAGGCAGTTGCCGTACGAAGTAACGTTGAATGAAGTTTTCGGCGAGCACCGCGAGATCAGTCGAGACAGCGGGTTCAAGGTTCTGTCAGGCGTGCGCCGGCGGTGATGACCGCGCTTCTCTCCGCAGAGCCTTGAAGGACGACAACGTGACGGTCGAGGACTATTCCCGGCTGTCGTCCGTTCGCTTCAGTTCGTCAAGCGTCGGCATCGACACGATGTGATAGCCGGAGTCCACATAGTGGATTTCCCCGGTCACGCCGGAAGATAGTTCGGACAATAGATAAAGCGCCGAACCCCCGACGTCGTCGATTGTCACCGTTCGCCGGAGCGGTGAATTCCGGTGCTGATAGGAGAACATGTGCCGCGCGTCGGAAATTCCCGCGCCCGCCAATGTCCGCACCGGTCCGGCGGAGATCGCGTTCACCCTGATGCCACGTGGGCCGTAGTCATTCGCCAGATAGCGCACGCTTGCTTCCAGTCCGGCCTTCGCGACGCCCATGACATTGTAATTCGGCATCACACGGACCGACCCGGCATAGGTAAGCGTAAGCATCGTGCCGCCCGCTTCCATCATCGCAGCCGCCTTTCGGGCGACCTCGGTGAAGGAGTAGCAGGAGATCACCATGGTCCGGATGAAATTCTCCCGCGTCGTATCCGCGTAGAGGCCCTTCAGCTCGTTCTTGTCCGAGAAGCCGATCGCATGCACGACGAAGTCGAGCTTTCCCCATTCTGCCGCGAGCGCATCGAAAACGGAATTGATCGACGCTCCGTCCTCGACGTCGCACGGCAGCACCAGTGACGAACCGGCCTTCTCCGCGAGAGGCTTCACGCGACGCCCGAATGCTTCACCTTGATAGGTGAAAGCCAATTCCGCGCCTTGTTCGGCCAGTTTTTTCGCTATCCCCCAGGCAATCGAGTGATCGTTGGCGACCCCCATGATGAGGCCCCGCTTGCCCTTCATCAGTCCGTCCATTTTGAGCAGTCCTTGTTGGTAGCAGGCAGTAGGCAGTAGGCAGTAGGCATGGAGTTCTATTCCGGCCCGATTTTGCGAATGAGTTGGCCCAGCATCTTGCCGATTTCGTCACTCCGACGGAGCAACGGCACGATCTCGTCGCCAGCCGCGAGGCCAACACGCTCTGCTACGATTAGATGCGTTTCGAGCTCCTTCAGCGAACCCTGAGCAATCTTCAGAAACTGCCTATACGATCCTGTATTCTGTCTGCCGTAGCCTTCAGCGATATTCGCAGGGATCGATGTCGCGGAGCGCCGAACCTGACTCGTCAGGCCGAATAATTCTTCTTTGGGCCAAGCTCTGGTCAAACGGTAGACAGCCACGACTAGGTCCACTGAGTGCTGCCAGACAAGGAGATCTCTGTACGACTCAATCCTGGAGGACATCCCCGACTGCCTACTGCCTATTCCCTACTGCCTAAGCGTAGCGTTGAAACACCAGGGTTGCGTTGGTCCCCCCAAACCCGAATGAATTCGACAGGACCGTGTCAATCCTGGCATTGTCGATCCGCTTGCGAACGATCGGCATCCCCTCGAATTCGGGGTCGAGATCCTCGATATGCGCGCTTTCGCCGATGAAGCGGCCCTGCATCATTAGGATCGAATAGATGGATTCCTGCACCCCGGCTGCGCCGAGCGAGTGACCGGTCAGCGACTTCGTAGACGTAATGTACGGCATCTTCTCACCGAACACTTCGCGGATCGCGCCCATTTCCTTCGAGTCGCCGACCGGCGTCGATGTGCCGTGCGTGTTGATGTAGTCGACCGGACCGGAAACGGTTGACAGCGCCTGCCGCATGCAACGGATAGCGCCTTCGCCCGACGGCGCCACCATGTCATAGCCGTCAGACGTCGCGCCGTAGCCGACGATCTCTGCGTGAATTTTGGCGCCGCGCGCCAAAGCGTGCTCGAGCTCCTCGACGACCAAGACGCCGGCGCCGCCGGCGATAACAAATCCGTCCCGGTTGACGTCATAGGCGCGCGAGGCGGCGGAGGCGCGGTCGTTGAACTTGGACGACATCGCGCCCATGGCGTCGAACAGGTTCGACATGGTCCAGTCGAGGTCTTCATGGCCGCCGGCGAAGACGACGTCCTGCTTGCCGAACTGGATCAGTTCATAGGCGTTGCCGATGCAGTGCGCCGAGGTCGAGCAGGCCGACGAGATCGAATAATTCACGCCGTGGATCTTGAACCACGTTGCCAGTGTCGCTGACGCGGTGGACGACATCGCCTTTGGCACCGCGAACGGTCCAATCCGCTTCGGACTGTTGTTCTTGCGGGTGATGTCCGCGGCCTCGACGATGGTGCGCGTCGATGGACCGCCGGAACCCATGATAATGCCCGTGCGGTCGTTGGTGATGTCGTTTTCCTGCAGGCCGGCGTCAGCGATTGCCTGTTCCATGGCGACATGGTTCCACGCCGCTCCTTTGGAGAGGAAGCGCAACGCGCGACGATCGACGAGTTCGCTCGCGTCGAGCGTCGGCGCGCCCCAAACCTGGCAGCGGAAGCCGTGTTCGGCGAATTCCGGCGAGAAGCTGATGCCTGATTTGGCGTCACGCAGCGAAGCTTGAACCTCGGCGGCATTGTTTCCGATCGACGATACGATTCCGAGGCCCGTGACAACGACCCGTTTCATGGCAAACTCCCTGTCCGGTTTCCAGCTTGCCGCTCAGGCGGCCGCCGCGTCCTGCTTGGCGAGGCCGACGCGTAGGTCGGTTGCCGTGTATATGGTCTCGCCATCGGCCTTAAGCCAGCCATCGGCTATGCCGAGCACAAGCCGGCCGCGCATGACGCGCTTGAAATCGACGCCGTATTCGACCGTTTTCACTTTGGGCGTCACCATGCCTTTGAATTTCACCTCGCCGGTCGAGAGCGCCATGCCCTTGCCGGGTTCTCCTAGCCAGCCGAGGTAGAAGCCGGTGAGCTGCCATAGCGCGTCGAGGCCGAGACAGCCCGGCATCACCGGATTGTCGATGAAATGGCACGGGAAGAACCAGAGGTCCCGGTGAATGGCGAAGTCGGCACGAATGAAACCCTTGTCGAAGGCGCCGCCGGTTTCTGCAATTTCAGTGATGCGATCGAACATCAGCATCGGCGGATAGGGCAATTGCGCATTGCCGGGACCGAACAGTTCGCCCTTGGCGCAAGCCAGCAGATCATCGTACCCGTAGCTGGACTTCTGTTCGGCCATAGAATTTTTCCCATCCCATCAGCGCGTGCGGGGCGCGCGCCGTTGTTGTCAGTTCACTATCACAGTCTGTTTCCAGCCGGAAACCTTCGATTGCGCTTATCCTGCCCGCACCGCGGGGTCAATGTGCCGCTATTGATCGCAATTCGGCGACCGAATATATGTCAAAGTCGAGACAGGCGTTGGCAAGGCTGGCGCGGCGCGAGAAAGAACAAGCTTCCAGGGATGATAGCGGGTAGCTCAAAGGAGAGGATAGCGGTGGACAGGCGGGTGCGCGATGCCGGCTTGCGTCCGACCCGTCAAAGGATCGCGCTCGCCGAACTTCTTTTTGCCAAGGGTGACCGTCACCTGTCGGCGGAAGAATTGCATGAGGAAGCGCTGGCAGCCGGCGTGCCCGTATCGCTGGCGACCGTCTACAACTCGCTGCATCAGTTCACCGAGGCGGGTCTCTTGCGCATCCTCGCTGTCGAAGGGTCGAAGACCTATTTCGATACCAACATCAGCGATCACCATCACTTTTTCATCGAAGGCGAGAACAAGGTCTTCGATATCGTTGCAGCCCCGGTGAAGGTAACCGATCTGCCGGAACCTCCCGAGGGGATGGAGATCGTCAACGTGGATATAGTGGTCCGGCTTCGCCGCAAGTCCGGCCGCTGAACCGCTCCGGATGAAATGCGTTGACTGGGCCATTCGGCTCGAATGGGCGGCGATAGCTGTCGCCGCGATAGCCGCCTACGCGATGACCGGCGGCTCATGGGCGTTCTTTGGGCTGCTCGTCCTGGCGCCTGACCTGTCCATGTTGGGATACCTGGCTGGCCCGCGCGTCGGCGCAGTCTGCTACAACGCGTTCCATATTCTGGTCTGGCCCGTTCTGCTGATTCTTGCCGGTCTCTATACGGGCAGCCAGCACGCCATGGAGATCGCCCTGATCTGGCTTGTTCACATTTCCGTTGATCGCGCACTCGGCTATGGCCTGAAACTGCCGGGCAGCTTTCAGGATACGCATCTCGGCCGCATTGGACGCCGTATCAATCCTTGATCGTTTCGCCCGGATAGGCGCCCCAGACCAGCGACTGGCTGAGCCAGCCCGTGTGGCCGTCAAAGGTCATCTCGCACCACTCGCCGTTGCATGTGCGGATATGGCCGACCACACCGGGCTCCAGCGTGGCCACGGCGGTCGCGCCTTTTTGGGGCTCGGCGAGCAGGGACATCTGGGTGTCTTTGCCCTTTTGCCAGGGCGTCACGATCCCCGTCCTTCTGCCGGACAGGAGTGACTGGTTGATCCAGCCCTCAGCGCCATCGGAATCGCGGACGCGCCGCCAATTGTCATATTCCTGGATGATCTCCATCGGCAGGCCCGGCTTCATGTACATCCAGTCGACCGCATAGGCCAGGCCGGGCCCGATCCGCGAATTGACGCGTCCGGACTTCAGGCTCACGAATCGCGGCAGGGGCAGCCCGCTTCCGCCCCGGGTGGCGTTCGGGGCGGCAGGTGCCGTCTGCGCCTGCGCCGCGTTGGAAGACATGACCGCCATACCCAACAGGATCGCACTGACGACCCGGCAAAGTGACGCAAAACCAGACACTTCAGGTACCCTCGTACAAACCCACGCCGGTTGAACGACACCGGCTCTACAGCCCCTTTTTCTTTGTCTTCGGTCACACCGCTTGTTACATGAGGATGAGAGGCCGAGGACAGTTTCAAGTTTCGCCTGTCTTGGTTAAAGAGGTCTCAACGCGGCACGGATTCGAGGAAACAATGGCCGGCAGGAAGAAGCCCCTTGTCGTCATCACGCGCAAGCTGCCCGATCAGGTGGAAACGCGGATGCGCGAGCTTTTCGATGCACGTCTCGTGGTGGACGATCGGCCGATGACGCAGCCGGAACTGGTTGCCGCGGTGAAGGAGGCCGAGGTGCTGGTGCCGACCATCACCGACCGCATAGACGCGCCGCTGATCGCGCAGGCAGGACCCCAGCTCAAGCTCATCGCCAGTTTCAGCAACGGCGTGGACCACATCGACGTCGCTGCGGCAGCCAAGCAGGGGATCACAGTCACCAACACGCCGAATGTGCTGACGGAAGACACGGCCGACATGACGATGGCGCTGATGTTGACCGTCCCGCGCCGGCTGACGGAGGGAGCCCAGATCCTGCGAACCGACGGCAAATGGTCCGGCTGGTCGCCCACCTGGATGCTCGGCCGCCGCATCTGGGGAAAGCGCCTCGGTATCGTTGGCATGGGCAGGATCGGCACGGCTGTGGCGCGCCGGGCAAAGGCCTTCGGCCTGTCGATTCACTATCACAACCGGCACAGGGTGCTGCCGGCTGTCGAAGATGAGTTGGAGGCGACCTACTGGGAAAGCCTCGACCAGATGCTGGCGCGGATGGACATCATCTCCGTCAACTGCCCGTCGACGCCGGCGACGTTCCATCTCCTGTCCGCGCGGCGGCTGGCGCTCATGCAGCCCTCCGCCTACATCGTCAACACCGCGCGCGGGGACATTATCGACGAAGATGCGCTGATCCACATGCTCCACGACGGCAAACTCGCGGGTGCAGGGCTCGACGTCTTCGAACACGAGCCCGCCGTCAATCCGAAGCTCGTCAGGCTGGTCGGCAAGGGGAAGGTCGTGCTGCTGCCGCATATGGGCTCGGCCACGATCGAGGGGCGCATCGACATGGGCGAGAAGGTCATCATCAACATTCGGACCTTTTTCGACGGGCACCGCCCGCCGGATCGTGTGCTGCCGAACCGGGTTTGAACCGGCGCGGCTCTATCTCCCCCCTTGCGGGGGAGAAAGCGTTTTCCTGCATTTGCGAGCGGGCTTGTCCCCGAGCAAGTGCTTGGAAAACGCAAGAGAGGGGATCATTTGTCCGAGCACTGGGCCGCGCTCCTTCGCGCCCCCTCTGGCCTGCCGGCCATCTCCCCCTTCAAGGGGGGAGATCGGCAGCTTCAACGCCTCGCGCCGCAATGACTCCTTCGGGCGAGATCTCCACATCGAGACCGGCGAAGCGCGCATGCTCTTCCTGCGCAAGGCGCAGCGCCGGGGGCGTCGGCCAGCCCATTTCGCGCGCCACGATCAGCCCGAGAAGCAATATGGCGTCGGGCTCATCCAGCACGAGAGCGGCCGGAGCCCGGCCATTGTGGACAAGCTCCATCAGCACCGCGGAGGCTGACGAAGAGCCGATGGTGCCCGGCAGGAACAATACCCGCCCCTCGACCGCCTCGCCGTGCTGAGGATGACGGACGTCGGCGATGCGACCAGACGCCGGATCGACGCCGCCCCAGAAGCTGATCGGCGCGTCGAGCACCAGCGCCCGGCCAGTGGCGGTCCTCCCGGGAATGAGGATCTCGGCTTGCGCGGTGGTCATGCCGCCAGCTCATTGAATACGGGCCTGCCGAACACTGCGCTTTCGACACAGTCTGCCAGCGAGGCATAGAGCACGCCGTAGCCGATATTGCCGGGCGCGTAGTGGGCGAACTTGCCGGAATTGGTCATCAGAACACCGCCGGACAGCGCGGGCAGGATCGGCGTGACGACCACGCAGGTGTCGGCAACGATGACCACGCCCGATGCTTCGAGGCGTGAGCGTCTTCCAGTCGACTCGAGCTCTGCGAGAATGTGGCGGCCCGTGCAGGCGTGGATGGGCACGCGCAGCCTTCGGCCAGCGATAATCCGCTCCAGCTGATCGAACTCCGCGAGCGACAGATGCGGGCTGCCGATGGCGACGGCATCGATTCGGTCGGCCCGAGCCACGGTCGAGAGGCGCGCCTTGGCGTCGCTGACCATCTCCGCGTTCACATGGATGATGGCATCCGGCGGCTGGTGTCCAAGCGCGGTTTCCAGGTCCGGCGCCTCCGGCGTGACGCCGGCGATATGGAAAAGTCCGACCGATCCGGACGAAGCCGCTGCGGCGCCAAACGCTTTGAGGCGATCCTCGCCAGGATGGGTGGAAACGCCCGCCACGACGCCGACCGTGTTGCCGAGTTCGCGCCCGTAGAGGGTCCCCAGGATCGGCCAGGCAATCTCGGTTCGCAGAAACGACAGGGGCAGGGCGGTGATGTCGAAGATCACCCTTGCTGTGCGGTTTTCCGGGCGGTGCAGGCCAACATCCGGCGCGCAGCCGCTGATCGCGCAGGCAATGTCGAGGAAATCGCCGTAACGGTTTGTCCTCGCGCCGAGCACGGAATTGCAGAACACGACGGCGTTCGACTCGCCCCAGGCGACGTCGGAGCCTTTTTCCGGCCGGTGCCCGGCCTGGTAAGGGGCGCAGGTCCAGGTCGTTTCACAGCCGAGCTTCCGATAAGCCTCCATCATCCGGCGCGCCATGCTTCGCTGCGGTTCTTGCAGCCGCACGTGGGAACAGCCCGTGAGGTCGAGCGCCCCGACATTCAGCGTTGCGCGGACGCAGACGCGCGCTTTCCCCTCGACGAGCTTTTCGGCAAACAGTGTGCCCGAGTCCCCGTGATAAAGCGCTCCGTCGATATGCGCCGACCGGATCGGGATGAGGCGGGTCGCGCCGAGAAGTTTTCCCGCGTCGGCAACAATGCGCATGGCCATGGCCGCGCCTTCGCCATCACGCCCGCTGGCGATTGCCTTTTCGTCAGCGGAGAGTTCCAGGCTCAAGCCAGCTCCTTCCGCATGGTGACTGAAGTCGCACGATCATAGCCTTGATGCGCGGTCTGCCCGACTTCGTGAAACCCGAGCCGCTGAAACGTCTGGTGATTTCCGGTCAGTTCGATCCGGGTCTGAAGCTCGATCACCGGCTTTCCTGCGCTACGGACGTAGAGTTCCGCAGCGTCGAAAAGCCTTCGCCCGACCCCGCGCCCCTGTTGTCCCGGATCGACAGCGAACTTCCCCAGATAGAAGTCAACCTCCCGCTCGGCGAGAAATACGCATCCGATCAGACTGGACCCGTCCATAGCCAGGAAGCCGACCTCCCCTCCGGCCTTTTCGCGCAGCGAGGCGGGCGTCAGGTGAAGCGCGGAAGAGGGCGGGTCGATGACGCCGGTCATGTAATCAAAGGAGCGCAAAATAAGATCGAGCAGTTCCTCCCACCCCTCATAGCCGGCCGGGATTCGTTCGATGCGGATGCCGTCAGTTTCGAGCGTATTGCTGCTCATCGCCGCCTCTTGTAGCGAATGACATCGAATCGCGCGGCAAGCCCGTCATAGAGCAGCAGGCGTCCGATCAGCGGTTCGCCGATGCCGGCAATCAATTTGATGACCTCCATTGCCTGCAGTGTGCCGATGACGCCGGTCAACGCGCCGACGATTCCGGCTTCGGCGCAGGAGGGCACGAGGTCCTTGGGCGGTGGCTCCGGGAAGAGATCGCGATAGGACGGATAGGGCTCCCCATCCGGTCCGCTTTCGAACGGCTTCAGCACGGTCACAGACCCGTCGAAGCGGCCGACGGCGGCATGTACGAGGGGACGTTGCTCGA
>JBEVEP010000349.1:0-9581 GCA_040512755.1 Mesorhizobium sp.
ATAGTGCCCGGAGGAGACCCCGTGCCGGCTGACCCGTCCGGGCCCGGGCGGCCACGCTTCCGCCAGGAGGTTTCGCTCTATGCCGCGATGCCGGTGATGGCCCGTATATATGGCCGAAAGATCATCGACACGCTGCATGAGAGAATGGGCGGCGACGCCCAATTGCTCGGCCCGGGCAAGGAGAATATGCCTGACGGCGCCTGGGGCAGGGTCATCGGCTACTGGGGCCATCGCGACGGTGATCCGAATGGCATCCTTGGCGCGGGCGGTCCCGAGTTCGACTTTGACTTCGGCGCTCTCCAGACCGGCCTCGACCTCTATCGCAGCGAGTACGCGAACGGCCAGCGCGACAATGCCGGCCTCTACATCGCGTTTGGCCGCGCTAACGCTGACGTTCAGCACAACATTTTGGGGCGAACCTTTAAGGGTGGCGAGAACGATTTTGACGCTGTCAGCGTCGGCGGCTATTGGACGCGCTTCGGCCAGAACAACTGGTATCTTGACGGCGTCTTGCAGGGCACCTGGTACGAGGACATGACCATGACGGGCAGGCGCGGCCTGCGCGACGGCGAGACCAACGGTTTCGGTTTCGCCGCCTCGCTTGAGGGCGGATATCCATTTCAGCTTGGCGGCGGCTGGCAGCTTGAACCCCAGGCACAGCTCGTCTACCAGGCCCTCGACATTGACGATTTCAACGACGGTGCGTCCGATGTCAGCTACTCTGACACGGACTCGTTGGCCGGCCGGATCGGCGCACGCGTGACGCAGGAGTGGGACGTCGGCGGCGATGCGAAGCGCAAGTTTACTTTTTGGGGGCGCGCAGACCTCTGGTACGAGTTCCTCGACGACCCGACCACGGAGTTCTCGTCAGCCGTAGGCTTTATCCCCTTCACTGCCGATGCCGGCGACAGTTGGGCAACGCTGGGCATCGGCGCGGCCTTGCAGGTTGCTGACAACACAAGCGTTTACGGCAACGTCAATTACGACGTCGCCTTCGATGGCGATGCCGATGCATGGGAGGGCAAGCTTGGCGTGAAAATCCAATGGTGAATGGCAGCCAGGCGTAGTTGCTTCTCAACGTTCGAACTTTCCCGGTCCTGATATTGCGCCAGTTGGCTGCTTCGCCGTGGCGGTGCAACACCTATCCCCACCGGACCACGCCCAATAGCGCCGTTACGAACAGGGCGGCAACAATGACCGGCCACACTGTGTGAAGTCCGATCCCGAGACCGACGCCGCCAACCGCGACCATCGTAGCGGCGAGCAACATCTTGGAACGCGTGGAATGCATGAAAGTCATGTTACCGCATGTTGCGCAAAAGTGCGCAGCGGTTTTGGGACAACGACATGCACCAGAACACGCGGTCAAAGCGCGTCGTACGAATTCGTTTCGCCGGGATGCGCCATAACAACGTGGTTGCTACCGCAGGCAATCAATGGCAGGAGGCTTGAAGCTCCATCCATTCTGCTTAAAGCCAATGGAGAAAGGTGACGATGACGGACGACCTGATACTCCTGGTCGAGATCATCGGCACGGTTGTGGTCGTCGCTGTGATCTGCCTCCTCGCGTGGAGAATGCTCCGCCGCCAGCCGCCGTGACATAAGCCGGATGTGCGGCATGGTCGTTGCCGCAGAAGACTATGCCGGGCTGTCGATCCGCGGCGCCGCGTAACGAAGGCCGGGCATAATCTATCGGGCCGTCTGGCCAAACGTATGCAGCCCCTATTTGGGTTAGCCAGCGGAGCTCCCTGCCAAGCTCGCCCCTTGCACCTCGATCAGGCGCCCGCTCTTGACGTCATAGATAAAGCCGTGGATCGGAATGTGCGGAGCAACGAGCGGATGCTCGCGTATGCGACGCACGTCCTGCCTTACACTCTCCTCATTGTCGGAGAATGTGTGCCATTTGATGAAATGCCCGTGCGAGCAGCCGTGCCCGTGTTTAGGATTGGCCCATTTCTGGCCATCAAAATTCGCCGTCTCCAGGTTGTCCTCCAACAGAGTTCCCATCACCTCGTCGGAGAATAGCTGCATGCCGCAGTTGGTGTGATGGATGACGAACCACTCATTTGTTCCGAGAAGCTTGTGCGAAATAACCAGCGAGCGAATGGCGTCGTCGGTGGCCCTGCCTCCGGCGTTTCGGATGACATGGGCGTCGCCCTCGGCAAGGCCCGCATATTTCGCCGGGTCAAGCCGGGCGTCCATGCATGTCAGGATGGCGAAGCGCCGCGCGGGCGGCAAAGCCAGATTCTTTTTGTCACCAAACTCAGCCGCATAGGCGGAGTTTGACGCGAGTACCTCTTGAAGAATGGCGGAATGCGCTTGTGCGGGCATTGGCGTACTCCCTTTGTGTTTCCAGCCGATTGACGCGACAGACTTGCTGCAGGGACGACGGCGCCGACCTTAGCGCATTCAGATCAGTTGGTAGAGCACATCATTCGTCATGAGGGTTTGCGTGTTAGAGTCACGCGCCCCGAAGGTCTCCAGTGAAAAAACCCGGCACTGAGGCCGGGTTCACGTTCGCAAATCCAAGAGAACCGACAACGGTTCAAGATGTTGGTTTTGCTGCCCGCTGGAGCGGGATACTGCAGCCAATACGTGAATGCCGGTTCGGCTTACATCGAGCCAGCCGCGTAGCCGGATATCGGCTTGTTCCTGGCGGTCTTCTGCGGCGTGGCCGCTACCGTGTTGAACTTGATCCCGCAGCCTTTGCGCCGTGACGTCGTTTCGATTGCCTGCATTTCCCCCTTCATCCGCGAGACTTCGGCCGCCTGCGCGCCGTCGCCTTTAAGCAGGAACAGCGCTGGCCAGAACACGATAATGCCGGCCGCCATGGCGACAGCATCGCCGGTCGCTTTGGAGTTCTGAGCGCCAACCGCCGCAGCAGCGCGTGCCGAAATGTCGGACGCCTCCACAGCAAGCTGATTACACGTAAGGCCCTGATAGCCGACCGTAGAGACATAAGCCGGTGCGATGTCGTCTGCGCGCGTGGCGCAGCCAGCCAGAACCACGCCCGCTATGAGCGCAGCGATTACCTTTTTCATTTTTGAACGGACCCCCTGCCCGATATTTTTCTGAGCAATCTCATCAGGCCCGGAATGCTCAATCCGGGCGACCGGCGCGTATGCCGGTTTCGACTAGATCACGATCAAACAGGTTGTCGTAATATTCCATGCCGCCGATCCCGATCTCGGAATCTCTCAGCCCACTCAGGCCGGCAAGCGGCACGGTTATCGCAACGAGAGCCCCCGCCAATATGGCTCCAGTACGCAGCTACTTTCATTCTTGATATTCCCCCACCTCACGTCGTTCCGAGATGGTCGACAAGTCAACGCCCTAAACAGGACCGCGAGTTTGTCCGTCACAGGTAGCGATTGGCCCATTCAATCTTGAACGATTGCCTCTCCCGTCAGGGAGCGCAAACTATGAAGCTGCGATTTGGAATTCTTGCTTGCTATTTGGTGCCAATTCTTTGGCCTTTTCGGCCATGCCGCTTATGGCAAGTGGCCTTTGCGGCCTACCATCTAAGCGCACCGTCTCCGTGCGTTGTTGCCGCCTGCCAATGGCTTTCCGCAAGCGGCGCCAACAGGTCTGCTCCGCGCCGCGTTCATGTTGGTTCGTCAGTCGAAGTCCACCACCTGATTGTTGAGCGGCAACTGGTTGACGTGTTTGCCATCGAGGCGGGGCTCTATTCGTACCGGCTCGCCTTGCTCGATCCAATCATCGTCGCCGGGAGCGAGCACGCCTTGGCTGGAGAAGCGCGTGAACACAAAGGGCAGGCCGTTCGCGTTAAGGGGAGACGGACCATCCATCACATGGAAATGCAAATGCGGCGCAGATGAATTGCCGGTATTGCCAAGCAGACCGATGACCTGACCCGTAGCGACACGCTCCCCCAGCTTGACCTTCAGGCTGCCCCGCTGCAGGTGCGCGTAGAACGCAAATGCGCCTCCGCCGATGTCGACCACCACCATATTGCCGCCGACGTTTGCGGCGGAGATGCCTTTGACGGGCTCGTTCGGCACCTGTTCGTCAGCTTCGTCGTAGAGATTCACAACAACGCCATCGGCGGCGGCATGGATCGGTGTTCCGTAGTAGGCGTAGCTCTCGAGTTTCGTGCCATCTCCGATGAACAGCCTTCCGTTTTCGTCGAGCTTCACCCAATCTATCGCAAAGCGCTCGGGGACCCGCAGCGCGCCATTCACCGGAATGATTGCGCCCCGATGCGACGTCAGCGCATCGCAGCAGCCATTGACGGCAACCCAGCCCGAACCACGAAGCGGCGGCTCTATGACGACCGCCTCCTTACCGATCGCGGTTGCAGCTCCTTTGAAAGCAAAGTTTGCCGGCAACGGCGATCCCGCTGCCATGGGCCTCGGCTTTCCATCAGTTCCGGCATCCTGGCGCGTGGCTGTCACGCGGGCCGCAATGCTGGCCGGCAATTTGTCGGCTTCAGCAAAAGTGACATCCATCAGAACAACGGCGGAGCCCCCAGGAGAAAGCATACGACCGGCGCCGCCATAAACTGAAGTCAGCGCGCCCAACTGATCGCCTTCAATCGACCCGACCTGCTGCCCTCCGTCATCGAGGGCCTCGATCCGGTCGATTGCCACGAACAGCTTGCCCGGATTGACCACAAACAGCTCGTAGGCGAGATGCACGCGTCCATCCGCGCCGAAAACAGGATTCGGCTCGCTGAGCACATGGACCGCTATGGAGCTCAAAACCTCGTCCGGCTTCAACGATTGCGCGACGGAAGCGGTCGCAGCGACAGAGACCGCTAGAACAACAAGCTTCGGTAGCAAGCGCATGACAATCACCCCAGACTATCAACCGCCTCCAGTGGCCAACGAAACATCATCGGCAGCACAGCGTGATGTCAAGCGGAGGTGCCGTGTGGGCACCGAAGATAGGGTCTACAAGTTGAAGAGGACGGCAATAACGGGTCTCGTCGTGGCTCGGACGATCGCAACAGCAACGAAGGATTTGTTGCGCATCTTTACGCCGGCGAGGTTGCCATAGAGTATCTCGCTCGGATCGACCGTTTTTATCCGAGTGCGGTCGCTCACAAGAAGAGAGCAAAACATGAAAATCAGCGCACGCAACATATTGAAAGGCAAGGTCGTTGGGGTCGAAAAGGGCGCAACGACGGCCCATGTCCGCATCGACATCGGCGGCGGCACGGTTGTCACCGCATCGATCACCAACGCAGCCGTCGACGACCTGAAGCTTGCGGCCGGCAAGGACGCTTATGCGGTGATCAAAGCCTCCGACGTGATGGTGGCGATCGACTAGGCATGGTGCGTGAGAACGAAATTCGAGCCGGCGAAGTTGCGGTCGGGGTCCCGTCATCGATCGATGCCGGTCTTTTATTCATCGGACGCATACGCACGCCGTGGACGTCACGGCTGAAAACGCCGCGCCAAGGCCGCGCCGACGGACCGGTCTGCCGACTGGAAGTTTTCGAACCATGGGTGGCGGCGCTTGACGGCGTTGCCGCCTTCGAGCGGCTGGAGGTGCTCTATCGGCTCCATCTCTCGCGTCGCGATCTGGTGCGGCAGAGTCCGGCCAATGACGGTGCATCGAGAGGCACTTTCGGCCTTCGATCACCCGTTCGGCCCAATCCGATCGGCAGTGCGATAGCGACGCTTGTGGCCGTCGAAGGATCGACGGTGCTCGTGCGAGGCATGGATTGCGTCGATGGCACCCCACTTCTGGACATCAAACCCGACCGCAGCCTGTTCACGCCGATCGCGCCGCCGCAACCCGGTGATTTCGAGGTCGGCTAAGGCAGTTGCAGAAGGTGGAGAGAATAGCATGAAAATCGTTGTGACCGGTCATGAGGGACAGGTCGCTCGGAGCTTGGTGGAGAGAGCGCGGGACCGCGAAGGGATCGAAGTCACCCTTGTCGGCAGGCCAGAACTCGACCTTACGCGTCCGCAAACCGTAGCACCCGTATTGGAAGCCTGCCGTCCTGACATTGTCGTGTCGGCCGCCGCCTACACCGCAGTCGACCAGGCAGAGGACGAGCCGGAGCTCGCCTTCGCTATCAATGACGCTGGCGCCGGCGCTGTGGCCGACGCTGCAGCCGGACTTGGCGTCCCAATTATCCACCTGTCGACCGACTATGTGTTCGACGGCATTCGCAAAGGTGCGTACACCGAAGATGACCGTCCAGCGCCCCGTGGCGTCTATGGAGCCTCGAAGCTTGCAGGAGAGCAAGCGGTTGCAGCGGCAAACCCCCGCTACCTTGTGATACGTACAGCTTGGGTCTGCAGCCCTTTCGGCAAAAACTTCGTCAAAACCATGCTTCGACTGGCTGGCGACCGGGACGAGATTGCGGTCGTGTCCGACCAGTGGGGAAATCCGACCTCGGCGCTCGACCTCGCCGACGGAATACTAGCCGCAGCCTCCCGGCTTCATCGGGACCGGCATTTCAATGCATATGGCGTCTATCATCTGGCAGGAACCGGCGAGACCAATTGGGCCGGTTTGGCGCGCCATGTTCTGGCTGCAAGCCGGACCTGTGGGGGACCACATGCCAGCGTGAGGGACATCACGACGGCGGACTACCCCACCAAAGCCCGCCGCCCCGCCAATTCGTGCCTCAGTACCGCTAAATTTCACGCCACTTTCGGATGGCTCGCGCCGCAGTGGAGACCATCCTTCAGCGATATCGTGGAGCAGCTCGTGAAGGATTAGATGCAACGCACCCGCTCCGGCCGCAACGGCCTGACGTGCCTTGCCAACGTCGATCGGGCTGGCAAATTTCCATAACCTGACGATACGCCCTATGTCCGGCGCCGGCTCTTCCGTATTGAGGTACTCTATGCCGGAAATGAGTTTGCTTGAGGCGCGGCTGATCGAGAGTTTCGCACCAGCATAACTTATTTGCTCTTCTCTGACAGCGCCGTTAACCGGTCGTAGGCTTGCCCAAATCCCTTCAGTGACACGTCCATATTGACCGGCCGATTACTATCCGCCGCAGTCATGGCTACGGTTAGTTTCTGTCCGTCTCGCATTGCCGCCAGCAATTCACTATTGACGATGGTGGGCGCCACGCATCCCTGCGGCAAGCAAGTCTTGAAAGGCGCTTCGAGATATACAGCGTCCGCTATTTTCAACGACAGGCCCGATTTCAGATCCAGACCGAACGGAGCAATGATCCTGCCCGACAGGAGCCCGTTGCCGGTCGCATTGATATCAAACACGATCAGCAATGCACGCTTACCGGATTGACCTTGCTGCAACTCTTGCGACATCTGGCATACTGACTTCGGCTTGGAGTCATTCTGGCCCTCCGCCTGGAGGGTGGCGCATCTTACGATCCAATCTCCATAGGTCTCCGACAATGCAGAGGGGGCTGCATCCTGGGCCGATGACGGCGCAGTGGACGATGCGAGGCTTGCCAGAAGGGCGACCACCGCTTGCATCGGAGTAACGGATCGCAACAGGAGACGCGGCATGATGTATCCTAACAATAAGACGGTTGGCGCGATACAACCCGTCCCGATCATGGGGCGGGAAGGTGGGCGCCGGTGATCGTTGAAAGCGATCCGGTCCTTCGGCCGGACCGCCGTATTGGTTTCGTGTTTTAGAAGCGTGGGCTCACCACTTGACCTTCAGCCCGACAGTTCCCTTGAGAACATAACTGTCACCGAAGTCGGCCAGGCTGGTGTTGACGGTGCCCTCGCCGTAGAGCGAGAATTTGTCCTGGTTCCAGTTGTACGTACCCCCAAGCCCGACGCCGCCCCACAGCCGGTCCACGCGGCTGATGAACTTCGTACTGGCGATGGCGACATTGGCCTCGCCCAAGGCCTCGTAATAGAGATTGGCGATGCCATAGGCATGGGCCCGGCTGATCAGGCCATTGTCGGCATACCATGAATTTTCATAGTCGACGGCCAGGCCAACACGCCCGCGCAGGCTGTCGATCCGGTCCAGCGACACGCGGGCATCGAAGGCGTCGGTGAAGCTGTCGGCATCGACCGAGCCATAGGTCAGTTGTGCCTGCGGCGTCAGCGCCCACTTCGCGTCGAGCTGGAAGCGTTTGCCGGTCTCCAGCGACAGCGCATAGCCGAAGCCGTTGATGCCATCAGCAAGGCTGCGCCTGGCGAGGCGCGAACGCAGGTCGCTGTCATACCACGTCGCCCAGGCCTGGCCATCGACATAGAAGCCGTTGTCGCCATACCAGCTCAACGTGCCGCCGAAGCCATAGCCGTCCGTATCGATGTCGCCGTCGCCATGGATCGAAGAGATGGCCGTCGATGCGTGACCATAGTGAACCGTGATCCCGCCAATCAGCCGGCCGGCATCGCCCTCATAGAACTGCCCGTCTACCCCGGCCTCCATCTTGGTGGCGTCGATGTCGAAGTCGGCCGAAGTCGTCGAGACCGCCGGATTGAACCGGCTGCGAAAGCCCTCGATGCGGCCCCACATGCCACTGCCGTCGACGAACACCGAACCGTCGGGCACCGCCTCGCCAATGCCGTCACCCTGTTCGATCACCGCATTGCCCGCCTCGTTCCAATAGCGGTTGTAGACATGCGAGATGGGCAGACCATTGAGCGCCAGGAGCGCCTGCGAATAGGCTTCGTAGGTTGGAGTTCCCGCCTGATAGAGCGGACCGCTTGGACCGTCCGGTTTGACGGGATCGACAGGTTCGACGGGGTGGACAGGATCGACAGGATCGACGGGATCCTCCGTCAGCTGCGAGCGCAGATACCAGTCGCCATCGGAAGGCGTTGTGAGGCCATTCTGCTGCAGCGTATAGGCATAGGCGCCGCCCACAACGGCTTGCTGGCCTGCGATCACATAGTCTCCGACCAGGGTGAACTGGCCTTCGGAAGCGCCGCCGACATCGATGATCTTGATGCCCTCGACTGTCGGTGCACCCGTACCGCCGACATTCGTCACCGTGACGGACGTATCGCCGGAGGTGCCGCCGGCAACGACCAGCCTGTCGGTCAACGAGTCGTCGCCGCCAAGAACCGTGTCGATCCAGAGTGTGCCACCGGAACCGGCATAGTT
This sequence comes from Mesorhizobium sp., assembly GCA_040512755.1. Lineage (GTDB taxonomy): Bacteria > Pseudomonadota > Alphaproteobacteria > Rhizobiales > Rhizobiaceae > JBEVEP01. Next base: position 9,028 of record JBEVEP010000349.1, read on the forward strand.
GCCGCCGATTGTCGTGGTGTCTCCGGCCGCCCCGTCGCTTAATCTCAAAACACCGGCGTTGGCGAATGTCTCGAGATTGTTAAAGAAGGTCTGCTCCGCCGCCGCGCCATTGTTGGCTGCAAGCAAGGTTCCGGTATTGGTCAGCGTGTCATTACCGCCACCAAAATCGCTGCTGCCGCCCGCCGAATTCCATGTACCGCTGTTGGTCAGCGTGTCACCAAAACCGCCGAGCAGGACTGTGCCTGTGATCTGGTTCTGGTTGGCGATCGCGAGTCGCGCGTCGCCGTCCACTCCAAAACCGGCAACGTCGATACCTTGAATGGCCAGACCCGTCGAAAGGCCGGACAGGTTCTGCACCGTTCCACTGTTGACGATCGAGGTGAGGCTCGCTCCATCGGTGTTGGATTCGACTGCAATGCCCACCGTTCCGCCCTGCACCAGTCCGCCGGCCTCCACGGTAATGGTGCGGGCGGCACTCGCATTTGTCCCCTGATCGACCACAAAAATGCCGGCGCTGACCGGTTCTGGCTGTGGGCTGTAGAAGGCGCTCGCGC
>JBEVEP010000378.1:0-5211 GCA_040512755.1 Mesorhizobium sp.
GTGACTTGTTCGCTCTGCTGCTGGAGCGCCTGGATCACATCCTGAGCCGTGAGCCCGCGCACCCGCATCTTGTCCGGGTCGAGCCATATGCGCATCGAATACTGCCCGGCGCCGAAAACGTTGACATTCCCGACGCCGGGCAGTCGCGCGATCTCGTCTTTCAGGCGGATGGTTGCATAGTTGCTGAGGAAGAGGCTGTCGTAACGCCCATCCGGCGATGTCAGGGTCGCGATCAGCAGAATTGCCGTCGACTTCTTCTGAACATTGACGCCCTGGACCTGAACCGGCTGGGGCAGCGCCGCCAACGCGGCCGCCACTCTGTTCTGCACCAGCACCTGGGCCGCGTTGAGGTCGGTCCCGATCGCGAACGTCACCGTCAGGGAATAGCTCCCGTCGGCGGCGGAAAAGGACTGCATGTACAGCATGTTCTCGACGCCGTTGACCTGCTGCTCGATCGGCAGCGCGACGGTATCGATGACTGTGCGCGCGCTGGCGCCCGGGTATCTGGTCGTGACCTGGACAGTCGGTGGCACGACATCAGGATACTGTGCCACTGGCAGTGCAAGCAGTGAGACGGCGCCGATGACGACCATCAGGATAGCGATAACATTCGCAAGGACAGGCCGTTCGATGAAGAATTTGGAGATCATTGCGCGGCGTCATCCGCAGCGACGGCTTCGATGTTTTTCATCCGCGGCTCAATCTTCTGCCCCGGTATCGCCGTCAGCAGGCCGGAGACAATAATCCGGTCATCCGGTTTGATGCCCGAGGTGATCACGCGCAGCTCCCCGACCTGCTGGCCGATCTGGACGGTGCGTTGTTCAACGACGTCATCCTTGCCCGCGACGAGAACATAGCGACCGCTCTGGTCGCTACCGATGGCGCGATCCGGCACGAGCAGCGTGTCAGGTTCATCACCCAGGGGAACGCGAACGCGAACAAAATAGCCCGGCAAAAGCCGTCGGTCGGCGTTGGGCAGGACGGCGCGGACAGCGAGTGTCCCGGTAGAGACTGTTACTGTCGGCGACGCGTAGTCGAGCGTCCCTTTGTGAGCATAGCCGGTTTCGGTCTGAAGCCCGACCTCGACAGGCACCTTTTTGAGATCTGCGGTCGTCATGCCGCGCTTCATCATATCGGCGCGGATGCGGAGCACGTCCTTTTCGCTGACATTGAAGTCGACATAGATCGGGTCGAGCTGCACGATAGTGGCCAGCGTGGTTTGGCTACCGGCGCCTACGAGTTGACCGACAGCGACCTGGCGGGAGGTAACGATGCCATCAAAGGGCGCCTTGACCTGCGTGTAGCTCAGATTGAGCTCGGCCTGCTTTACGTCGGCCTCAGCCTGCTTCTGCTTCGCCAGATCGGCGTCACGCTGGGCAGAGGCCTTGTCCAGGTCCTGCTGCGTTCCGAAGCCCTTCTTCGTAAGCTCGGCCTGTCTGGCGTAGTCGGCCTGGGATTGTTTGATGGATGCGTCGGCGGATGACTTTTCGGCCTGCGCCTGTTCAAGCGCCAGTTGATAGGGCTCCGGCTCAATCACAAAGAGTACCGTGCCAGCTTTGACGGAGTCGCCGTCCTTGTAGTTGATCTCCTGGATGAAGCCTTCCACACGCGCCACCAAGGCAGTGTTGTTCAACACCATCGTGTTGCCTGTCGCGTTCAGGTACGGCGTCACATCCTGCTTGACCGGCAGAGCGACATCGACGGCTGGCGGCGGTGGCGGAACATAGGTGTTCTCCTCACTGCATGCCGCCAACATTGCTGCAACGCCAACCAATAGAACTCGCAAGCCTGACAGCGTGCGGTCGGACCGCTTTGAAGGTGAGGCGCTTGCCCGGTGGCAGGAAGCAACCGGAGAAGTGACCTCATGTCTCCGGTCTCGCCAGTTCACAGATAGCAGCAAGCCAAATGCGCCGAACATCGATGGCTCCTGGAAGGTCTCTGCCGGGAGAACTATTACTTGACGCTACATTAGCGATGAACTGAAGTATAGCCGCCGTCAGCACAAGGAGGTTGCCATGCGGCTGAAATGGAGTCTCGCGGTCGTGCCGCTGCTGCTCTTCATCCAGGCCGCCGCCGCTCAGACCGCCGAGGAGCGCGCAGCCTGTCAGGCCGACTTTGAAAAGTTCTGCGCAGGCGTTGAGCCGGGTGGAGGCCGCATTATCGAATGTCTGGCCAACCAGAAGGACAAAGCTGTCACCCGCTTGCCAGAAAGTCGTGGAGACGCACACCAAGTAGAGCTGACATTTCTTGGTCAGCTCCAACCGCTCATGGCTACACTGCGCGACTCACGAGTCGCGGGAGTCGCGCCAGCTATGTTGCGGTTCGTAGCCGAGGATTCGGCGCGCCTTCTCAATCGATAGCAGGGTTTCGTTCGTCGCAACCCCCGATTTCAAAGGCACTTCGGGAAAGACCTCCGCCATAAGCTCGGCATTGGGCCGAGACATGACCGTATCGGCATTCGCGATGATGAAGACCTCAGCGCCGGTGATGGGCGCTTCGAGTGCGCGCCGGATCGCCTGGGCCGCGTCCCGCGCATCGATGTAGCCCCAGAGATTCCACTTTCTCAGGCGGGCGTCGGCATCGAACGATGGAAACCGATCATAGTCGGCAGGCTCCATGACATTGGAGAAACGCAGGCCGACGATTTTCAAATCCGGGTCCCAACGGCAGAACTGCTTTGCCATCTCCTCACCGAGCAGCTTGGAAAGCGAGTAGGCGGTTTCAGGGCGCCCAGGATACTCTTCATCGACGGGAGCATAGGGCGGAGGCGATTCGAACGGCAGCCCGAGGACCGTCTCGCTCGATGCCCACACGACGGTGCGGATACCGAGTCGCCGCGCTGCCTCGAAAACATTGTACGTGCTCAGCGTATTGACCTTGAATATGACGGCGTTCGGTTCCTTCCCGGGTGCAGGTATCGCCGCCAGATGAACGAGGGCGTCGATATCGCGCAGCCGATCGTCGACCTCCGAGAGCACCTCGAGCGCCTGGCCGAAGTCAGTCAGGTCAGCCCGCACGAACGGGCATTTTTCGACCGCGGGAGGGACCGTATCGATGTTGACCACGTCATAGCCGTGCCTGAGCAAATCCTCCACACATGCACGGCCGACCTTGCCGCTACCGCCTGTCACAACTACTCGAGCCATGGGATTCTCCCGAACAGATTTCGAACCACGGAAAGTCGCCAGTCATCCAGGCTATTGTTTCGCTTCCTGGCAAGCCGATGATTGGCGACGATATGCATATTTCTTCGGCATGATTGCATTAAGCGAATACGCTAATATGGCTCCAAACGATGCGGATGAAAGGGAGAATTGTTGTTCCAGGCGGTTTTACCGAGACCGGGCGGCCGGTGACACCGCAGCCGGGCGGTAGACAGCGATTGGATTCCATTTGGGCCTGAGAAAGAAGAGGGAAGAATGACTACCACCGCTGACACAAGCGAGCGTATCGGTTTTGTCGGGCTCGGCCTGATGGGGCATGGCATCGCCAAAAACATCGTCGAAAAGGGCTATCCGCTGACATTTCTCGGTCGCAAGAACCGCGCGCCAGCGGAAGACATGCTGGCCAGAGGAGCGACCGAAGCTGCGTCACCCAAAGATGTCGCGGCCAATTCGACGATCGTCTTCTTGTGCGTCACGGGATCGCGCGAGGTTGAGGCGATTGTCCGCGGACCCGATGGACTGGCCAGCGGTCTGGTGCGAGGTTCGGTCGTCGTCGACTGCTCGACGTCCGATCCGACCTCGACGGTCGTATTGGCCGCGGAACTCGCTGACGCCGGTGTAGATTTTGTCGATGCGCCGCTCAGCCGGACACCGAAACAGGCCTGGGAGGGCACGCTTGAAACGATGGTCGGGGCGGACCAGGCGGTGTTTGCCAGAGTGAAGCCCGTCCTGGAGACCTGGGCGGAAAAGATTGTCCATGTCGGCGGGATTGGTGACGGGCACCGTATGAAACTGCTGAACAATTTCATTTCGTTGGGTTACGCGGCACTCTATTCGGAAGCCTTGGCTCTTGCCCAGAAGGTGGGCATCTCGCCGTCGCGTTTCGATGCCGTGATCCGCAATGGCCGGATGGACTGTGGATTCTACCAGACCTTCATCCGCTGGACATTGGAAGGTGATCGCGACGCTCACAAATTCACGATCGCCAACGCCTTCAAGGACCTAAAATACCTGGAATCGATGGCCGATTCAGTTGGACTGGCAAATCCGCTTGGCAACGCGGTCAAGAACTCCTTTGCGAGCGCGTTTGCCGCTGGCCCTGCAGATCAGTACGTCCCGATGCTGGCGACGCATATCGGCAAGATCAACGGGGTGGATCTGATCCCGCGATAGACGAGGCTAAGACGGTTCCGCGATTGATGAATCGGTGAACCGCTCTGTCAGCTTGTTGAATAACTTGGGCTGAAAGGACGATCGCGACACAATTGAATCCTTGGCCGGCGCCTACGCATCTCCGATGCGTGAGCCCACTGCCGCCCGGATTGATATTTGCGTCGGGACGAACCAAGAATCTTTTTTCACAGCCTGCTAACTCTTTGTTTCGATGCAATTCCGGACGGAAACCGAATTCCATTTTTCCTGGAATTGCTCTAGCACCAGCATCGAATTGGACTGCAAGGAGTCGAAGCCATGAGCCACGTAGGCCGCCTCTTGTTTGCCGTCGCGGCCGCGTTCCTGATCTTCCTGGCCGCGCTCTTGATCGGCTATTCGGCCTACCAGGTTGGGAAGATCATTGTGACTGCGGGACAGGTTCTGGCGTCGGGCGACTTCGGATACATCGTGATCGATAGCGTGGGCTATGTCGTCATCGCCATCGCGATTCTCGACGTGGCAAAGCATCTGTATGAGGAGGAGGTTCTTGGGTGGCGGGACCTGCGCAAAGCCTCCCACTTCCGGCGCAACTTCTCCAGGTTCATTTCAATCATTCTGATCGCAATTTTTCTGGAGGGTCTCGTCCTCGTGTTCAAAGTCACTCAGGACGATATCAAGCTGCTCATCTACCCCGTTCTGTTGTTGTCGGCGGGGGTCGCCATGATGATCGGGCTGGCTGTTTTTCAACGGCTGGGAGGCGAAAACGGAAAATCTGCCCATGGACCGGAGTAGCTGCTAACGATCGTTGCGATCGGTGCGCGACAGCTTCGTCATGTAGAAACGGCGGGCAATGCCCGCCGTTTCTCAAAATAAATTCACCAAGCCCGTAACGTTT
>JBEVEP010000173.1:0-4137 GCA_040512755.1 Mesorhizobium sp.
CCGTCGTCACCGGCTCCGGCGATGATTGTGTGACAGGCAGCGATGCCTGCGAAGAAATCACCACCGGCGACGGCGACGATTACATCGAAGACGGCGCCGGCCGCGACGTCATCGAGGCCGGAGTCGGCAACGATGTCGTCAAGGCGGCCCTCGACGCCGTTGCTGACAGCTATCGCGGCGGCGAGGGAAAAGACACGCTCGACTATTCGGCATCGCTTGCCGGCGTTTACATCGATCTGAAGGAAGGGACGGCCACCGGCCTGGAAATTGGCGCTGACCAGGTGTCAGGTTTTGAAACGGTGATTGGCGGCGCGGGTAACGACACTTTCGTCGTGGTTGCGGATGCGCCGGTGTCGCTCACCGGTGGGGCGGGCGAGGATGTCTTCGAGTTCGAAGCGGCGTCGGGACGCGGCGCCGGCGCTCAGATTGTCCACGACATCCTGGATTTCATGGTCGGCGACCGTATCAAGGTCTCGAAGTATGAGGTCTTCGAAGAAGTAATGGACACGCTGGAGGACCGCTTCGAGGACATCTATGGCGAGAAGGTGGACAAGGATGAGCTGCCAATTCGCATCCGCCACGAGCAGACTGACAACGTTCGGCAGACCTTTATCGATGTCGATTTCGATGACGACGACGTCCATGACATGACCATCAACATCGCCGGCAACCACGTCTTGCTGGTGGTCGACAACGGCCACAACAACCAGACGTGACAGAGCGGGGGCAGCGGGGAGCAGGGATGCGCAGGGATAAGAAAAGAACAAAGTCGGCCAGTGACTTCGACACTATGGACGACGACGGGGGAGCCTTCCGCCTTGGAGGGCGCGTGCTTGCCGGCTGCACGCTCGGCTTCCTGCTGATCGCTGTCGCTGGCGGTTGGGCGGCGACGGCGCAGCTTTCCGGTGCTGTGATCGCCACCGGCACCGTCAATGTCGACCAGAACCTCAAGGCTGTTCAGCACCGCGACGGCGGGATCATCAGTGAGATCGCTGTGGAAGAAGGAGACTTCGTCATAGAGGGAGAAATACTCATCCGGCTTGACGATGTTCAGACGCGCGCCGAACTGGCGATCGTGCGCGCCCAGCTTGCCGAGGCATATGTCCGGCGAGCCAGGCTTGTTGCAGAGCGTGACGGGGTCGAAGTGCTTCAGGCCTCCGGGATCACCGAAGCGACGACGGAGCATCTGCAAGCGCTCTTGGCCGGGGAAGCGAGACTTCTTGAAGGCAATTTGCGAAACAGAAGATCGCAGAAGGACCAATTGAACCTCGGCATCGAGCAGCTTGGCGAAGAGATAGTTGGCCTTGAGGCGCAGCGCGCCGCAAAGATCGATGAGATCGGCCTCGTCCAGGTTGAGCACCAGAAAATGAAGGGGCTGGTGGACAAGCGTCTGGTCGAGGGGTCGAGAGCCCACACATCCGAGCGCGACTTGAGACGGATGGAGGGCGAGAAAGCTTCGATCGATGCGGAGATCGCGCGGGCCAAGGCGCGCATCAGCGAGATCAAACTGCAGGTCATCGCAATCGACGAACAGGCGCGCACCGAGGCCCAGCGGGAACTCAGTGTGATCGACCCGAAAATCGCGGAGCTCAATGAGCGCCGATGGGCGATCGAGGATCGGCTGTCGCGAACCGAGATCAAGGCGCCGATTTCAGGCACGATCAACGAGCTGGCCGTCAATACCATCGGCGGCGTTATCACGCCGGCGGAAACGCTGGTCACGATTGTGCCGAAGGACGCTACGCTGAAGATTGAGGCGCGCCTGGCGCCAACCGACATCGACCAGGTTTACCTTGGTCAATCGGCCAATTTGCGCTTTTCGACGTTCAACCAGCGAACGACCCCTGAACTTCGCGGCAGTATCGCGTTCGTCTCACCGGCGACGTTTGCCGACAAGGCCACAGGACAGCACTACTATCTCGCGGAAGTCGAGGTATCGGCCGACGAACTGAGCAAGCTGGACAAGAAGCGGCTTCTGCCCGGGATGCCGGTGGAAGTGTTCATGTCGACCGAGCCACGAACGGCCTTGTCGTATCTTTCCAAGCCGTTCACGGATCAGTTCTCGCGCGCATTCAGGGAACAGTAGGGGCGGGTTTGGAGCGTCGGACCGAAAAGTGCGAAGCGGTTTTCGGATGAATCCGACGCGCAAACAAAGGCTTGGAGCAAGCTGCCCGATTCCAACTTCGGGCGACTTGCTCTAGCGGCTCGCAAGCCGTGCTATCTGGATTTTGCATTCAAGGGAATGCTCACGGAAAGTTCCGTTCCCCCTTGGTCGCGGGACCGGACCTGAACCTCGCCGCCGAAAACGGCCACGCGGTTTTGAATCCCGCCCAAGCCTAACCTTGGCCCGTCAGAAGCAAGCTCACTGTCGCTCGATAGTCCGGGGCCGCCGTCCACGATCGATATGGATAGGGCATGGGCACTTGCAGTGGCGAGAACCCGCTGAAGCTGCCCTCCCCCATGGCGGAACGCATTGTTTAGTCCTTCCTGGACGACTCGATAGAGGCATATCTTCAACGGCTGGCCGACCGAGTGAGGCAAATTTCGATATTCTTCATCGACCGCGGTCCCTGTCATGTCCCGGTGTCGTCTGACTGCGAGCCGCAACGCTCCTTCCAGCTCGAGGCCCTCGAGTTCCGGCAGGATCAATCCAGCCGAAATGCCGCGAAGTTCATCCAGGACTTGCTTCCCCAAAGTCTGCACTGATCCTGAGTCGCTGGATTTCAGCAGAAGCAGGCTCAGCAGTTGCACAGGCCCGTCGTGGATATCAGCTCCGATCCGGTTCAGGAGAATCTCGTTGGACCTGCTTGCCTCCATGCGCGCCTCATCAGCGGCATGACGAAGGTGGTTGTTTTGGCCCGCCAGCGCGCGAGCGGCGGTAAGCCGCTGCGCCAGCAGCGTTCGCTGGCGCTCAATCAGATTGCTGGCCCGACGCACCATCCAGTACAGGAGCCCCGTGATGACTACCGCCGCACTTGTGACCATCCACCAGGTCGTCCGTCTGGCGTCCTCCACTTCCGACAGAAACTCTCCTGCTCTCTCGTAAAACTCCCCAACGGCAACGACCTCACGCGTGCCGCTGCGATAGATCGGAGCGTAGACTTCCAGCAGGGGGAAATCGTTGACCTTCGCGCCCATATGCTCGCGGTCCGGGGTTCTTTCGAGCTCAGCTGTCACATTGCCATTCAATGACGGGGTCAGATCGTCCGACGGAAGCTTCTTTCCGGTCAGCGACTTGTCGGTGCTGTAGATGACCGTCCCATCCTTGCTCCATATCTTGATTTCCTCGACGCGTTCGGCGAGCGCGCTGCCGATCAACAGCCTGTCGAGGGCCTCCCGCTGAGCGGCCGACACCTTCCCCGTCTCTCCGAGATCCCTCACGAGTGGCGCCAGAAAACCTTCCATGTAGAGCGCGCCTGACACGGCCCGGCTTTGAACCAGCCCGGCCTCGATGCGGGAGGCCATCCACTGGCCCGCGACCAGCATCGTACCGCCCACGATGACAACGGAGGCGATCAGAAATTTCAAAGTTAGAGGAAGCTTGCGCCAGACGCTGAGCGGGAGCAGCAAATGCCGAAGTCGCTCCACGGGTCCTCCCCTGCCCTCCCCGACAAGATTTCGATTCGGAGCCTAACGCGTTCCGGGTTCACGAACGAGCAGCTGCGACGACTGTTTTTTGCATTCGACCAAGCGCCGTCGCAGAAACGTGACACATGCTCCAAGTTCTGCGCAATGTCTGGCGGGGCAGTTCCGGCCGATTTGTTCTGAAAGGCTCCAGCTTGCAGGACTTTCCAAATCATCTCTACTACCATCAGAGTTCACAGACCTGATTGTTTCACGCAAAGGGGGAGGAGATTTGTTCGAAAACTATTTCTGGTTGAATGAACCGTCGAAATGGGCGAGTTCAGATTCGAAACTAACGCTCTCCACCGCAGACCGGACCGATTTCTGGCAAGAGACCTTCTACGGGTTCCGGCGTGACAACGGCCACGCTTATCTACGGCCAGTCGAGGGGGATTTCACAATCGAAGCCACGGTGGTCGGCAAGTACAGCGAGCTCTACGACCAGGCCGGGCTTATGCTGCGCATCGATGAACGGACGTGGATCAAGACCGGGATCGAATTCACCGACCGCAT
>JBEVEP010000403.1:0-11015 GCA_040512755.1 Mesorhizobium sp.
CGCAAGCACACCGTTGCCGGTTTGATTCTGATCGGCGTCTCGTTTGGCGGGTTCGGTACCTGGGCGATGACCGCGCCGCTGGCTGCCGCCGTCATTGCGCAGGGCAGTTTTGTGGCGACTGGCCAGAACAAGATCGTGCAGCATCTCGAGGGCGGCATCATCAAGGAACTCCTTGTTGATGAAGGCGACCACGTGTTGCTCAATCAGCCTCTTGTCCTGCTCGACGAGACGGCCGCCCAAGCCAATGAGAGGCAGCTCTTTCTGCGTCAGGCCCGTCTCGAGGCCATTACGGCCCGGCTGACTGCCGAAGCGGGCAACAAAGACAAGATCGACTATCCGGACGTTCTGGCGAAAAGCCTCGGTGATCCGGACGTCGGAGCGATCATCGACAGCCAGGAGCAGCACTTCCAGGGTTCGAAGAGCCGCCTGGACAGCGAGATCGCTCTGCTCAACCAGAACATCGAGGCGCTGAAATATCGCGCTGTAGGTTATGAGCAACAGCTGGATGCCATGAACCGGCAGCACGAACTGCTTGAAGAGGAATATGAAGGGAAAAAAGTCCTGCTGGCACAGGGGTTGATCCGCAAGACCGAAGTGGGCGCCATAAAGCGCGCGATTGCCGATGCTGAAGGCCAGGCCGGCCGGCTTTCGGCTGAAATTTCGGAGACCAACGCGCAGATCAAGAAGTTCGACCAGCAGATAGTGCAGACGATCAACACATTCAGCCAGGCGTCGCTCGACGAATTGCAGAAGATCGAAGCCGAACTGGATAATGTGCGTGAGGAAGCACGCGCGGCCGAGAACGTGTTGCGCAGAGCGAGCATCAACGCGCCCGTCGCCGGTACTGTGGTGCGGATGTATTACCACACACCGGGTGGCGTCATCGAAAGCGGCAAAAGCATCCTCGAAATACTGCCCGCGGATGTGCCGCTGATCATCGAGGCGCAAGTGCCGCGGACCGAAATCGACAACGTCAAGCAGGGGCAGAACGCGACGGTGCGTCTCACGGCGCTGAACCAGCGCAGAACGCCTGTGCTGAGCGGCAAGGTTTACTACGTATCAGCAGACTCCCTCGCAGTCGCTGCAGTTGGGGATGCGAAGAAGGAAGTCTATATTGCGCGCATCAACCTGCCGAGCAGTGAACTGGCGCGCGTCCCTGGCTTCTCGCCCACTCCGGGAATGCCTGCCGAGATACTCATTCAAACGAGGGAACGGACGTTCTTCAACTATCTTACCAAGCCGATCGCCGACAGCATGTCCAAGGCGTTCATGGAACCTTGAGCGAGTCCTCTTGTTGAATCCGGTTTGAACGGTACGTCTCTCAACCCGGGAAGAGCTGGGCCGCCCGCAGTAACCGCTCTCCCGGGCTCTGATCGACACGCATTGTGGTGAGTATTTCGAAACGACTGGACCGGATACGTCCGAGCCGGTCTGGCAGCCGGAAGTGGCTGCCACAGCCGTAAATATGGTCAGTGCCAGAAATCGCTGCATCGCACGCTCCCTTGACCTGATTGGATAAGTAGAACAGGAAGGCGGCGACGCAGCAACTGCACTGCACACTTTAGTTTACGAAGTGCTTAAATTCGTTGCAGCTATTCGTGTTGGTTTTGATCCATAACCGTGTGGCTGCGGATCTTGGCAATTGCGAGGAAGCGCGGCTCTACTCCGAGCGAGCGGTTTCCATGCGCCGGAACTAACTTCAATCTGGTCGTGTTGCTCGCCAGCCTCGGGCAATTGGGCATGTCCGAGGAAGCGCTCGGTCTGACCCCGACAGTCGCCGCCAGCGCTCCCGCCGAAGTGACGACGTACAGGCAGGTTCTGGTTTTCTATTCGGATGCCACCGCGCCCATCTGATCGACGGGCTGCGGAGGGCCGGGATTTCGGTTGGCGAATAGGCGCGGAAGACCCCGCGGCTCTACGAATTTATCGGGAAGGCGCGCGGCTTGCCTGGCCGGTTCGTCTTTCCGGTTCCGCGGCGCAGTGGAGGAGGCGGATCGCCAAGCCTTTCATACCGCACGCCCGGGAACAGGATGATCGTTGCAAGCTCGTTCGGATTCCGCGGCTCACGCGGCTCTGCTGCTTGTCTTGGCACGAAATACAATAACTTGCCCATGGCGGCGCTTCCTTTTAGCGCGTCGTAGGAAGATCATCAGGGATGCCAGACGCCGGCGCGGCCAACATTGCGAAGGACCTGTCCATCGCGGGCCGCGAGCGGTGGCTCTGCGCTTTGTTTTGCGTCAGGCCGTAGAGCAAGCATTCCTCCAGCAGCCTGGTTTCTCGAAGCCTGACGGCGCTTCGCCGGGCCTGGAAACGAACTGCCTCCGGCGTTCGGTGCAGCACTTCCGCGATGGCCTTCACGCGAAGTTCGGTAGCCGCCATCCGCTTCAACTGTTCGATTTCTTCGTCAGTCCAGTTCCTGCCTCTCTTCAGTCTCATGACCGTGACCCCACTTCGATCCCTGGGCGACACCCCCGAGGTTTGATCGCAGGGTGAGTTTGCTCCCGGAGGCATATGGGCGTCTGTGAGGAAGATCACTGTTCAGTGACGAGTCGAAGGGCGCCGGAAGGCCGGCGCCAACGTCAGGCTGGCGAAGGTGTCGAGGCAGCAGTGTCGCTTCCGAGGAAGGCAGTCGCCGCTTTCAGGAGACTTTTCCGGACGCCATGCGATCCAGCCAATCCTGGCCGACACCGCGATCACGGATGATGGGCAGTGGGTCCTGGGAGTCGAGCCGCGAGCAAATGCGGTAGACTTCAAGGACCTCAGCGCTCATTTCACCTTGCTTGTAAAAGCACATGGCGGCGGCATAGCGGGCGCGGCCCGACCATTCCTCGCCAAGGGGCGTGTTGATGAGCGCCCACTGCTCGGCCCTCTCTTTGTCGACCGCGCCCATAGTCAGAATTCCGCCGGAGGGTTGGCGGTCCGCCGGTCCAACTTGACGAACGGCCGCGGCACGATCTTCGCGCGTTTCATCAGCTGTTCATACCTCAGCTCACGAAGCGCATAGATCTCGACCCACAAGTCACCGGTCACCGTTTCGCCGTAGGGTCGCTCCAGACTTGCGATGGCGATGTTGCGCTTGGCAAGCGGCGACCAGATGGCCGCGCTGACAATGCCGACCTCCCGCTTCTGGCGGTGATAGACGATCGCGTGCTCGGCCGGAATGTTGCCTTCGATTTCCAGACCGACAAGGATGTGTTCGAGCGTGCCTTTTGTTCGAGCTTCGAGAATGGCGCGGCGGCCGTTGAAATGGCCCTTGGCCAGATCAACCATGAAGCCCAGGCCGATTTCGTCGGGCATGCGCGCGCGGTCGGCGCGAAGTGCATGCTCGGCGGTTGAGAAGTCGGCGTTCGCCACGATCAAACCCGCCTCGATCCGGGCACGATTCAGCGCCTGGTATCCAATCGGACGGACGCCATGGAGCTCGCCGGCAGCGATGAGCCTGTCCCAAAGGCTGAGCGCGTGCCGGGCATCAATGAACAGCTCGTAGCCCAGATCGCCCGTAAAGCCGGTTCGCGAGATCGTCACCATCGTCCCGTCGTGCGGAAAGTCCGCGAGATCGAACACTTTGAGCCGTTCGACCCCTTCAAACCCAGCTGCGCGCAGAACAGCGAACGATGTCGGTCCCTGCAGGGCAAGGCCGGCGACGGCCTCGGTCTCTTCCGCAACGCTCAGATCGAAGCCGATAGCGCTGTCGAGGAGCCACGGCAGGTGGCGCTCCTGGCAGCAGAGCCGGAAGCGGTTGGCCGACAGGCGAAACAGCGTGCCATCATCCAATACATGGCCAGAATCGTCGCACCAGGCAGTGTAGTGCACGCGGCCAGGTTTCAGCTTCGACACGTCGCGCAAGGTGAGCCGGTTGCAGAAACTTTCGGCGTCCGGTCCCTCGATGCGATATTTGACCATCGGAGAGATGTCGAACAGAGCCGCCTGACTGCGGATGGCGAAATACTCGAGCTCCTCGTCCCAAAGGGAGTTCGGGGCCTTATGGCCGGCCCAGTTGTACCAGTCCTCCGTCTTTGCCAGCGCGTCGATGCGCGGCTGGAAAGGTGACGGGAGACGCAGCGTCCGGAAATGACCCTGACCCGCGGAACGGAAGGGCAGGGCGGGCTTGGTGCTCGTCGGTGTCCGCGCCATAGACTATTCCTTCATCGAAATCAGATGGCGCGCGGCATTCAGTCCGGGCACGCCGGAAACGCCGCCCCCTGGATGAGAGCCAGCGCCGCAAAGGAAGAGCCCGGCGATCGGCGTATCGTAGCCGGCAGCGCCGGAAACCGGACGCGACATCAGCATCTGGTCGGCCTGCAGCTCGCCATGATGCCAGTGACCGCCCGGCATGCCGTAGCGCTTTTCGATGTCGAGCGGCGTCAGCAGTTCGGAACTCCGCACCAGCTTGCCGATGTTGGGCGCGTAGGTTTCGAGCTGCGCCATGATGGCCTTGAGGAACTTCGGCCTACCGTTATCCCACCCCTCCTTGAGCGCGTACGGCGCATACTGCACTACCGCTGAAAGCACGCAGGCTCCATCAGGCGCCAGCGATGGATCGCTGATGCTGGGCAGGATGATTTCCATGACCGGCTCGGGCGAGAACTCGCCGTATTTGGAAGGGTTGAAGGCGCGCTCCACATGATCGATCGACGGCGCAATCACCAGCCGTCCGCGATGGCCGGCAGCATCGACGCCGGTAAACTCCGGTGGGCTATCCAGCGCCAGATGAAGCTTGGCCGTGTCGCCCTTCATGCGGATATTGGTGACCTTCCGGACAAAGCCGGTGTCGAGCTCACGCGGGCCGACAAGATCGAGGAAGGTCGTTCTCGGATTGATCGCAGACAGAATAGTGCGAGCGCGCAGTTCCTCCCCGTTCTTGAGGACGACGCCCGTTGCGCGACCCTGCTCGGCAATGATCCTTGCCGCGGCGGCTCCCGTCCTGACGGTCACGCCGCTGCTTTTCGCGGCGCTCAGGATCGCTTCGATCACCGCGCCCATGCCGCCTTTGGGCATAATCTGCGCTCCGGGCGTGCCGAGGGCTTCACCGGCCAGCCTATAGTAGAGGCCGAGCAGCGAAGTCGGCGAACGCGGGCCGAGATGGCTTCCAAGTACTGCATCGAAGGCGAGCAGCCCCTTGAGCCGGTCATCCTTCAGATGTTCGTCCAGCACGTCGGCGATGTTCATCAGGAGCATGCGGAGGAAATCCCGCATGTCCTCCTTGCCGAGACCACGCAGTGCCAGTCCGGTCCGCGCAAGTGCAGCGCCGTCTGCGAACGACATTGCGGAAAGTTCCGGCGCCCGGCGGGTGAGGAAAGGCTTCAGGATGCTCGAATACCGCACAAGCTGGGAGCGCAGAGCCTGCCAGGCTATTGCCTCGGATGCCGTCGCGCCGGCGATCGTCTGGCCATAAGCGCCGAGCATGGTGAGCGGCTCGCCGCCCTGTGAAAGCGCGACGGAGGGCGCCAGCTCATCAGCCGCAAACGACAGGCCATGGCGCCGGAGGTCGAGTGCGTCTGCCACTTGCGGATGCAGCCGGTTCAAGACATGGGCGACAGACGAAACGCGGAAGCCCGGCGCGAATTCTTCGGTCCGGGCAGCGCCTCCGGCTTCGTTTCCGGCCTCCAGCACCAGAACCTTGCGGCCGCTTTTGCCGAGGACCGCCGCGGCGACGAGGCCGGTGTGGCCGCCGCCGATGACAATGGCGTCAAATGACTTCATGGGCTGGGCTCATATGGTTCGTGCCGCGCTTGAGGTCGCGCAGGATTTCGGATGCGGCGTTGCGTCCGGGCGCTCCCATGACGCCGCCACCCGGATGCGTGGAGGAACCGCACATATAGAGGCCAGCGACAGGCGAACGGTATTGCGCGTATCCAGGCACCGGCCTGTTGAACAGCAGTTGGTCGAAGGTCAGTTCGCCCTGGAAAATATTGCCCTCGGTGAGGCCCACTTCGGCTTCGAGCTCCCGCGGCGTGCGCACTTCCATATGCACGATGCGGTCGCGGAAGCCCGGCGAGTATTCGGCGATCTGGGAGATTACGCTTTCCGCGAAGCCGTCGCGGTCGGCATCGGTCCACTCGCGGCCTTCGACCTTGGGCGGACAATACTGCACGAAGCAGCTCATGAAATGCTTGCCGGGAGGGGCCATCGTCGGGTCGAGCGTGGTCGGGATCACCATGTCGAGGAAGGGATCGGCCGACCAGCGGCCTGCCTTCCAGTTGTCATAGGCGCGTTCCATGCGCTCGACGGAATCGGTGAAATGCATGTCCGCGCGGTAGCATGGCGAATCCTTCGGCAGCGCAGGGAATTCAGGCATCGAGTCCAGCGCGATATTGACCTTGCCTGAAGAGCCCCGGATCTTGAAGTTCTTCACCCGGCGCAGAAAGATCTCGGGAAGTTCGCGTTCTTCGACCAGCTTCAGGAAGGTGCGCTTCACGTCGGCATTGGAAATGACAAGCTTGCCGTAGATTTCCTCTCCGCCGGCAAGCACGACACCTTTCGCCTTGCCTGACTTGATCAGTACGCGCTCAACCTCCGCGCCGGTGCGGATCGTCCCGCCCGAGGCCTGGAATGAGGCAGCAAGAGCCTTTGTCACCGCCCCCATGCCGCCGCGCGCGAAGCCCCAGGCGCCGACCGAACCATCGACTTCGCCCATATAATGGTGGAGGAGCACATAGGCCGTGCCGGGCGACATCGGACCGAGTGCGGTTCCGATAATGCCGGAAAGCGCGAAATTCGCCTTGATGACGTCGGTCTCGAAATATTCGTCTAGGAAATCCGAGATCGACATCGTCCAGAAACGGAGCATCAGCGCCGTTTCCTCGGCAGTGAGAGATGCAAACTTCTTGCCGAGATAGATCAGTTCGCCAATGTCACGCGGCCTGAAACTTGTCGGGTCCGGCGCGGTCCGCATCAAGAGCGGCTGAATGAAACGGCACTGCCGCGTCACGTCCCTGGCGTAACGGTCGTAGGCTTCTGCATCCCTCCGCGAGAACCGGGCGAACTCCCGCCGATGGGCATCGTGATCGCGATAGTTGGCGAGGTAGTCTCCATCCCGCGTGAATACTGCACCGCCTTCATACGAAATCACCTGCAGACCAAAGCGGGGCAATTCGAGATCGCGCATGATCTCGGGGCGAAACAGCGAGCACACATAGGAGCAGTTTGAGTAAAGAAAGCCCGGCGTCAGCGAGCGGCTCACGGCAGCGCCGCCAACCCAGTCGTTCTTTTCGACGACGAGCACGTCAAGCCCGGCCCGCTGCAAATAGCACGCGTTAACAAGCCCGTTGTGGCCGCCGCCAATGACGATTGCATCCCATGTTTTCATGTCCGATGTCCGGTTTCTCTTCCCAGCGATGCAAATTTTGGCACGGCTCACAGCCGATTGTCCAGCCATTTTGAATGAATGTTCAACAAATGAACTTGCCTTTTCTTCGATAGCGTCTAGGATTTGCGCAGGATTGGAAGGCGGGAATGTCTATGAACGAAGCGCATGGCGCGGAGCCGGAATACGACGATACGGCGATACGCTTCCTCGAAGCTTTGTGGGGCGAGGGCTACCTTTCCCCGGGCGGTCCCGACGAGGTCGACAGAGTGCTCGCCGGGCTGACGCTCGCCGGCAGGAACGTCCTCGACATCGGCTGCGGTTCCGGCGGGATCACGCTTTACCTCGTCGAGAAGCATCGCCTGCGACATGCGACCGGCTTCGACGTCGAGACGCCGGTCATCGAAGCTGCCCGCAAGCGCGCAGCCGTTCGAGGTCTGGCGGACCATGTTGAGTTCATCCAGGCTGAGCCGGGCATTCTTCCATTTGCCGACGGTTCTTTCGATGTCGTCTTCTCAAAGGACGCGCTGCTTCACGTCCCGGACAAGGAAGCACTGTTTGGCGACATCTTCCGGGTTCTGAAGCCAGGCGGGGTCTTCGCGGCGAGCGATTGGCTGATTTCGCATGACGGCCCGCCATCGAAGGACATGGCAGACTATATCGCGGCCGAGGGGCTTTCCTTCAGCATGGCGTCGCCGGCACGCTATCGCAAGGCGATGGAGCTGGCGGGATTCACGGATGTAACCGTCACCGACCGCAATCCCTGGTATCGCGAAGTCGCCCGCAGCGAGTTGGTGCGGTTGAAGGGCCCGCTCTACGAAACTGCGGCCGCGGCAGTAGGCGGCGCATATGTCGACAAGAACATCCGCACATGGGAAGCCATGCAGAAGGTGCTTGACTCGGGCGAGCACCGTCCCACTCATCTTCGTGGGTGGAAGCCAGGCTGACGAATGCATACGGCGACGACAAGGATAGACACGAAATGACGATCGCATCGCCGAAATCAGCGGCCCAGGGCAACGAAAAGCGTGGACGCAAGGCTTCCAAGGAAGTCAGGCGGTTGCAGCTCATCGAGGCTACGATCGATTCCCTTGCAAAGCGTGGCTATTCAGAAACGACGATGGCGGATGTCGCCGATGGCGCGGGCCTGTCGCGCGGCATCGTGAATTTCCATTTCGAGAGCAAGGAGAAGCTTCTCGTCGCCACCTTGCAGCACATGTATGACGAGTACGCCGCACATTGGCGCGCGGCCTTGCAGAAAGCGGGAGACGACCCGGCCAATCAGCTTCGAGCGCTTGTCGTCGCGGATTTCGACCGTTCGATCTGCAACAGGCGGAAGCTTGCTGCCTGGTGCGCTTTCTGGGGCGAAGCGAAGTCGCGGCCGACGTACCAGGCGCTCTGCGGTGCCCGCGATGCCGCTTATCAAGACCTCTTCGTCTCGCTTTTCGAGAAGCTCAAGCAACAGGGCGGCTATGGATACGAACCCCGCACGATGGCGCTGGCATTGAGCGCGCTGCTCGAGGGGCTGTGGCTGCGCCTGATGATGGGGACGGAGGATGTTACCCGGGAATCGGCGCTGAAGACCGCCCTGGAATTCCTTTCCCTGATCTTTCCCCGACACTATCCGCAGCAAGAACGCCGTGCACAGAACACGGACGAACAATCAACAAACAATGGGAGCACGCAACCATGGGAACCATCCGCAGAAATCTGACGCTTGCCTTCGCACTGGCTGGAACGCTTTCGGCCGCCGTGGCTCTGGCGGAGGACAAGGACCTCATCATTTTTGACTGGTCCGGCTACGAGGCCCCGGATTTCCATCCGGGCTATTTGGAAAAGTACGGAGATTCACCGACATTCACCTTCTTTGGCGACGAGGACGAAGCCTTCGAGAAGGTGCGCTCCGGCTTCAAGGCCGATCTCGGTCATCCCTGTTCGCAAAGTGTTGTCAAATGGCGTGAGGCTGGCTTGCTGCAACCGCTCGACACGTCCCGCATTGCCGGCTGGAACGATCTCAATCCGCAAATCGTGGCAATGAAGAACCTGGTGACCGGCCCGGATGGCAAGGCCTGGTTCATGCCGTGGGACTGGGGCAATACGCTGGTGACTTACAATGCGGAGAAGGTCGATCCGGCGGACATCCAGTCGCTAAAAGCGTTTGCCGATCCGAAATTCAAGGATCGCGTTTCCATCGGGGACAACGTCGATGACGCCTATGCGCTGGCGAGCCTGGCCATCGGCCTCAAGGACTGGACCCAGATGAACGACGAGCAGTTCGCGAAAGCGTCGGCGTTCCTGCGGGAAGTGCACAAGAATGTCCGTCTCTACTGGACCGACACGACAGAGATCGTTCAGGCCATGAGCGGCGGCGAAGTCGATCTCGCCTGGGCCTGGAACGATGCTGCCGTGCAGGCAGCGGCCGCCGGGGCGCCCATCAAGTCCACCCGTGACACCGCCGAGGGACTGACGACCTGGGTCTGCGGCTACGTCCTCTACAAGGACGCGCCCGGCAATCTCGACAAGGCCTACGACTTTCTCAGCGCCGTGAACGCGCCCGAGGTTGCAAGCTATATGCTAACTGACTGGGGCTACGGCCACGGCAACGCCAAGGGAATGGCAGCACTTGATCCCAAAGTGCTGGCAGAAAAGGGCTATGCCGATGTCGAGAAATTCGTCGACAAGACGCTCTTCCAGTCGCCAGTGCCCAATGAACTCAAGCAAAAAATGATCGCGGAGTTCGAAAAAATCAAAGCGGGATACTGATAAATCTGCCAACAAGCAATTTGAGCCCGCCGATCAGGATCGGCGGGTTGCCCGGCAGGCCGGCGGCAACGCCGGCTGCTTCGGTTTTGCAGCGACAGTTCCGGAGGAATAGCGTGAACAATCATCTCCGTTTCTATATTGGCGGCGAATGGGTGAACCCGGCCGTCCCCGCCAGACTCGACCTCATCGATCCCTCGACCGAAGAAGCCTACACGGCGATCTCGGTGGGAAGGGCGGCGGATGTCGATCGTGCGGTGGCTGCGGCAAAGGCTGCCTTTCCTGCCTTTTCGCAAACGACAACGGAAGAGCGGCTGGCGCTGCTGCGCAGGATTTTGACAGCCTACAACGAGCGATACGAGGACATCGCTCAGGCTGTCTCGCAGGAAATGGGTGCGCCGATCAGGTGGGCGCGCGAAGCCCAGGCCTGGGCCGGGCAGGCCCATATGGAAGCGACGATTGCGGCGCTGGAGACCTACGAGTTCAGTCATCTTCGTGGAACCACGATGGTGGTCAAGGAGCCGGTCGGCGTCTGCGCGCTCATCACGCCATGGAATTGGCCGCTCAACCAGATCGTCTGCAAGGTTGCGCCTGCTCTCGCCGCTGGCTGCACGGTGGTGCTGAAGCCCAGCGAAATAGCGCCGATCAGCGGGATCATCTTTGCAGAGGTGATGCATGCCGCAGGCACGCCGAAAGGCGTGTTCAACCTTGTCAACGGAACCGGGCCAGAGGTCGGTCAGGTGCTGGCCGGGCATCCGGATGTTGACATGGTCTCGTTCACCGGTTCCACACGTGCTGGCATCATTGTCGCCAAGACGGCTGCCGATACGGTGAAGCGCGTGGCGCAGGAGCTGGGCGGCAAATCGGCGAATATCATCCTGCCTGATGCCAACCTGAAGGAAGCAGTCCGGAAGGGCGTCGAAGGCTGCTTCGGCAACAGCGGGCAATC
>JBEVEP010000414.1:0-11657 GCA_040512755.1 Mesorhizobium sp.
CGACGCCTCCGACATCCGGCGAAACAACCATGACGTTGGCGAGTTGCCTGTACTTGGCTTTCACGTCTCGCGCCATCACGGGCACGGAAAACAAATTGTCGGTCGGAATGTCGAAAAAGCCCTGGATCTGTCCGGCATGGAGATCAAGCGTCAAGACGCGGTCAGCGCCAGCGCGTGTGATCATGTTGGCGACCAGCTTGGCTGAAATCGGTGTGCGGCCGGAGGCGCGCCGGTCCTGGCGTGCGTAACCAAAGTAGGGGATCACTGCCGTGATGCGGCGCGCCGAAGAGCGCATAAACGCATCGATCATGATCAGCAGTTCCATAAGGTGATCGTTGGTGGGGAAGGAGGTCGACTGCAGGACGAATACGTCCTCGCCGCGGACATTCTCCTGAATCTCGACGAAAATTTCCTGGTCGGCAAAACGTCTGACGCTGGCTTTTCCGATAGGGATGTTGAGGTAGCGAGCGACAGCCTCAGCCAGCACCCGATTGGAATTGCCCGCGAAAAGTTTCATGCAGTGTCCCTGGCGAGAGCCGCAACCCGGATATGGACGGGCTTTTAGCGTCGTCAGCCGCTATTGCAAGCGCTGATGGCAGGAATCCGTCTTCGTGCCGTCAAAAACGGTTGATGTGACGCAGCGGCGGCTAACCGGCCCGCGTCGAAAGCCAGGCGGCGAGATCGTCGATTGTACGGTCGGCAATGCCTTGCATCGTTTTGTCAGTCACCGACGCCCAGCCCTCACCTTTGGTTGGCGTCTTCTGCTGACCCTGAATGCGGTGCAGGCGATTGCCTGAGGGATCGAGCACGTCCCACACATAGATCACCGTCGTCTCTCTGCCTTCGGAAATCGCGGAGAAATAGCCTTTCAGCACGTGGGTCGTGGATGCGTCTCCGCTGCCGGCGAGCGCAATGCCGCGTTCGCGAGCCCTTTTCGCGATGTGTTGGGTGAGCGGGGCCGCCGCCTCCACCGTCGTTCCGACGAGCGGCGCGATCTGTACGCGGGCATTGGAAACCACCGCAGCGGTCTGACCTGCCGCCGGTTGTCCTGCGGCCGCCCCTTGCCCGGTGGCCGGGCCGGTGATTGACGCCGTGGCGTTCGCGGCTGGCGAGGCTTGTTGTGGCGGCGTGATGGCCGAGGGGTCGAGTGTCTGCTCGGTGCTGCTGCATCCTGCGACAGCCGATGCGGCAATGCAAAGAAGGGCCGTAGCGGCTACTCGTTTCATTCCGTCACTCCAAACCCATGCCTGCCGTGCAGTTTACCACAGCGCATTCATTGCACGATCAGGTCGAGATCATGGCGGGAGAGGGGCTTTGGCTGCGAATCGGTCGTCAGATAGGTGCGCCCGAGCGTCATCGCCGTGTCCGTTTCGGAATCCATGATGATCATGTGCGCAAACAGCGTCATGTCGGGCGCGATCGGCTCCGGATTACCTTGATAGAACATCGGCATGTCCATCCAGGACGGCGTGAAGCGTGCTCCCAGTGAATAGCCGCAAGCGTTCAGCCGGTGTTTGGTAAGCCCCCTCGCTTCCATGATGCGGGCATGCGCGTCGAAAACGTCGCCAAACGTATTGCCGGGGATCATCGCCTTCTCGACCGCAAGAAGCGCGGCGCGTGCGGCGTCGTAGAGTTCCTGATGCCGCTTGGACACTTTGCCCGTCAGCACGGTGCGCATCATCGCGGCGTGATAGTGATGAAAGACGCCTGCCCATTCGAGAGTGAGCTGGTCGTTCTTGTTGAGCTTGCGGCGGCCGGCCTTGTACCGGCAAAGCAATGCGTCCGGTCCTGAGCCGATGATGAATTCGTTGGCTGGATAGTCGCCCCCGCCGGCGAAGATCGCACCTTGCATGGCGGCAAGGATCGGGCCCTCGTCCCCGCCCTGCTTGATCAGCGGCAGCGCCGCGTCGAGTGCGTCGTCCGCGAGGGCGGCAGCCCGTTCCGCTTTCCTGATCTCGGCCGGGCTTTTGAACAGGCGCAGCCGCGAAACGATGCCAGAAGCATCGGCGATCTGGCCGAAGGTCTGCATCTGCTCGTCAACGCGACGGCCATTGAATGCGGTAAGCCCATGGGTATCATACTCGATGCCGATCCGCGCGCCGAGCAGGTCGAGCTCGTTCAAGAGGTTGCGCAGATCGACCGCCGGATTGGCGCCTTCGCGGTCCGTCCATACGACGATGTTGTCGATGGTGGAAGTATGGCGCGCCTGACGCAGGTCGGCAGAACGCGTCAAAAGCACCATCGACCCGTCCGCCTTCACCACAAGGCACTGGAAGAAGCAGAAGCCGAACGTGTCGTAGCCGGTCAGCCAATACATGCTTTCCTGCGCGAAGAGCAGAACGGCGTCGAGCTTCTTTTCGGCCAATTCGATCATCAGCCGGTCGCGCCGCGCGTCATATTCCGCACGCTCGAAGTGAAGAGCCATCAGTCTTTCTCCAGTGCAATTGCCGAGATCAGCCGCCCGTAGTCGGCTTCCTTACGGTGGGTCGCGCGCCGGTAGGAATAGAACAGATCCTCCTCGGCATAGGTGCAGCGGCCAACCTGGCTGGCCTGTACGCCGGCCCGCCTGAGACGGTCGACCGTGTAGAGGTTGAGGTCGAACATCGCGTGACCGGCATTGGCCGACGGCTGGAAATACCGTTCGTTGTCAGGGTCATCGCTGATGAAGCGCTCCGTGAATTCAGCGCCGACTTCGTAGTTTGCCTGACTGATCGAGGGGCCAAGCACCGCCGCGATGCGGTCCCGCTTCGCCCCCAATCCTTCCATGGCCGTGATCGTATTTTCCAGGACGCCTCCCAGAGCTCCCTTCCAGCCGGCGTGGGCTGCGCCGATGACGCGTGCCTGTGGATCAGCAAAGAACACCGGGCCGCAATCGGCCGTCGAGACGCCGAGGGCAAGTCCCGGCCGGTCTGTCACCATGGCGTCGGCTTGGGGACGCGAGGCTGAAAAAGCTTCGCGCACGACGATCACGTCCGGTGAGTGGATCTGGTAGACCGACAGCAGGAACTCCGGCTCCACCTGCATCCAGCTCGCCACGCGGCGGCGATTCTCGGCCACTTTTTCCTGATCGTCCTTGGAACCGACCCCAGTGTTGAGACCTCGGTAGATGCCCTCCGAGACGCCGCCGGTACGCGTAAAGAAGCCGTGGCGAATGCCGGCTCGCGTGGCTTTTTCAAACATCGGAGACCGGATCGGCTCCGGCTTTGTCTGCGTAAGCATGGTTGCCTTGTCTTTGCCGGGACGGGATTCGTCAAGGCGTTTTCGCCGACATGAGCCTGACCCGATGGGGAGGCCGGACAGTGCGGCAGGGCAGGAGCCAAGTCAATCCGATTGCCCAAAGGGCGGCAGTGCGATGCCCTTGGGAGTCACTGCTAACGCCCTGAACAGGGTTCCCATCTGGTCCGGCCCGGCCAGGCGTTCAACCTCGCTTTGCAGCCGCTCGCGTGTTGCCTCGTCGGCATTGGCGCCCAGCCTGCCGGCACGTTCGAGAAGGCCCATGCCGAGCAGGAATTCTCCCTGGTTCATCAGATTCGCCTTCAAACCTTGCCGGCGCGCAGCATGGCCAAGCGCGGAAAAATCCACATGCGCCGTGAGGTCAGCCAAACCGGGATTGGCCAGCACGTCCTCGTAGCTATGCTTCCTCAGCGCCTGTAGCGTGTCGCCGATGGCTGGCTCGGCGTAGCCATAGTCAAAGAACAAACCTGCGCCGCCGTTTTTGGCGATGCGCGCCGCAATCGTTTCCATCAGCGCGGTTCGCGCCGGAGCGAATTCCACGATCGCTCCTTCGGGTGCGGTCTGACTATCGTTGGGCAGGAGCGCCGTGTCGGCGGCGCCTGCTGTCGCGACGAAGGTCAGTCCGCCCGCATGGTCAAGCCCGACCGCTCGCTCGCGCCAACTCCCCTCCGATTTGACGAACTGCCTGATCGGGATTGCGTCAAAGAGTTCATTACCGACGATGATCAGAGACGATTCGGGCAGCGTATCGACAGTCTCGTGCCAATTGATCCGTGCCGATGTCCCGTGAAGCGTCTTCTTCTGGATGCCGGCAAGCCGCGCGCTGGCTTCGATCATCGCGAAGTCGGCGCGCGCCATCAGTGCAGGGTCGAGTTGAGCGAGCGTCCGCAGGACATCCTTCATCAGCGTGCCGCGGCCAGGGCCGATCTCCGCGAAGGTCACCTGCGATGGACGGCCGACCGCTTCCCATGCGATTCGCAGCCATACGGCGACCAGTTCGCCGAACATCTGGCTGACCTCCGGCGCGGTAATGAAATCGCCGCTGCGGCCGAACGGCTCGCGGGTTGTATAGTAACCGGCTTCCGGGTCGAAGAGGCAGATCGCCATATACTGGCTGATGGGAAGCGGTTCAGCGGCCTCGATGAGGCCGGCGATGCGCTTGGAAAGCCGCGTCATGCTGCTACATGTTTCGCGCTCGGCCTTGCCGTCGCCATCGCCCAGAGGCCAATCAGCACCATCGGCAGCGAAAGCACCATGCCCATGGTCAGCCAGCCGCCGAACAGATAGCCGATTTGCGCATCCGGCTCCCGGAAGAACTCGACGAAAATGCGCGACAGTCCATATCCGGTGACGAACGCGCCGGCGACGAAGCCAGGGGATTTCAGCTTCAGGAATGCATGAGTCAGCAGGCGCAGCAATACGAAGAGTACGAGACCTTCGAGGGCTGCTTCATAGAGTTGGCTCGGATGGCGGAGGAAAGGTCCACCGGTGGGGAACATCACCGCCCATGGCACATCGGTGACGCGGCCCCAGAGTTCGGAGTTGATGAAGTTGGCGCAGCGAACAAGCCCGAGCGCGACCGGCGCGCCCGCCGCCACGACGTCGAACAGTGTCCAAACGTTGATGCCGCGTGAGCGCGCGAAAAGGATTATCGCGAGAGCGGTTCCGGCAAAGCCGCCGTGGAATGACATTCCACCCTGCCACACGGCGAAGATGTCGAGCGGGTTCGTCAGGTAGCGCTGGAAGTCGTAGAACAGGATGTAGCCTAATCGGCCGCCCACGACGACGCCGATTGCCGCCCATACGATGAAGTCGTCCAGGTCTTCCGGCTTCATGGGCGACGCGCCCTCCGGCCAAAGCCGGGCATTGCGCAACAGCCGCTTGGCGTACCACCAGGTAAAGAGAATGCCGACGATATAGCCAAGGCCGTACCAGTGGATCGCCACCGGACCGATGCTTACGATTACTGGATCGATGTTCGGGAAAGCAATGGCTGCCAGCGGCAAAGCGAGATAGTCAATCAAGGTCCGAGCCTCTGCAGGTCTGTGTCGGCGCGGACCATGCGGTACGGCCTCTGCCGGGTCAAGACGCGCTTCGTAGGGCGACGGAAACGAAACGTCAGCCTTCAGGAAACAAAAGTGTTTCGTAGTCCACCGCGCCGTGGAGAACGTGCAGGATTTCTACCGCGCCGGCGCTGACACGGTAGAAAATAAGGTAGCTGCCATGCACGCAGCGGCGGATGCCGTGCTCTTCGTAGCCTCCGACGAGCGGGCAGGCACGCGGCATCGCGCCAAGATTTTGACAGCGCGAATAGAGTTCATCCAGGAATATATTGGCTCTTGCCGGACTGTGCTTTTTTATATTGATACCGATGTGGAATAGGTCGGCCCATGCGACTTCCGAGATGACAACCCTCATTCGTCGCCGCTCTGCACTCCCAGGCGCGACCGCAATCGCGCGAACGCCTCGTCGATCGGAATCACACGCCCAGCCTCTGCGTCCGCGATGCCGCGGGCAATCGCCAAGTCCAGCGCCTCCAGCCTTTTTTCGCGCTCCTGCACAAGGCGAAGACCCTCGCGCAGGACTTCGCTCTTCGAATTGTAGCGACCCTTGTGGACGAGTTGGGAAACATAGTCTTCCAGCAGGGGGCCCAGATCGGCGCTAATAGGCATGACGCGTTCCTCTCAGTCCTGCACAGCGTAGATAATCTAATAACTATTATCAATCCTCGCAAAACGGACCCCCTTTCCCGCGGCGGCTCATCCGCCTTGCATTCTTCTTTCGGTGCCACTACCTCGAATGAAACATATGAGGTTTTGCCATGCCGACCGGACCCAACCGCATTCTCGATGAATTCGCCAAGCTTGTGACCGATGCCGCTGGGGCAGCTCAGGGCGTGCGCCGCGAGGTCGAGACCGCTTTCAAGTCGCAAGCTGAACGCCTGCTCAACTCGATGGAGATCGTGCAGCGCGAGGAGTTCGAAGCGGTCCGGGAAATGGCGCTCAAGGCTCGCGCCGAGAACAAGAAGCTGGAGGCACGGATTGCCGAGCTTGAGGCAAGGCTGTCGATGACGCAGGGTGAAGAGCTGTCTGCGGCCGCCGGCGCCGCATCGAAACGATCAGCAAAGCCCTCTCCAAAAAAATAATTGCGCGGGGTTTGTGAAGCGGGCCTGAGTCAAAAAATGCTTTGCCGTGAATCCCTTACCCGGCTTGCATGAATCTTTGCGACAGGTTCTGTCCACACCCCTCGAATGCCGTGTCGAAAAAAGGGCTGGCGCGTTAACTCCGCATCAATACACTGAATTTGTTGCATGATTCGGGGACGGGTCATGCGCCGGGCAGTGGGGTTCCGGCTAGGGGATGTCGTGCTACCTCCTGCCCGCCGCTTGAGTTTCGATTGTGTCGTGTGCCCTCCCGGGAGCGGGCGGTGGCGCTCCCAGAACGACAGGACGCATTTTTCATGGAACTCCTCGAAATCGAACTTGCGCGTGACTGTCATCCAGTCGACGTCATCGAGCAAGTCGCGCACAATAATGACTGGTCCTTTGAGCGTACCGGCGACGACGAGATTTCCATCTCGGTCGCCGGCACCTGGACGGACTATCAGATATCATTCTCCTGGATGGAGGATTTCGAGGCGCTGCATCTGGCTTGCGCCTTTGACATCAAGGTGCCGGACAACCGCGCGCTCGAGGTGATGCGGCTCCTTTCGCTGATCAACGAGCAGATGCTGTTCGGCCATTTCGATCTTTGGGAACAGGAAGGCGCCATCATGTTCCGGCAGTCGCTGTTGCTCGCAGGAGGTGCGGAGCCAACCAGCCAACAGGTCGAGGTGCTTCTCTCCAGCGCTCTCGAAGCTTGCGAATGTTATTTCCAGGCATTCCAGTTCGTCGTCTGGTCCGGCACATCGGCCAAAGACGCGCTTTCAAGCGTGCTTTTCGAGACGTTCGGCAACGCCTGAGATTCCGGGACGATGAGCGGCAGCGCCATAAAGCCGGAGATCACTTTTGCCGACTTCGATCGTGTCGACATCCGCGCCGGCACGATCGTCGAAGCTGAGCCGTTTCCGGAGGCGCGCAAGCCGGCAATCAAGTTGAAGATCGACTTCGGGCCGGAAATCGGTGTGAAGAAGTCATCGGCGCAGATCACCAAATACTACTCATCGGAGACACTTGTGGGCCGGCAGGTGATGGCGGTCGTCAATTTCCCGCCTCGTCAGATTGGCAAGTTCAAATCCGAGGTCCTGACTTTGGGCATGCCAGACGAGGAGGGGGATGTGGTGTTGGCTGCGATTGAGAGAACCGTGCCAAACGGCGGACGGCTTTTCTAAAGTAGCGCGGCGCCGATAATTTTATGACTGCGCTCCGGATTCCCCATCGCCCTCCTCGATCTTTCAGCGGTCTTTTTCGAGGGATCGCCTCTGTCCGCACAGTTCGCGGGCATCACCCGTAGAGGATTCTTCTGCACGGCGGCCCTTGACCTTCCAGCAACTGGAAGGACTAGCTATTGGGGCGTACGACGAATCTCGGGCTACAAACCGCGATGAATAACGCCGATCACCGACATCAACATGGCAACGGCCCTGGACACAGCGGCCATGCGGAGCGCAAGCGCGGCGCCAGCCAACCAGCTGATACCGCGGCGGAAACGGTGTTGCGCGATCCGGTTTGCGGCATGACCGTTGATCCTCGTGCCGGGAGGCCGACCGCTGAACACGGCGGTCATGTCTTCCATTTCTGCAGCACCTCTTGCCAGAACAAGTTCGTGAAGGAGCCGGAGAAGTATCTAACCTCCACCGATCCGGTCTGCGGCATGAGCGTGAACCGCGCGACGGCTAGGCATTTTGCCCGTCATGACGGTCAGGGCTTCTATTTCTGCTCGGCCGGCTGCAAGGAAAAATTTGAATCTGCCCCACAGCAATATCTCGGCGACCGCCGCCCGCCGGCGGCGATGCCCAAGGGCACGCAATACACCTGTCCGATGCACCCGGAGATCGTTCGCGACAAACCCGGCTCCTGCCCGATCTGCGGTATGGCGCTGGAGCCGATGGGCGTGCCCACCGGAGAGGAAGGGCCCAATCCGGAGCTGGTCGATTTTACCCGGCGCTTCTGGGTGAGTGCCGTCCTCTCCGTTCCGTTGCTCGCGATCACGATGGGACCGATGCTCGGAGTGCCGTTGCGTGACTGGATCGGCGAACGTGCCTCTATATGGATCGAGTTGGCGCTGGCGACCCCGGTCGTTTTGTGGGCTGCGATCCCGTTCTTCCATCGCGGCTATGAATCGATCCTCAACCGCAGTCCGAACATGTGGACGTTGATATCGATCGGCGTCGGCACGGCCTATCTTTACAGCCTCGTAGCAACGCTGATGCCGGATGTATTTCCGCATGAGCTCCGAGGCCATGGGGGTTCGGTACAGGTCTATTTTGAGGCCGCCGCGGTCATTGTCGCTCTGGTTTTTCTGGGGCAGGTGCTGGAACTCAAGGCGCGCGAGCGTACGGGATCGGCGATCCGCGCATTGCTCGACCTTGCGCCGAAGACGGCGCGCCGTATCGGCAGTGACGGGTCCGAGGCCGACGTACCGCTCGACGCCGTTCAGCCTGGCGATCTGTTGCGCGTCAGGCCGGGAGACAGCGTTCCGGTGGATGGCAGTGTCATTGAAGGACGTTCTTCAGTCGACGAGTCGATGATCACCGGCGAAGCGGTGCCGGTTGAAAAGGCGAGCGGCGACCGTCTCACCGGCGGTACGCTCAACAAGAACGGCACGCTCGTGATGCAGGCAGAGAAGGTCGGCGCCGACACTGTGCTTTCCCAGATCGTGGAAATGGTCGCCAAGGCGCAGCGCTCCCGCGCGCCGATCCAGGGGTTGGCGGATCGCGTGTCCGCCTGGTTCGTGCCCACCGTCGTCCTGATTGCGATCCTGGCTTTCGCCGCCTGGGTGCTTTTCGGGCCGCCCCCCAGCCTGGTCTTTGCGATCGTATCGGCGGTGTCCGTTCTCATCATAGCCTGTCCCTGTGCGCTCGGTCTCGCAACGCCGATGTCAATCATGACGGCGACCGGACGGGGCGCTCAGGCGGGCGTTCTCATCAAGGATGCGGAGGCGCTGGAACGCTTCGCGCGGGTCGACACGCTGATCGTCGACAAGACCGGCACGCTGACGGAAGGCAGGCCAAAGCTTTCCGCTGTCGTGGCAATGAGCGGTTTCGACGAAGGTCAATTGCTCGGCCTTGCCGCCAGCCTTGAAAAGGGCTCCGAGCATCCGCTCGCCGAGTCCATCGTCCAGGGCGCGGCCGAGCGTGGCGTTGCGATTGCCGATGCCGAAGATTTTCGGGCTATCACAGGTAAGGGCGTGACCGGCAAGGTAGCCGGAAAGGCCGTGGCGCTTGGCAACAAGGCAATGTTGGATGATCTGAGGATCGATGCCGCGCCACTGGAGCCGAAGGCCGATGCGCTGCGCGCTGAAGGCAAGACCGTCATGTTCGTCGCCGTTGGCGGCAGGCTTGCCGGCTTGGTCGCGGTGGCCGACCCGATCAAGCCGACGACTGCGCAGGCAATCCGTGCGCTGCATAAAAGCGGCCTCAAGATCATCATGGCGACCGGCGATAGCGCCCGCACTGCGGAGGCTGTCGCCCGGTCGCTCGGCATAGACGAAGTCCGGGCAGGTTTGCTCCCGGACGCAAAGCGCGCCCTCGTCGACGAACTGCAAGCCAGGGGTGCCAGCGTGGCAATGGCCGGCGACGGCGTTAACGATGCACCAGCGCTTGCCGCTGCGCATGTCGGTATCGCGATGGGCACCGGTGCGGATGTCGCAGTCGAGAGCGCCGGTATCACACTGGTCAAGGGTGACCTGACAGGGATTGTCCGCGCCCGTGTTCTCTCGCAGGCGACGATCCGCAACATCAGGCAGAACCTCTTCTTTGCCTTCATTTACAACGCACTCGGCGTGCCTGTCGCAGCCGGCGTCCTTTATCCGGTGTTCGGCATGATGTTGTCGCCCATGCTCGCGGCGGCGGCCATGAGCCTCTCGTCGGTCTCCGTGATCGGCAATGCCCTGAGGCTTCGAACGCTGAAGCTGTGAGCTGGTATCGGGCACGGCTCTCGGAAAGGCTCACTCAATTCCAGGAGATCATTGATGAGAAAGCTTTTTGTTGTGGCCGCGGCCGTCGCCGCGCTTACGACCGGAGCGCAGATGGCAGTCTTTGCGCAACAAGACCACAGCGCGCATGGCGCCGCTCCGGCAGGTGAGGCGGCAAATACGCCTGCCTCGCAAGCCTACAAGGCAGCGATGGACACCATGCACGGCGCGATGTCCGCGATGGAGTACAGCGGCGATGCGGACATCGATTTCGCGCGCGGTATGATCCCGCACCACCAGGCGGCAATCGATATGGCAAAGGCGGTTCTGGAATATGGCGACGATCCGGAAATCCGCAGCCTCGCGCAAGACGTGATTACCGCCCAGGAGGCGGAAATCAAACAGCTCGAACAGTGGCTTGCCGCCAACGCAGCAAGGTGACGACAAGGTTGGCCTCCGCGGCTCCTCCCTTACGAAGGGTCTTGTGCGGACTTCGAACGTGCGCCGGAACCATTCACATTGACGAATGTTAGCCTTCCGTCCGCGGAAGGCTAACATGAAGCGAATCGACCAAATCAGAAGGCGAGCCATCCAACTCGCCCGCACCGGTAAATTCGATGACTACCTCAAGATCGAGTCCGCCCTTGTAGGCGAGGGATACGACGACGCTCATCGGGCCCTGAAGTTCAGTGTCGTTCGGGCGCATCTCAATGCCCTTTGCGACGAGCACCGGGCAGGCGGGTCGGGAGACGACGAGACAGGCACGGGCGCAAACTAAGCGCCGCCTGTTGCCTCCTCTCAGGCCGGAATCCGAATGACAGCCCGCAATCCTCCCAGCGGGCCGTCGGCCAAGGTGACGTCCCCGCCATGGCTTCGGGCGATGTCGCGGGCGATCGCGAGGCCAAGGCCGGTGCCGCTTGAATCCAGGTTGCGAGCCTCGTCGAGGCGGAAGAACGGCTTGAAGACGTCTTCGCGTTTGTCGGCGGGAATGCCTGGGCCGTCATCGTCGATCGTGATGGTCAGCCAGCCCCGCGTATGGACGGCTTTCATCTCGATGTTTGTCGCATAGCGGAAGGCGTTGCCCACGATATTCGCGAGCAGCCGTGCGAAGGCGTTCGGCCGCACATGAATTTCCGGCCGTCCGTTGATCGACGTCGTCAAGGCTCGCTCTCTCAGCCTCGCCTCTTCTTCGAACTTCCTGAATAGAGCGTCGAGGTCAAAGCGTTTGGCATCCTCGGAGATCTCGCCTCGCGCGAATGCCAGATAGCCTTCCAGCATCGACTGCATGTCGTCGATATCCTGATCGAGCGCAGCCGTATTGGCGTTGCGTCCGGCGAGCGCTAGCTGCAG
>JBEVEP010000425.1:0-2563 GCA_040512755.1 Mesorhizobium sp.
GGCAACAGATTTTGAGTCTGCCGCGTCTACCAATTCCGCCACAGGGGCCCTGCCCGAAGCGGACAAGAACGGCAGCGGACTATACGGTCAGGGGGCGGATCGTCAACTGCCGTATGCCACAGTTTTTGCGCCATCGACCAAATTGAGCGCCGTGGCGATGCTCCTCGCACATCCGGCGCAATGGTTGCGTGGACTTCGCCGCATTCATTAAGCGCCGCGCCATTGTGCGGCGCGACAATTCTTTCTAGACATGCCGCACGAAACGGGGACTCGGATGCTTCGCAAGCTTTACGACTGGACGCTGTCTCTTGCGGCGCGGAAATCTGCCGAGTGGTGGCTGGCCTTCATTGCCTTTGTCGAAAGCTCGGTTTTTCTCGTTCCGGCCGACGTGCTTTTCCTGCCGATGGCGCTGTCGCGCCCCGACCGCGCCTACCGCTATGCGCTGATCGCGACCGTTGCCTCGGTGCTCGGCGGTATCGCCGGCTGGTTCCTCGGCCACTACGCTTACGAGGCGATCGCCAAGCCGGTGCTCGAGTTCTACGGCAAGTTCGACGAGTTCGAAGCGCTTCGCCAATCGGGCGGGACGGGTTTCGTCCTGCTCATGCTGATCACCTCCGGCCTTGCTCACCTGCCGCCGATCAAGGTGGTGACCATCCTTTCGGGCGTGCTCAACGTCAACATCTGGGTCTTCATTGTCTCCGCGATCGTGGCGCGCGGCGCGCGCTTCTTTTTCCTCGCCTGGCTCCTAAAGACCTATGGCGAGCCGATCCGGGAATTTATCGAGAAACGGCTGGGCACGATTGCCGGACTCGGAGCGGCTGCCCTTATTTTGCTTTATCTTCTGGTGAGATACTTCCACTGACAAACGGCCCTTCCGCCCGCGCATTGCAGAAGCGGCTGAATCTTACGACGTCAAGAAGGCGACATGACTTCCGTTACCGCCCCGATCACCAGCCGCAGGCAAACATGGACCGCAGCATTCCTCCTGCTCGCGATGGCGGCAACCGTCGGCACGGCGCTCGCCTTCCAGCATCTGGGTGGCTACATCCCCTGCAAGCTTTGCTTCGAGCAACGCTATCCCTATTACGTTGGCATGCCGCTGATGGCGCTCGCCCTGCTTTCCACGCTGTTGCATTGGCCGGCTGTCGTGACGCGCGGTCTGCTGATCCTTGGCGGGCTGCTGATGGCGTACGGCCTCTATCTCGGCATCTATCACGCCGGCGTGGAGTGGGCCTGGTGGTCCGGTCCGACGGACTGCGCCGCTGTCGCGCCCGTCGATACGGGTGGCAACGGTGTCCTCGACGCAATCAACACGATTATCCCGCCCTCGTGCGACAAGGCGGCGCTGCGCGTCCTCGGCCTGTCCTTTGCCGGGTGGAACGCAGTCGTCAGCCTCATTCTTGCGGTCGTTGCTTTCCGGGGAGCTTTCGCGAGGGCTTAAAAACGCACCTGATTTTCGGAAACAGGCCGCGGGCCGCATGCGGTATCGGTCGGGCCAAGCGACGCAATCGTTGTGATACGAGGGAGTGTCGGATAGCTGTCCGAGAGATCGCGGTGCAGAGCCTACGGCTCCAGTTCGACATCCCAGTAAAGATAGTCCATCCAGCTTTCGTGCAAATAGTTCGGCGGAAAGCGCTTTCCGTTGTTGTGCAGGTCGTTGACGGTGGGCTGGTACGGCTTCTGGAGCGGCCACATCTTGGCTTGCGCCGGCAGCAATCCACCCTTCCTCAGATTGCAGGGCGAGCAGGCCGCCACGACATTTTCCCAGGTTGTCGCGCCTCCGCAGCGGCGAGGAACGACGTGATCGAAGGTAAGATCTTCGCAGGTGCCGCAGTACTGGCACTGGAAACGGTCTCGAAGGAAAACATTGAACCGTGTGAAGGCCGGATTGCGGGAGGGCTTGATGTAGGTCTTCAGACTGACGACGCTCGGAACCCGCATGGAGAATGTCGGCGACGATACCCG
This sequence comes from Mesorhizobium sp., assembly GCA_040512755.1. GTDB lineage: Bacteria > Pseudomonadota > Alphaproteobacteria > Rhizobiales > Rhizobiaceae > JBEVEP01. The sequence goes on from JBEVEP010000425.1 coordinate 1,966, forward strand.
ATGCTCGTATTCGGCTACGATGTGCACGCGGTCGAGGAATACGGCTTTGATTGCATCTTGCCAGGACCACAGCGACAACGGGTAGTAGCTGAGGGGTCTATAGTCGGCATTCAAAACCAGCGCAGGAAGTCCATCCGGCGACACTGCGATCGTCACTTCAAGCACCTCCTTGGCTCTCGAACCGATCGGCGCGAATAGTGTAAGCCCTAGGTGACAGGAATGTGAAGCGGCCAAGAGCCTACACCGCCTCCTAAATATGATTGTTTTTTCGACTTTTTTGCGGTCTAGGCGGGCGGAATGGCCTCCCGGCCCTTCCAAGTGCGGTAGTAAGCCCAGAAAAGCCTGGACGCGACGCCGCGCCAGGGCGCCCATGATTCGGCGATTTTCATGAGCGCCTTTTCTCCGGGTCGAGGGTCGAAACCGAGCGAATGACCGACCGCGCTTTGCAGCGCGATGTCGCGAGCCGGAAATATGTCGGGGTGGCCAGCCGAGAAAAGCAGGTAGCATTCGGCGGTCCACGGCCCGATCCCCGTTATGGCCGTGAGTTGGCCGATCGCATCCCTCGCGTCGAGATCACAAAGGTGCTGCAGGTCCACTT
>JBEVEP010000064.1:0-29650 GCA_040512755.1 Mesorhizobium sp.
CCGGTGTTCCGAAGGCTCCTGCCGTCTCTCTCAACCGCGGCTTTTCAGCACCGATCACGCTTGCGTTAGAACAGAAGCCGGAGAGCCATTATTTCCTCGCGCGGCATGACAGCGACCTCATTTCGCGCTGGCAGTCGCTGACCACGCTCCTTACCGATGAGCTGATTGCAGGATTCCGCACTTGCAGGGACGGTAAGATCCCCGGCTATCCCGCAGATTTGACAGCGCTTATTGGCGATATCGCAACGGATGAGTCATTGGAGCCGGCCTATCGTGCGCTGGCGCTTACCTTGCCCGGCGAAGCCGATATTGCGAGGGAGATCGGCACAAACATCGACCCCGACCGCATCTTCGATGCGCGCGAAGCAATGATCGGGGCCATCGCCAGTGCCAATGTCGAGCGCTTCACGGATTTGTTCGACCGCTTGCGCGACGCTGGCGCATTCAAACCGGACGCAGAAAGCGCCGGACGGCGCGCGCTGCGCAACATCCTTCTGGACTATCTTTCGATTGCCTCAGGCAATGCGGGGCGCGGAGCAAAGCAGTTCAATGCCGCTACCAATATGACGGATCGCGCCGCCGCACTCACCCTGTTGGCGCATCGGTTCGCCGGAACACCGGATACGGTTGGCGCGCTAGCAGCGTTCGAGGAACGCTTCCGCTCCGACGCGCTGGTGCTCGACAAGTGGTTTCAGATACAGGCCACGGTTCCGGGACCCGGTGCAGTCGAAGCCGTTGCCGCGCTGATGGAGCATCCGGCATTTTCGCTTTCCAATCCGAACCGCGTGCGCTCATTGGTGGGCACGTTCGCGTCGGCCAACCAGACCGGTTTTCATAGGGCGGACGGCGCTGGCTACAAGCTCTTTTCGGAGATCGTTCTGGCGGTGGACAAGCGCAATCCGCAAGTGGCGGCGAGGCTGGCGACGTCGCTGCGATCCTGGCGCTCTCTCGAACCCGGAAGACAGGCCAAGGCCCGCGAAACGCTGAAGGCGATCGCCGCTACTGAAAACCTGTCAGCGGATCTGCGGGATATTGTTGAACGGACTCTTGCATAGCCACGGCATCTTCACTGATCCGGCTCGGCAGAAGCATGCATGCGGTCAAACGGCATCGGAAGCGGCAGACTTAGCTTAGCGTTACAGCCTCTCGACTCCCCGCCGGCTAACAAAAATCGCGACTGCGACTCTTTTTTCGCTCCGGCCTATGGACAAGGCGAATCACCTTTGATTCTTTAATGGCGATTCGGATGTGCGGTGTTTCCGGATCGTCAACAGAAAAGACTGATGTCGGGGAGCCATTCGATGGCAAAGGCGGACGCGTGGGGCGCGCCCGGTGAGAGTGTATTGTCCAAGCGCAAGGCACGCGATGCGAGCCTTGCGGGCAACGCGCGCATCATCGCCGAACCTGCCTATCGTCGCTTGCTCGCTGCCGAGCCGATCCTGCGCCGGTCTATTCCCAAGCTGATCGTTATCTTTCTGCTCGTCGTCGCCGCTGCGCGGGTCATGTCTCTGATGGCCTGGCGCGACGATATCGAACGCGATGCCAAGGCAGTCCTTGGGCTCGCTGCCGGGGAACTCGTCAACGCGCTCATGATCGCGGAAACCGGTGGCGATCCATCATCCGGCATGCATCAGCAATTGCTGGAGCGCACCGGCCAACATGGCTCGATGGGAACGCGCTACGTGTTGGCCGTGACCGACGGCGATTTCACTGTTGTCGCTGCAACGCCCGAATCGGCCAGGCTGGAAGGCAAGTCACTGGACGAGATCATCGCCGGTGGCCAGCCGCTGTTCCTGTTCGGCGAGCGAGCCGGCGTCATGGATGTGAGAATAGACGGCAGCGACTGGTTCGCCGCGCTCAGCCTGACCGGCAACCGCAATGGGGCAGCGGCGGCATTGGTTTCGCAAGATGCGGTTTTTGCCGAGTGGCGGAAGAGCGTGTCCCTCAACGTCTCGCTCTTCGTTCTGACCTCCGGCATCCTGATCATCATCCTCTACGCCTACTTCAGCCAGGCTGCGCGCGCCGAGGCGGCCGATCGTATTTATCTGGAGGCGCATCAAAGGATCGACCTGGCCCTGGTCCGCGGGCGCTGCGGCCTGTGGGACTGGGACATGGTGCGCGGCAAGATGTACTGGTCGCGCTCGATGTACGACATGCTCGGATACGAGCCCTGCGACGCGATGTTGGCCTTCGGCGATGTCGCCGATATCATCCATACCGAAGACGCGGATCTTTTCCACCTCGCCAACCGGATCGTCACAGGCGAGGTCGATTCAATCGACCAAATATTCCGCATGCGCCATGCGAACGGCCAGTGGGTCTGGGTGCGGGCGCGTGCGCAGGTGGTGGATCCCGACGCCTCCGAGATGCAGCTGATCGGAATTGCGGTGGACGTGACCGAGCAGCACAATCTCGTCCAGCAGTCCGAGGTGGCAGACCTGCGGCTGCGCACCGCAATCGAGAACATCACCGAATCCTTCGTCCTCTGGGATTCTTCCAACCGTCTCGTGATGTGCAACACGAAATACCAGCAGGACAGCGGACTTCCCGAACGCTCCGTCGTCCCGGGCGTCAGCCGCGAGGCGCTGGAAACGAGGATGATCGCTCCGGTTTCCGACCGGCGGCTTGCCAATGCTCACGGCCCCCACGGCGCCACCTACGAGCGCCAACTCGCTGACGGCCGCTGGCTGCAAGTCAACGAACTGAAGACCCGCGATGGGGGCACTGTTTCCGTCGGCACCGACATTACGCAGTTGAAACAGCACCAGGAAAAGCTGGTGGACAGCGAGCGGCGCCTGATGGCGACGATCCACGATCTCAGTCTGGCGCGCAAATCCGAGCAGGAGCGCAGCCGGGAACTCGTGGAACTGAACAGGAAATGCATGCTGGAAACGGAACGGGCCGAGTCTGCGAACCGAGCCAAATCCGAGTTCCTCGCTAACATGTCGCATGAGCTGCGCACGCCGCTTAATGCGATCATCGGCTTTTCGGAGCTCATGCAATCAGCGCTGTTCGGCCCCCTCGGGTCGGACCGCTACAAGGAATATGTCTGCGACATTCACAGTAGCGGCGCTTACCTGCTCGGCGTCATCAACGATATTCTCGACATGTCCAAGATCGAGGCGGGACAATTCGCCATCGACCGCGAAGAAATCGATCTGTGCCCGCTGATCCGCGAGGCGGTTCGTGTCGTCTCACTGCAGGCCGCCCAAAAATCGATCACTGTCGAAACGCGGATCGCTGACAAGATGACGCTGTTTGCGGACCGCCGCGCCATCAAGCAGATCGCGCTCAACCTCCTGTCCAATGCCGTGAAGTTCACCGGGCAAGGTGGAAGCATCCTCGTCCGCACCCGAAACGTCTCCGGTGCGATGATGCTGACAATCGAGGATACAGGATGCGGCATCCCAAAGGATGCCCTCAAGAAGCTCGGCCGGCCGTTTGAGCAGGTTCAGAACCAGTTTTCAAAGAACCATACCGGTTCGGGACTCGGCCTCGCCATCTCCCGCTCGCTGGCGCAGTTGCACGGCGGCGCCCTCAAGATCCGCTCGACGGCGGGCGTCGGTACGATCGTGTCGGTCCGCATTCCAGCCGGCAAGCTGCCGGCCAAGTCTCAGAAACAGGTCAAGGCGGCAGCCTGACGCCTTACACGGAACTGGACCGCTCAATCGTTCAGGGACAGGCTACTGATCCCAGTCGCCGCTGCGGCGATCATGCCGGCGGCGAGGCATCTCTTCCTTGACGATCTTGCCGTCGTCGTTGCGGTCGAGGAGCGCAAACATCTTCTTCTGCCGCGATTCAATCTCCGCCGGCGTGAGCGCGCCATCGCCGTCGGTGTCGAAGCGTTCGACGATCCTGCGCGCCATGCGCTCCACTCGTATGCGCTCGATTTCCAACGCGATTTCAGCGACCGTCATCTTGCCGTCGCCATCTGCATCCGCGCCGCCGATGCGCCTTTTCATGGCCGCAGTGAATTCCTCGAACGTCACGTCGCCGCTGTCGTCGGCATCCGCACGTTCAAGCCGGCTCTTGCCGCCTCGCCAATCACCAAAGTCGTCGTCGGAGGCAACAGCCATGGTCCCGGCAGTCCCGGCTAGCGCGAGAAAGGCAAGCGCGGCTTTCGTCAACGTCGTCATGGTCTCTTCTCCTGTCTTATCCTCGTTCCCGAAACCTGTTCCAAGACCTGAAAATAACAAGCTTCCCAGTGGCAGCTTTGCTATTTCCCCCGAAGCAAGCGGTTGAAATTTTTTCGGACGTTCCCGGCCGTCTCCTGAACATGCGCCTCCAGCACGCGAAAATCTGGCAGGTCCGTCATGCCCACGAGAAGGTCAGCGAGACCCGGCGGCACGTCGTCCGGTTCGAACGGCCCGGTGAGACACAGCCGCATCATCTGCGTCAGTCCTGAAAACAGCACGTGTGCGTCGACAAGTTCCTGTCTGGTCTGGGCATCGGCCAAGGCAGGCGCGAGGTGTGCCAGAACATCGCTCGTTCCGGTCAGCCGGGGCGCATCGGCGACCTGGCCGGTTAACGCCGCGCATTGCGCAATGAATTCGAGGTCGATCAGCCCCCCGGGGATGAGTTTGATATCCCATCTGTCGCGCGGCGGCTTCTCCTTCTCGATGAGCGCGCGCATGTCGGAGGCCTCTTTTGCGACTTTCGCTTTGTCGCGCGGCAAGGCCAGAATGGATGAAATCTCGGCCTCAACGGTCTTTACCAACTCCGGATCGCCTGCGACCGGCCGGGCCCTGGTCAGAGCCATGTGCTCCCAGGTCCAGGCATCGTTGCGCTGATACTTGCTGAAGGCGGAAAAATGCGTCGCGACCGGCCCCTTGTTGCCCGACGGCCTCAGCCTCAGATCGAGTTCGTAGAGCACGCCCTCCGCCGTGGGCGCTGAAACAGCGGCGATGAGGCGCTGGGTGAGCCTCGCATAGTAATGCGAGGGCGCCATCGGCTTGTCGCCGTCTGACTGTTCCGCATCGGGGTCGTGGTCATAAAGCAGAATGAGGTCGACGTCCGAGCCTGCCGTCAGTTCCCGGCTGCCAAGTTTGCCCATGCCAAGAATGACGACCTTGCCTCCCGCCACTTTGCCGTGGCGCACAGCGAATTCGGCTGAAACGGCGTCCAGCGCGGCGCCGATCGTCAGGTCCGCAAGATCGGAGAAGGCCTTGCCGGCGCGGGCGGAGTCGATCGCTCCGGTCAGCAGGCGCACGCCGATCAGGAATTTCTGCTCCGCCGCGAAGATCCGAAGCCGATCGAGGACTTCCTCATAAGCGGCCGTGCTCTCAAGGAAAGCCGACAGGCGGGCGGCGAGGTAGGCACGATTGGGCAGCTCCGACAGCAGCATCGGATCGAGCAGGCCGTCGAACACGTGCGGACGCCGGGTGATAATGCCGGCCAGCCGCGGCGCAGCGCCCATGGTCGTCGCCAGAAGGTCGAGCAGCGCTGGATTGGACTGAAGCAGCGAAAAGAGTTGAATACCTGCCGGAAGCCCGCGCAGGAACTCATCGAACCTCATGAGCGCCTCGTCGGCGCGTTTCGTTTGGCCGAATGCCCCCAGTAGAGCTGGGGTCAGTTCGGTTAGCCTTTCACGCGCCTCCGCAGATTGCGTGGCGCGATAGCGGCCGAAATGCCAGCCGCGAATGACGCGGCAAATGTCGCTCGCCCGCTGAAAGCCGAGATTCCGCAGTGTCTGCAACGTATCGGGATCATCGACGTCGCCAGTGAAAACGAGGTTGCCTACGCCCGCCGAGAGCTGCGGCGCGGTCTCGAAAAGCGCTGCGTAATGGCGTTCGACAACCTGCAGCGACGTACGGAAAGCCGCCTCGAAGTCTTCGCTGCCTTCGAATCCCATCATCCGGGCAACACGAGAGATGCCTTCCTCGTCCTCCGGCAGCGTATGCGTTTGCTCGTCGGCGATCATCTGGATCGCATGTTCGACACTGCGCAGGAACCAGTACTGGTCGATCAAGGCATCGCATGCTTCGGCACTGATCCACCCGTGGGACGCCAACGCCTTCAGCATCGGCACCGTTTCGCGGCCGCGCAAATCCTTGAACCTGCCACCCGCAATGAGCTGCTGGGTCTGGACAAAGAATTCGATCTCCCGGATACCGCCCCGGCCGAGCTTGACGTTGTGACCTTTGACCGCGACTTCGCCATGCCCCTTGTGGGCATGTATCTGGCGTTTGATGGAGTGGACGTCGGCAATTGCCGCATAGTCCATGTATTTGCGCCAGACATAGGGCTGCAATTCCTTGAGGAAGGCGGCCCCTGCCTCCATGTCGCCCGCCACCGGGCGCGCCTTGATCATCGCGGCCCGCTCCCAGTTCTGGCCGCGGCCTTCATAGTAGGTCAGCGCGGCTTCGACAGGGATAGCGAGCGGCGTCGAACCGGGATCGGGGCGCAGACGCAAGTCAGTGCGAAAGACGTATCCGTGCTCCGTCCGGTCCTGGAGGATGCGCACAAGCCTCCGGGTCAATCGGGCGAAGAGATCGACGGATTCGAACGGGTCGGTGATCGCCGGCGCATGCGGATCGACGAACACGATCAGGTCGATGTCGGAAGAAAAATTCAGCTCGTGAGCACCTAGCTTGCCCATCCCAAGCACGATCCAGCCGGAGCCTTTTGCCGGCGTTTTCAGGTCTGGCAGGCTGATTTTGCCGCGGCTGTGCGCTTCCTTCAGCAGAAAGCCGACCGCTGCGCCAACGCACGTATCCGCCAGGTTGGAGAGGCGTTTTACCGTAACCTCCGTGGTCGCTTCACCCGCCAGGTCGGATAAAGCGACAAGGAAATGCGCTTCCGTCTTGAGAATGCGCAAGTCCTTCATCAGGCTTGCCTCGGAGACCTCCTCCGTGGCGGCGCATTCTTCGATCGCCCGGCGGATCTCCGTCAGCCGCGTCACGAGCGGAACATCGAAGAGGCGATCGAGGATCGCGGGCTGACGGCGAACGCAATCGCGCATGAAGGGCGACAGATTGAAGAGCGCACCCAGAAATTCGGCCGACGTGCTCTTGCCGGAAGCTAGTTTCGCAAGCCGCGGCAGATGCTTCTCCTTGGCGGCTTCAGCCAGGTCCGCCAGTTCACGGCGGGCTGTCTCCTCATCCAACGGGACGAGCTTCCGAAGCGGACCACCAAGGAAGCTCGCGCGCTCCGGAGCCTTTTTCGCCGACACCGCCGTCATCCGCCATCCTTCGCATTCGGGAAAGTCATCCTCACCGATAATCCAGGATTGTTATCGGAAAGATCAAGCTTTCCTCCATGGAAGCGCATAACTGCTTTGGCAAGGCTGAGACCCAGGCCGGAACCCGGCTGGGTGCGACTCTCTTCGAGGCGCACGAAGCGTTCCGTCGCGCGCTGACGGTCGGCCTCGTCGGGAATGCCAAGCCCGTTGTCCGCAATGACGAGACGAACCTCTCCATCGTCATGATGGAGAGCCACGGTGACACGCGGCCCGCCTGTCGAACCGGCGGAATATTTGATCGCATTATCGACCACGTTCGATAGCGCCTGCCCGATGAGCTCGCGGTTGCCGTCAACCACGAAGGAACCGCTGATGCCGGACTCGAGCGTGACGCCGACATCTTCGGCTGCTGGCTCATAGAGCTCGACAACATCGCGTACCGCGTCAGCGAGATCGACCTTGGTCACCGATTCAGCGGAGTAGCCCGCTTCCAGACGGGAAATCATCAATATCGCGTTGAAGGTACGGATCAGCTGCTCGGATTCGGCAATCGTCGCTTCCAGCGCCTCACGGTATTCCGCCGGCTTGCGCCGCCCCGCCAACGCTGCCTCTGCCCGGTTGCGCAAACGTGTCAGGGGGGTCTTCAGATCATGAGCAATGTTGTCGGAAACCTGCTTCATCCCCTCATTCAAGGTTGCAATCCGGGCGAGCATGGCGTTGAGGTTTTCCGACAGGCGATCGAATTCATCGCCCGCGCCGGTGACAGGAAGCCGCTGAGTAAGATCGCCCTCCACGATGCGGGCGCTGGCTACTGAAACGCTGTCGATGCGCTTCAATGCGCGCCGCCCGACGAAGTACCAAATTGCGAGCGCGCCTAGGCCCATCATGCCCAATGCGGCCATCAGCGCGCGCCGCACGACGGCCCGGAACCGTTCCGGTTCGCCCAGATCTCGCCCGACCAGCATGATCATCTCGTTGGGCAGGCGAAGCACGATCGCAATTGCCCGATGACTTGGAGGTGCTCCGGTTGCAATCTCGCCCGGCTCCGCCGCACCTGTGTTGCGCCGTTCTGTCCCCATTTCACCGAAGCGCTGGTAACCGAAGGGCCTCTCGGTCCAGCCGTCGGTTTCCAGTACGCCTGGATCGAGGTTTTCGACATTGCCGGAAAGGATGCGTCCATTGGGATCAGCGATGAGATAGAGGTTTGCTCCTGGCTGGCGGGCGCGGCGCTCTATCGTGCGTACCAGCAGCGGCAGGCCGCCGCGCTGATAGGCCTGCGCAAGGCCCTGCACTTCTTCATTGATGGTTTCGGTGGTCAGCCCGGTCAGCATGCGCGCCGACAGCGAGGTCATGTAGACCACCAGCACGACAGCGCAGATCGTGAAGAGCAGCAGATAAAGCGCCGAGAGCCGCGCGGCCGTGGTGCGCATGATGGCCGGCAGTCTGGCCAACATCAGCTAGCTTGCCTTCAACATGTAACCGGCGCCCCGGATCGTGTGCAGAACCGGGCTTTCGAAGCCCTTCTCGATCTTGCCGCGCAGCCGCGAGACGTGAACATCGATGACGTTGGTCTGTGGGTCGAAATGGTAGTCCCACACATTTTCGAGCAGCATGGTTCGGGTCACCACCTGCCCGGCATGACGCATGAGATATTCGAGAAGCCGGAATTCGCGCGGCTGCAGTGTGATTTCCTTGCCGGCGCGGCGAACCGAGTGCGACAGACGGTCGAGTTCCAGATCGCCGGTCCGGTACACCGTCTCCTGCTCTTTCATCCCGGCACGCCGGTTCAGCACTTCTATCCGCGCTAGCAGTTCGGAGAATGCGAACGGTTTGGTGAGATAGTCGTCGCCGCCCGCGCGCAAGCCGGTCACGCGGTCATCCACCTCGCCAAGCGCGGAAAGGATCAGAACCGGCGTGTTGTTTCCCCGCGACCGCAAGCCTGCGATGACCGACAGTCCGTCGCGGCGCGGCAACATCCTGTCAACGATCAGTATGTCGTATTCATTGGAATCGGCGATGGCAAAGCCGGTTTCACCATCAGAGGCCATGTGCGCGGTATGCCCCGCCTCGGACAGGGCCTTCTGCAGATATTCCGCTGCTTCGCGGTCGTCTTCGATCAACAGAATCTTCATGGCAGCCTTATACGCGAAATCGGCAGCTTTTGTTGACCCGTCGACACTATGTTCAACGGGCGACGGCAGCAGGCGATAGGCGCCTGCTGCCGCTGGAACCGTACGAGTACAATACATCGGCTCCCGCCCTCTCCGGGCTTCCGTCTGGCTAACGAACGGAAGCCCGAGAGAAGCCGATCAGCCCTTGGCAACCGGCAGCGCGACGAAGCGGCTGGCGTCTTCGCGGGTGACCTGGACCAGGACGCCCTTGCGGCCTGCCTTCGCAGCTTCATCCATCGCCGCGGTAACGTCAGCGGCGCTGCTGACTTGCTTCGAATTCACGCTGACGATGACGTCACCGGCCTGGATGCCACGATCTGCGGCGTCGCCGTCCGGGTCGACATCGGTCACGACAATGCCCTTGCCGTCATCGGCAGGGGAAACCGTCATGCCCAGGTTCTCCAGCGTGTCCGTGGACTTCTCGCTGTCCGGCTTCGCGGCCGAGGCTTGCTTGTCAGCCGTCGGCAGCTGGGCAAGGTCGACCTTGATCACTTCGGACTTGCCGTCGCGCAGGACCGTGATGTCCACAGCCTTGCCCGGAGCCATGCCGCCGATCACGCGAGAGAGTTCCTTCGGCGAAGCGACTTCCTTGCCGTCAACCGCGGTGATGATGTCGCCAGCGAGGATACCAGCCTTCTTGGCGGGGCCATCGGCCTGGGCCTCGGACACGAGCGCGCCCTTGGTACCGGTGATGCCGAGCGACTCGGCGATTTCCGAGCTCACCGGCTGGATCTGGACACCGAGGAAGCCTCGCTGAATGCTGCCGTCCTTCATCAGTTCACCCACGACTTGCTTCGCCGTGGAGGCAGGAATTGCGAAGGCGATGCCGACATTGCCGCCGGACGGCGAGAAGATCGCCGTGTTGACGCCGACCACTTCGCCGTTGAGATTGAACGCCGGGCCGCCAGAATTGCCGCGGTTAACCGCTGCGTCGATCTGGATGAAATCGTCATAGGGGCCGGCGCCGATATCGCGGCCGCGGGCTGAGACGATGCCGGCAGTCACTGTGCCGCCGAGGCCGAACGGATTGCCGACCGCGACAACCCAATCGCCAACGCGAACCTTGCTGTCGTCCGCGAAGTCGACATAGGTGAACTTGCGGCTGTCATCGACCTTGAGCACCGCGAGATCGGTGCGCGGATCGGTGCCGATCATCTTGGCGTCGAGCTCGGCGCCGTCATCCATGACGACAGTAAATTCTGCTCCGCCTTCAACCACGTGGTTGTTGGTGACCAGATAGCCATCCTCGGTGATGAAGAAGCCAGAGCCCTGCGACACCGGGCGCGGCTTGTTCTCGCGGTTGCCGAAACGGTGGTCGCGGTCGCCGCGGAATTCGCGATCACCCCGGAACTCACGGAAGAAACGCTTCAGAGGATGGTCGTCGGGAAGATCGTCAAAGCCCTGCTGGGGGCCGGAGAAAAACTGCTCGCCATCGTCCGAGGCGGGCTCGATCTTTGCCTTCACCCGCACGCTGACAACGGCGGGCGAGACGTGTTGGACAACGTCAGCGAAACCCGTGGCCTGCGGGCCTTCAACACGGACGGCTTCGGCAAATACCGGTGCCGTACCCGACGCTACCGCGCCAAAGCCGATCGCGCCAGCGATCGCAATCGAAGCCGCTGCGGCCAACAGGCTCTTGCGGGCCTTCAAAGAAGATATTGGGGAGGTAGACATTTCTCTTGTGTCCTCTTCAGAGCAAGGAATCCATGGGATGCATTCGAATCGCATCCTCCGGCACAAGAGATAGTCAGCACCACATTACGGCTCCATTTCCGCCGAATGAAATTTTCGTAATGTTTCTCGTTTGGAAGCTTCAGAAGGCGGGCCTACTCCGGGCCTTCGAGGATATTCTTCAAGGCCTCGTCTTCCTCTGCGCTGAGCTCCGTTGTTTGGGATTTCCGGCGGCCACGCCCGGCGAGGTAAACAAATATCCCCCCACCGACCAGAAGCACCACCGGCGTTGCCCACAGCAATGCGTTGCGCACGTTCACCCGCGGTCTCAGGAGAACGAACTCGCCATAGCGTGAGACGACATAGTCAATGACCTGCTCGTTGCTATCCCCCGCCTTCAGGCGCTCCCGCACAAGGATTCGAAGATCGCGCGCGAGTTCCGCATCCGAATCGTCGATCGATTGATTCTGGCATACGAGGCAACGCAACCCGGCCGAGATCAGGCGCGCGCGCTCTTCAAGGGCCGGATCGGCAAGCATTTCGTCCGGCTGCACGGCATGGGCAGCGCCGCCGCCGGACGCGACAATCAGCGCAGCCCAGACAAAAAGCTCTTTCCTGTTCACAGCAGGCTCGGCCTCGGTTCGACGGGTGGCGTTTGCGGACGTTTGGCAGGAGCCCCGATCCGCAATCTGCGGTCTGTCAGCGAGATCGCGCCGGCTGCCATCATGACCAGTCCGCCGATCCAGATCAGCGTGACCAAAGGCTTCCACCAGACCCTTACTACGATGCCACCATCCTGGGTCCCATCGCCCAGCGAGACGTAAAGCTGGCTAAGGCCAAGCGTCCTGATCCCGGCTTCCGTCGTCGGCATCTGGCGGACCGGGTAGAACCGTTTGGCTGAAACGATATCTCCCAGAGCCTCTCCCTTGTCCGTCGCAAGGACGAAGGTTGCACGATCCTCGGTATAATTCGGCCCCTTGTAGGGATGGATGCCCTCAAACCGCAGCGTATACCCGGATATGTCCAGAGTCTCGCCCGGCCGCATGGTGACGATCTTTTCGGTCTGGAGGGATACCACACCGACAATGCCAAGCACGGTCAGTCCGAGGCCGAGATGCGCGAGCGCAGTCCCGAATGCCGAGCGCGGAAGTCCTGAGAGCCTGCCCAGTGCGACAGCCAGCTTCACTTTGGGAACGCCGGATCTCGCGGCGATATCGGTCAGCGCGCCGAGTATGAGCCAGAAGGCAACGCCTGAGCCAAGGGCTGCAAACACCGAAGCACCGTCCACGAAAAGAAACACAATCAGAACCGCCAGCAAGGCGCCGCCGAACGCAGCCGCCAACCGCTGAGCCGCCGCAAAAAGGTCGCCACGCTTCCATGCGAGCATCGGGCCGAACGGAACGGCCAGGAGAAGCGGAACCATCAACAGCCCGAATGTCAGATTAAAGAACGGCGCGCCGACCGAAATCTTGTCCCCTGCGACTGCTTCGACCAGGAGCGGGTAAAGCGTGCCGACCAGGACCGTCGCGGTCGCGGTTGTCAGAAACAGGTTGTTCAGAACCAACGCACCCTCTCGCGATATCGGATGGAACAGACCGCCGGCAGACAGAGAAGGCGCCCGAAACGCGAACAAGGCCAGCGAGCCGCCGATAAAGACAGTAAGAATGGCCAGAATGAAGATGCCGCGGCCAGGATCAGTCGCGAAAGCGTGGACGGAAGTCAGCACTCCCGAACGCACCAGGAATGTACCGAGAAGCGACAGCGAGAAGGTCAGGATTGCCAGCAGGATCGTCCAGATCTTCAAAGCGGAGCGCTTTTCCATGACCAGTGCGGAATGGAGCAGCGCCGTGCCGGCGAGCCAGGGCATGAACGACGCGTTCTCGACCGGATCCCAAAACCAGAAACCGCCCCAGCCAAGCTCGTAATACGCCCAGTAGGAGCCCATTGCGATGCCGCCGGTCAGAAACATCCACGCAGCGAGTGTCCATGGACGGACCCAGCGCGCCCACGCCGCATCGACACGGCCATCGATGAGTGCGGCAACCGCAAACGAAAAGCAGACCGAGAACCCGACATAGCCGAGGTAGAGCATCGGCGGGTGTACTGCGAGGCCTATGTCTTGCAGCACCGGATTGAGGTCGCGCCCCTCGAACGGCGCAGGAATCAGCCTGGCAAACGGGTTCGAGGTAACGAGAATGAACAGCATGAACGCCGCGCCAATCCAGCCCTGCACGGCAAGCACGTTGGCGCGCAGGGAGGCAGGCAGGTTGGCCCCGAACACGGCCACCAGCGCGCCGAAGAATGTGAGGATCAGCACCCAGAGCAGCATCGAACCTTCGTGATTGCCCCAGGTGCCGGTGAGCTTGAACAGCGTCGGCTTGAGGGAGTGGGAGTTTTCCCAGACGTTGGCGACCGAGAAATCGGATTGGAGATACGCCATCGTGAGCGCGCCGAAGGACAGCGCGATGAGAGCGAAGCCCATCATGGCGGCAGGCGCGCCTACCGCCATCATTCGCTCATCGCCCTTGCGTGCGCCGATCAGCGGCAAGGTCGACTGCACGAGTGCAAGCGCGAAGGCCAGCACGAGCGCGAAATGACCGGTTTCGACCATTACCTGCTCTCCTGCCACACGCCCTTGGCCTTCAGGCTGTCGGCCACTTCCTTCGGCATATAGGTTTCGTCGTGCTTGGCCAGAACGCTGTCTGCGATGAAAACACCATCCGGCTGGAAGACGCCTTCGGTAATGACACCCTGCTCCTCCCGGAAGAGATCCGGCAGGATGCCGGTGTAGGCGACCTTCACGGATTTCTCATGATCGGTCACCGAAAATGTGATCTCCGTGCCTTGCCCCCGAATGATCGTCCCCTTCTCCACCAGGCCGCCGAGACGGATGCGTTCGCCGGGTGCAACTGTCGCCTGTTGCAGGTCAGCGGGCATGTAGAAGTAGGATGTCTTTTGCCCGAGGGCGTAAAAGACGAGCGCGGTCGCAAGCCCAAGAAAGCCGAGAGCGCCACCAATCACCGTCAGTCGCTTCTGTTTTCGGGTCACCCGGCCTACTCCGTCCTTGGAAGCCCGAGCGAGACCGCGAATGCTTCCAGATCTTTGGCTTCGTCGCTTTCGGGCCCAAACGCCGCGACCCCGCGCTTGAGCGCATCCTGTGCTTCGGCGACCTTCCCGAGAACCTGATACGAACGCAACAAGCGCCGCCATCCTTCCGGATCGCGCGGGCTCGCGCGCAATTTTTCATCGAGTTGCGCCACCATGCCCTCGATCATCGCCGCCCGATCAGTGGGCGGCATTGCGGCGGCACTTTCGAGCTCGTCCTGCGTTGGAACTTTTGGCGCCTCCTCGTTTCCCGCCATCGCCATGCGGCGTTCCGCTTCCGCGATCGCCTCCTCGGTCGGAGTTCGCCACGGCGAATCCGCCGGGAGGATGGCAAGCATCCGTCTCCAGGCGCCGGCAGCATCGCTCAGCCTACCCTCCTGAACCATGGCAGTTGCGAGATAGAAACGGGCTTTAGGATTGTTACCGTCCAGGCCAAGCGCACGTTCGAACGCCGCTTGCGCATCCGAAGACACCATCCCGCCCGCGGCGGCCGCTATCGCCTCGCCAAGCCCACTCTCGCGCTCGGGAGTAGCCCCTTTGATGGTGATCGCGTTCCGGTATGCGGTGACAGCATCACCGGCCCGGCCCAACCTGAGGTAGATTGGAGCCAGGACGTCCCAACCGCGGCCATCCTCGGGATTTGCGGCAAGATGGGCTTCAGCGCGCGCAACGAGTTCCTCAACGGTGCCTTCGGCCGGGTTCTGCGCCAGACGCTCCGCGAGCGGCTGCGAAGGCAACTCTGGAGAACCGAGACCAATATAAATGCCCCAGGCAATCAGCGGCACAGCCAGGACCGCGGCCGTGCCGACCGCGCGCCGCGCGCCCGATCCATTCAGTTCGCTCGCTGTTCGATCGGAGGACGGGCCAAGCAGCAGTATCCGGCGGCCAATCTCCGCGCGGGCCTGTCCTGCCTCGTTGCGATCGATCAAGCCCCGCGCCACGTCGCGGTCAAGTTCGTCCAGCTGATCCCGATAGACTTCCAGGTTATGGCTTTCGCCGGGGTCGGCCTGACCGGCGTGGCGCACCAGCGGCAACAGCACCGCCAGGCAGGCAACAAGCGTCAGGAGCGCGGCAACGACCCAGAAAAACATATCACTTCATTAGCCACGGAGCATCACACTGCCAATATCGATAGCATGCGGCCAATTGACGGCGAACGGTCACGTCCCCGGTTGGGCGAAGTCACGTAAGCGGAGTCCAGCTCCCATCCGCGTTCCGGCAGGCGGTGCCGCGCGCCTTCTGTTGCCGGCCGTCGACAAACACGGTGTGGCCATACTGCCTGCAGTCCTGTGAACCGACCCGGTAGGGCGATGCCGCAACCACCTCGCCATAGCGGCCGGAACGCCGGTCACCCCAGTTCACCTTCTGACCGCTTGGCGTGTATTCGAGCGCCCTGTATTCAGCCTCGAGCGCGACGCTCCGCTCCGCCCGGCTCAAATCCGCCCCAATGTCTCCGCCAACGAGGCCACCCTGCATTTCGTTCATGATGGCAGCGGTAACCTTAGTCGAATCGGCGTCGCTTCCGGTTACCGTGTTGACGACCGCGTCCGCCGCCGCGCCAAGCGTCGACTGCCCGCCGGTCTTCGTTGCGCATCCGGTCACTGCAAGCATACAAGCCAAAAAAGCCAGATGAATCTTCATTTTGTCACCGGATATTCATGTCTGCGCCGATTGGGAGCGGCGCCCGCATAGGGACGATGTTTGGCCGAATTTTGGCTTCTGTCATGTCAGTTACTGTACCTGATATGCGGTATGCAACCGGACAATCGCCTTCAGTCCGCCCAGCGCGGAACGATCGAGGTCCAACTGGCCATCGTATTCGCGAACCAGTTCCGACACGATTGCCAGGCCGAGACCGGTCCCCGGTGTTGTCTCATCCAGGCGTTTCCCGCGCTTCAGGACGTCCCTGGCTTTCTCTTCGGGGATACCGCGACCGTCATCCTCGATCACGAGTTCGAACATTCCCACATCTGAGTTCTGCGCCTCGACCGGTCGTGCCGAAATGACGACTGCGCTGCGCGCCCATTTCATCGCATTCTCCAGGAGATTTCCGACAATCTCCTCGAAATCCTCGCGCTCACCGGCAAACAGTATTTCGCCCGGCGGCAGCTCCAACGCTATTCGGGTCGACGGATTGAGTTTTTCCATCACGCGCACCATGCGCAGCAATGAGGGCGAGAGCGGCGTCCGGTAGACGATGCTATCGCGCTGCGCCGCGATACGCGCTCGCTGCAGATAGTGTTCAAGCTGTTTCTGCATGGCCGAAGCCTGCGTTTCGACGAGCTTGCCCCTCTCGCCACCGATCGCACGGGCCTCATTGAGCAGCACGGCCAAGGGTGTCTTGAGCGAATGCGCGAGATTGCCGACCTGGGTACGGGCGCGTTCAACGATGCGCTTGTTGTTTTCGATCAGCGCATTGGTCTCATTGGCAAGCGGCTCGATTTCGGCTGGAAACGTTCCGGCGAGCCGTTGCGCGGTACCTTCCCGCACCTTCGACAGCGCCTCGCGCACTCTGACCAGCGGGCGCAGGCCGATCATGATCGCGATCGCATTGATGGCGACCATGCCAACGCCGAAAAGCGACAAATAGGTGAACAGCCGGCGCTGGAATGCGCCTATTTCGTCTTCCAGTTCAGTCCGGTTGCCCATGACCCGAAACCGGGCGACACGGTTTTGGACGTCGAGCACGAACTCGCTTTCGACCACCTGCAACACTTCGCCATTGATTCCGTTCGCCTTGTAGTTGCGCTGGAAATCGGCGTTGAACGGTACTTCGATCGTCGAGGGAGACGCGATTGCCCTGATCATCGATAGCGATCGGCGCTGGCCTGTTAGTCCGCCCGAAACGGGATCCACAGCCCAGTACCAGCCAGAAGCCGGCTGGGAAAACCTCAGATCGCCCAGATCGACGCTCCCCGTCAACGCGCCGTTTTCGGTCGAGCCGACTGAGCTGATCAGGTTGAAGAGATGCGCGGAAAGAAGGCTGTTGAACGCCCGTTCGCTCGCCTGGCGGTAAAGCGTGCTGATGATTGTCGACGTGGCGATCAATGTCACGATCGCCCAGATCGTCGACAGCGCTATGATGCGGAAGGCAAGCGAGCGCGGAACGAGCTTCACCGGCCGCCCCGGCAACCGGCAAGACTATCGTTGCTCGTCCGCTCCGGCGTCACGCTCCAGGCTCACGCATCCTGTAGCCCATGCCGCGCACGGTCTCGATCATGTCGATTCCCATCTTTTTGCGCAGCCTGCCCACAAACACTTCTATCGTATTGGAATCGCGATCGAAATCCTGATCGTAGAGGTGCTCCACGAGTTCTGTCCGCGACACCACTTCGCCGATGTGATGCATCAGATAGGCGAGCAAACGAAATTCGTGAGAGGTCAGTTTGAGCGGAACGCCATCTACGTCCGCCTTTGATGATTTCGTGTCGAGCCTGAGCGGCCCGCAGGAGATCTCCGACGACGCGTGACCCGCAGCGCGGCGGATAAGCGCCCTCACGCGCGCCAGCACTTCCTCGATATGATACGGCTTGGTGACGTAGTCGTCGGCACCGGCGTCGATGCCGGCGACCTTGTCGCTCCACCGGTCGCGCGCGGTGAGGATCAGCACGGGCATCTTGCGCCCGCCCCGGCGCCATCGCTCCACCACGCTGATGCCGTCCATTTGCGGAAGGCCGATATCCAGCACGACAGCGTCATAAGGCTCTGTGTCGCCGAGGAAATGACCCTCCTCGCCGTCGAATGCGCGGTCGACAACGTAGCCCGCATCCACCAGCGCATCGGAAAGCTGACGGTTCAGGTCCTTGTCATCTTCGACGACGAGTATCCGCATGGAATCACATTCGAGCCGCGAGAGGTTGGTGGCAGATATAGGTCAAAGCGATAGTCGGGGAAACAGTCGCAGGTCAGTTCTGCGGGACCACGAGTTGGACACGCCGCGGCCGCTGTCCATCCTTCCCGGGGACCAGGATCACCACCACGCATACGGGCTGGCCTCCCTCCGTTGACGGCGAAGCCTTCGCGAGTGTTCCGCCGTTCTGTGCCGCCACCTGTTCGCCGATAGCGTAGCAATCGCCCGCGATCGGGTGTACGAGGCTTTCCACGCCGACCGGGACAGCCGGGACAGCAAGCGCCGCCGAGGCAGCCACTGCCGTCGCGGATAGTGCTGCGATCACGGATTGAAACACTGAGCGAAGTTTTGTCATGGCGTCCTTCTACCGGACGGCTTCTGAACGTTGAATGAACGATATGTTATTGAACTTACAGACTGCCAGACTACCTCGCCGCCTCAACCTACAGATAACTTCGTTGCGTCAGCTGATCCGATCCTTGGCCGACAGTCTCCCGAAAATGGAAACTGCGCCCGCGACCGCCGTCACCAATTGAAGCAGCGTATCGGTCAGTACGGAATTGTCCAGCCCCTCGACTGGCAACCCCACGATGCCGGCGAAAGCGCTTGCCACGGTAACAAGCGATGCCCAGATCGTGCGCGAGTAGTACCAGGGTTTCGTCTCAGCCATGTCATTGCCTTTCCAAAGGAGAAATTGAACAAGCCGCGTTGGTCCACAGATCGCGGAACCTCGAAACATTGCGGATCAAAGCGTTACGACGCGAATTGCACGTCCTGAATCAGCTCCGGCGCAAGCTGCGCCGTGCCACGCACGTCTCGCCGCTTGCGCACGTGTGTTGGTCAAAGGAGCGAAAGCCGTCGCCTCGCCTCCAAGCCCCACCCGACTGTCGCACTCATTTGCGAGACGCTCACTTCGATCTCTGGCGGCACGGGCGAGAAATCTGCCGCTATCTGCGACGCCTGATAGAGCCAATTCGAGACCGAGGACGTCACCGTTCTGATGGGCGTTCCGCCGACGGGACCGATTGATATCCGGTAGGACTCCGTCTCCTCGCCAAGCGGAATTTCAGCGGAGAGCCAACTATCAGCGTCGATGCGGCCACGGCGGATCCAGGAAATCGCCAGGTCTCCCGACAGCGATCGCTTGCCTCGAAGGTGAACCGGAGCAAGCGGCAAGCTCGCCCGGATGCCTCCGGTCTGCAACTGTTGCATGAAATTGTCCGCCGAGAATTCGTAGCCGGCGGGTCCGACGCGCCAGTTCAAGGAAAGTCCGCATTCCGACGGCAACAACCCGGCTGATCGGACTGCATCGTCTATGAGGACGAAATCAGCGCCGATCGGAGCGCCGACGAACATCGCATCGGCCGTTCCAAGCTGACCGCGCAGCAGGTTGGAGAGCCGCCACTGGGCAGGCTGTATCTCCTCCGCCGTCTCGAACTGGATAAGTTCCCATACGCCAATCGCCGACCGGATCGCCGCAATGTTCGCGCCGTTCAGCATTTGCAGGCGGCTGACGCTCGCCAGCTCACCATCGGAAAGCTTCACGATGACAGCGCCGCCACGGTCAACCCGTCCGTCGAATCCCGCGCCCAACCCTTCGACGAGTTGCCCGACCGTTGCCGGCTGGACGATCGAGGCGCGTTGGGAAAACCCCGTTGCTTCAGGCGAAGCGAACGCAAGCTGGCTTCGCCACGACCTGTTCCACACGGCGACGCGAAACTGTTTGCAGGAGTTTCCGCCGCCTGGAGGCATGGGGAGATCCAGGAACAGCGCGTGCGAGCGCCCGGCGATCGTGACCGGCGCTGGAAGTGTTGGCGGCAGGCTGCCGTTCCAGGCGGACGGCAATGCCCGGACCAGTTGGCGCGCCGAGACCCTGCGAATCAGGCCATCCTCGACATCGGTCACGAGGAACTCCGAATCGCCCCTGATGTCGGGCAACCGCACGACGGTTCCCGGTTCGACACTGGGGTCCGGAGATGGAACAGCGAACGCGATGGTCTCACGCTGCGACCATGCCCGACGAAGCCAGTCATCAAGCAGCGCCTGCGCTTCGCCCGTTTCGAGCATGCCCGCAAAGCTGATCGTTTCCTGCCTTTGTCCGGCAGCCCCTTCCCTGCGCTTTCGCGCGGATGCGGTCTGGTAGTCGTTCAGCGGATCGCGAAATCCAAGTATCGCTTCTGCGGGCAGGTGGTGATCGGGCGTTCGCGTGGAATCGACCATTGGGCTGTCGCCCTCCACCACCAGTTCGGTCACCGCGACCGGGGCCGCCTGCATGCCCTCGCGGCGAAAGACGAGTTTACCCCCGACCTCGCAGACCGCGAGGCCATAGAGATCGATGACCGGCTCGAGAGTCGCGCGGGCGGACGCGGGATCCGACACCAGATACCCATGCATCGTTCCGTCAGCGTTCGACACGTCGGCGGCCGGCAGCCCATGGTCGGCAAGCACCGCATTGATGAGATCGCCGCAGGTGAGACCGCTCAGCCTCCCATTCAGCCAGTGGCCAAGCCGCCAGTTTTCCCCGTCGCGCCATACGCCGCTTGTCAGCGGAAACGCAGGGAACGGCCGCGCATCCCACGCCCAGATATAGAGGCGAGAGGGGTCGACCATGCACCCGCCATAAAGCGGCGACAGCGGATTGCCGGAGGCGACGAAGTGCGGGCTCGCCGGATCCCAGAATTCGGAATGGGCGGCGAGATACCGCTCGACGGCAAGGTCGGAGCGTCCGCCGTTCGAGAAATAGGGCGAAGCGCTTTCGGCCGATTTCGGGTCCGGAAAGACGTTTGGCTGGTTCGGCCCCTTGTCCACCGCCGGGCAACCGATTTCGGTGAACCACACGGGCTTGGACCGGGGAATCCACGCAGTTGGCTGCGCAGCCTCCTGCCCACCAATGCGGTTGTGGTGGAGGTTCGACCACCAGCCCGCAATGTCCTTGTAGCGGAAGACCCACGGCTTGCCATGGGCGCCATCCGTGATCGAGGCGCGCTGCCGGTTATTTCGCGCCGTCTCGGAAGGATAGTACCAGTCGAACCCCTCGCCGCCTTGCACGGCGCGGCGCAGCCCGTCCGGATCGTAAGGCCCCGCGAACGCGTCCGGATTGCCGCCGGACATATCCTCGTCCCGCCAATCAGACAGCGGCATGTAATTGTCTATGCCGATGGCGTCGACCGCTGGGTGCGACCACAAGAGATCGAGATGGAAGAAGACATCGCCGCTGCCGTCTTGCGGGTGGTGGCCGAAATATTCGCTCCAGTCTGCAGCATAGGTGATCCTGGTCGCCGCCCCCAGGATCGTGCGAGCCTGACCGGCGAGATCGCATAACTGCTCGACGAACGGGAATGCGTTGTTTTGGTCCCGCACCGTCGTCAGGCCGCGCAATTCAGAACCGACGAGAAACGCGTCGACACCGCCGGCTGCAGCGGCCAGATGCGCGAAATGAAGGACGAACCGGCGGTAACCCCAGTCACCCGGCTGGCCATTGAAAGCGACTGCTGCCACGTCCGTCGTAAAGTTCGCGGCCTGCGCGGTTCCACAGAAGGCGGCGATCTGCGTCCGGGCGGCTGCGGTCCTGTCCGCCGAGGCAGGCTGCAGCGGAGCGGGATGGCAGCTTATGCGGCCGCGCCACGGATAGCTCGCCTGAGCCGCCTTCCCATACGGATCGGGAAGAGCGTTATCCGCCGGAATATCCATCATCACAAAGGGATAGAGCGTCACCTTCAAGCCGCGCCGCTTGATCTCCTTGATCGCATCGATGACGGTCAGGTCGGAAGGCGAGCCCCCATACGCCGCACTTCCCTCGTGCCGGGAGACGAGTGGAGCGGCGTCGCGGGTCAGGCCCGATACCTTCCATGGTTGCGAGAACCCGTCGGTGAGATGATCTGTCACCGAGGGGCGGATCGTACATGCGCCTGCCCTCAGATCGTTCCCGAACCACGTAGCCACCAGCGCGATATGTTCCAGGTTCGGACACAACGACTGCAGCTCGTCAAGCGAAGCTGCAAGGTCGGTGGCGGCATGAAGCACATGGCGGTTGATCGCTTCGGTATCGCCGCGCGAGATTTCCCGCGTCACGAGAAACGGCGAAAGGCCGAACTCGGTCGATCCCGGAATGAGCGCGACGGCGCGGATATTCTGCGCCACTTTGCCGACCGGCCGAAGGACTTCGAACTGGAGCTGCGGAATACGATTCCCATAGTCGCCGATCGGCAACCGGTCGAGGACCACATAGGCTGTCCCACGATAGGCCGGGCTGTTGCCGGAACCTTGCTTGGCCTCGATGAGCGGGTCGGGCATCTGGTCGCCGGAGCCGTTGTAGATACGAAGGTCCACCCGATCGCGGTCGAGTTCGCGTCCGTCTGCCCATATGCGGCGAATGCCAGCGATTTGTCCCTCGCAAAGCGCAAAGGCGGCGTTCACGAAATAGCTGTACTCGGTCACCTTCGGCCCGCCGCCCTTGCCGCCCTGCCGTTTGGTGGTTCGGCTCTCCTCGAAGCGCGTCGCCCATATCAGCGTACCGCCAATACGTGCGGTCCCGTAGACACGCGGGAGCGGCGCACCCTCTTCAGCCGAATAGGGTCGCGCATCGGTAAGCCGCGGCCCCTCTATGCGCCGCGTGCTGTCGATCAGCGCCCGGTCGATGGCATAGCCAGCCATCGCGCCGGCAGCGGTTCCGATCGCTGCGCCGACGGGACCCAGAAAGCCGCCGATAAATCCACCGGCCGCTTGCAGGACGAGAGTTGCCATGACGCTCCAGTCTCAAGAGTTCATTGGTTCAGGAAAGGCAAGGACAGCAGCAATCCGCTGGCGCCACTGTGGGACCAGCGATGAAATAATCACGCTATGCCCTTGGTAGGCATGGATAAAATGGTTCGTATCGACAAGGATGCCGGCATGCTTCGCAGGCAGGTGCGGCCGCCATCGGAATAGCAGCAGGTCGCCTGGCTGGGCGTCTGTTGACTGTCTTTCGAAGCAGTGACGCCGCGCAGCCGCCAGGAATAGATCTTCCCCGCCGGCTTCCGCCCAGTCTTGCGTGTATGGACCCGCAGCTTCCGGCTCGACCCCGTAGACGGCCTGCCATGCTCCCCGGATAAGCCCAAGGCAATCGCAGCCGACGCCCTTGGTGGATCCCTGGTGGCGATAGGGCGTGCCGACCCAGTCAAGCGCTTCGGCGAGCATTGCCGCATTGCCGGTCAGTGCCTGTTGCGGAGGCGTACTCATGGCACAAGCGGCCCGCCGTCGAATTGCCCGCCCTCGGTCACATAGGCATAGCCGGCATCGTTGCCCGGCAAGTGCGGAAAGCCGCGAAAGTTCACTGCGTTCGCGAATTTCGCTTTGCAGGTCGCGAATGTCTTGTCGCAACCGGCAACGACGAGGAAGCTGTCTCCCGCCTCTGGCGTCGTTCCGTCCTTCCGCGACAGCGTCAGGACGGTTTCCGCCCCGCTTTTCCGGTGAATGCCGATGCGCTCTGAGCGTCCAACGTTTGCGCCCGATTGCCAGGTGAGAAGACCATGCGAAAACCAGCTAGCCGCAAAGGCCTCAAGTCCGGAAACGGACACCGCGTCAGTGGCGTTGGCTGAAACCACGGACCCGCTGCCCTGATATCCCGGCTGTGAGGTCACAAACCCGCAGCGCTGGTCGCCCAGCTCCGCGTCGCAGGTTCGACGCATGTAGCGACCCTGCGGGTGGTCGAGCGCCTGCGTCAGGCTTTCGAGTTCGGCGATGAAGCGGTGGTCGCTTCTGGTGATCTTGCCAACCGTTGCCGTCCGCAGCAGCGCGAATTGCGACGGCTCCCGCCAGTTGACGAGTAGCGTCTCCACCTTCGCGCCGTCGTACCGGCCCGCGGCAATGTCCTCCTCCCTGATGTGGAGCGACGACAATGCGCCCTCGATATCGACCGTATCCGTGGCCAGGCCGAGACGATCGCGCGCTTCGCTGGCGCTGAACCCGGACTCCGGCTCGAACGTCGTGCCGTCGACGGCGAGCGCCCGGTCATGATCGGTGAAGCCCGTGACGACGCCGTCCCTCCGCGTTAGCCGCCAGCAATGACACAGCGTCGTGAGCTGACCGGAAAGGTGCCCGGCAAGTGCTTCGGGATAGGTGCTCACGGCTGCACCTCGATCAGCGGTATGGAGGGGATTTGTCCGGCCTTGAACGCGGTCATGCTGACCTCGAGGCGCTCCGTGTCGAACCGCACCGGCACATCGAATTCGAAGCCCGCCGTGATTATGGCATTGGCAGCCGGAATTCCTCCGGCCGGGAATACGACCTCGCCTGTGGCAGGATCGAGTGAAAAACCCGTAGTGGGCGCACGCTCGCTGTTGTTGACGGCAACCCGGACTGTCGCGGCGACTGGCTTCAATATGTCCCGGCGATAAGCATCAGCACCGACGCCATAGATCTTCGCCAACAAGAACCGGGCTTTGGAGCCGTCGCCGACGCCGATCTGCTGATCGAAGGCCGTCACGGTCTCGCCCGGCCTGCACGATTTCATGTCGAATGGGTCGCGGAAGCGGAATGCATGAAGCGACCCGCGCCTGGCCTCGAAAAAGGCGAGTACGTCATAAAGGTCCTCTATCGAGCGAACGCCCGTTCCGGCGTCGTAACGGCGGCGCGATTGCGAAAATCGCGCATTCCGGCGCTCGCGGCCGGACGTCATGAGGACAATCTCGTTGCGCCGCTCCAGCCCTCCGGTCGCGCCAAAGGAAACCGAAAGCGGGAAAAGCACGTCGTGGAAGCTAGCGAAATCAGCCATCTGCCAACCTCAAAAGGTCCGGGCGCCGCGCGAGGCGGCGCGGGCGAGCATGCCAGTGATCTGGGCCTCCGACTTGCGGAATGAGCCTGCGTCCTGAGCGGAGACGTTAAAGACGACGTTGACTGGCGCGCCTCCCCCCGACGCAGCGACGCCTAGCCGGCCGTCCGCCGAGCGCTGCAGAGGCAGGATCGCCTCGGACCCCGCCTCGCCCATCAGGCCGACATTGCGCCCCATCGGAAAGAAGCTCGGCGCGGATACGACGCCCCCGCTTGCAAAGGGAACGACGTGGCCGGGAACGCCGCCCTTGGCGAAAGGCATCAACCCGGCAAATCCGCTGAACAGCGACGAGAACAGCGAACCGGTCATCGATTGCAACGGCTGCAGTCCCTGGTTCAACGCCATGCCCGCAAGGTTCAGTCCGATCCTGCGCAGCATATCGTCGAGGTCCTTGCCACTCAGCACCGCGCCCTTCAGTGCTCCGGTAAGCTGCGCGCCGAAGCTCTGCGACAGCACTTCCAGATTCCTGAGCGCCGCGGCGAATGGCGCCGTGTCGGCGCTGATCTGCACGCTTACTGCTTCGGCCAAATCGTTTCTCCATCATCAGGAAATTTGCGCATGAGTTCGGCGAGATCGTCGCGGCGTGGAGCGCCGGTACGCTTTGGCAGAACGGTGCTCGCCGCGCGCTCGAACTCACGCGGCGTCATCGACCAGAAGGCGGCGGGCGAAAGCCGCAGCAGGCCAAGTCCTGTCGACATGACGTCGTCCCAGGGAAATGCCCGGCCGTCGCCAGCTGCGGCTATTGAGGGTCTGACGAAGACTGCGTCTGCTCGGCCGCGCCGAATGCGACGGTGAGCAGTTCCGCGACGATCGCCGCGAATCCCGCCGCCCCATTGCGCGACTGCATCTTCGCGACCTGATCGTCCGAAATCTCATAGCCCGCTCCTCGCAGCCCCGCGCCGACCATCCGGATCATGTCCAGCGCCGACAGCCTACCGGATGAGAAGCGCTCGACCAGCGCATTGAGATCATCGACAGCGTATGCTGCTTCCAGTTCCGCCAGAGCGCCGAGCGTCAGGCAGAGCCGGTATTCCCGTCCGTCGAGTTCGGCGGCGATCTCGCCGCGGCGGCGATTGGCGATCATGGCGTCACCGTGAAGCTGATGGGCCCCGCCGATTCCAGCGCGATCTCGAAGGTCACTTCGCCGTCATGCGCGCCTGTGTATTCAAGCGCCGTGATCTGAAACAGCCCAGCCACGATGCCGAAACTTGGCACCGCCAACTGCCAGGCCACGATGTCGCCGGCAAAGAAGCGTGTTCTGATCATTGCGTCGGACTCCGCATCCTTGAAAATGCCCGATCCGCTGATTGCTGCGCGCTGCACACCGCTTCCGGCCAGCAGTTCACGCCAGCGGCCAGCTGAATCCGCATCCGTTATGTCGACCGTTTCGCTGTTGAATGCGATGCGCTTGGAGCGCAGTCCGGCCACCGTTACGAAATTGCCCAAACCGTTGGAATCGATCTTGAGCAGAAGGTCCTTGCCCTTCTGTGCGACCATCCGTCGTCTCCTGAATCTTGTGTGGGTAGAGATGGCGACCCTATCGCCATCGGTGTCGGGCGCTGTGCGCCAAAGCAGGTAAAGTTCGTTTGGCGTTATGACCTGCGAAGGCGATTTGCCGCGCAATCAGTCCCGGAGCGGAATGATGCCCAGAGTCACATTTCCGCTATAGCCTCTTGCTTTTCCAATAGAAATTAGCGCGAGGCCCTTTTGGTCACGCAATTTGAAATCAACTTCCTGTGCCGCTGCTATCCGGCTCCGTCACCGCGCGGAACCGCAGCAGGCCATGGTGGACGGACAGGTCGTCCTCATGGCGGGCCTCCGCGAATTCGAGGCGGATGTTGACGAGATGGTGGCCATCGAGCGGCAGCGACGCATCGTCCAGCCGCGCGCGGGCAAGCTCCATAATGTCCAGCGTTTCCTTCTTTCCCTTCTCCTTAGACCAGATGTGAAGCGTGAAGAGTTGCTCGGTCCCGCTTTCGGTGCCGGTGCTCCAGTCATAAATGCTGGTTCGCCCGAAGGTGATGTATGGGAAAGCGACGTTCGCGGGAGCCTGATCGAAGATACGGACACCGCCAAGCAGCGCCGACAGTTCCGTGTCATTTG
Organism: Mesorhizobium sp.; assembly: GCA_040512755.1. GTDB lineage: Bacteria > Pseudomonadota > Alphaproteobacteria > Rhizobiales > Rhizobiaceae > JBEVEP01. The sequence continues at coordinate 26,889 of JBEVEP010000064.1, forward strand.
AAAGCGCCGAGAAAATGGCCTTCTGCAGTTCAGCCGCCGGAGCGGTCATCATGGTGCTCCCTTGTCATCCTTGACCGCCTTGAAATCGGCCGTTCAATGTCATCAGCCTCATCGGCGTTTCCGGGCGGAAGGTATCGTCGTTCGGCTTTTTCCGCCAGATCGTGCTCTCTCCATCGCAGGGCCCTGACGAGCCCATCCAACGTCAGACTGATCGTTAGATTCATAGTCTTTCCTCCCGGACCCGGCACACGAGGTACCGGCCCGTTTCATCCGGATCGTGCACGGTTTCGATCTCGAACACCCGCGCTCCCTTGACGAAGCGCATACCGCTGCGGATGTCGTTTCTTTTGCGGATTGTGATCCGGTGCGTGACCGTCTCGATCGCCTGATCGGCGTTGACGATGCTGTTGGCGCTGACGGGTTCGACCATGCCGAAGAGCAGCGCGATCTCACTCCACGCCTCGGTGTGGCCGCCCAACCCGTCCGGAACGACTCCCGCCGCCTGCAGCCTCAGTTCGTTCCTGAGAAACCCCGGATCCAGAAGAACCGAGTGCATCAGAGCTTCCTCGCCTAATATCCCGCGATCAGGCGCTCATATCCGGGGGGATAGGATGCCGGCTGGTTCTCCGGACCAAGCACGCCACGAAACTCGTACCAATGTGTTGCAAGCATCAGAATTGCTCGCTTCAGAAGGTCGGGGACATCGGTTCCGGCTTCGCCAAATCCGGCGGCGAAATCGATCTCGATGCCGTTCATGGCCCTCAACAGCACCGGTCGATTGTCGAAATGGATACGCGCAGGGCGCGACAGCGGGTCGAACTGGTACGCGGCGGGCGGCAGCAATGAGGCTTCGCCGTCCGGTCCGTAGACCGTGACTGACAGAACTGACCGCACGGGATGGCGAGCAAGCAGCACGCAGCCGTTTCGCGGCCATCGATCGAGCGCGAGCCGCCAGGTCTGGTTGATCAGCGCGGTGCCGGTTGCCCTTTCCACCTCGTCGCGCGCGGCGCGAATGAGGCCGCTCAACAGCCCATCCTCACTGTCGTGGTCGAGACGAAGATGGGCTTTCACACCGGCAAGTGTCACCGGCTCCGCTTCCGGTTCGCCGGTTCGAAACAGAGTCATGAAATGTCCTGAACTCGTTGTTTTTGATAAGAAAAAGGCGTCGACGACTTGCCCTCCCCTTGTGGGGAAGGTCAATCGCGTATGGACGTTGCGCTGCCCTCTCACCCGGCTCGGGCTTCGCCCTCGCCACCCTCTCCCCGAGGGGAGAGGAGATCGCCGGCCGTGCCGCCGAACCCTCTTCTCCCCAGCGGGGAGAAGGTGGCCGAGCAGAGCGAGGCCGGATGAGGGGGCATTCATCAGCACCGGAAGCGGAGAAAATCGCGTCAGATGGCTGCCGGAGTAGATTTTCGCGCGGCCTCAGCTTTCGCCAAACTTCAGCAGCTTGATCGCGTCGAAGTCCTGGATGCCGCCGCCGACGCGCTTGGTGGTGTAGAACAGCACATAAGGCTTGGCGGAGTACGGATCGCGCAGCACGCGCACGCCGGTGCGATCGACCACCAGATAGCCCCGCGCGAAATCGCCGAAGGCGACCGGCGTCGCATCGGTGGCAACGTTGGGCATCTCCTCCGCCTCGACCAGCGGGAAGCCCATCAGCATGGCCTTTTGGCCGGGTGCTGCCGGCGGCTGCCACAGATAGTTGCCGTCCGCGTCCTTCAGCTTGCGGATTGTGGCCTGCGTCTCACGGTTCATCACCCAGTTTGCGTTCTGGCGATAGCCCGCCTTCAGCGCATAGACCGTCTCGATCAGCACATCCGACGGGTTGCTGGCCGGCAGTGCGCCCGCCACCCCTGTCGCGACATAGCCGACCTGTCCCCAGGCCCAGCTGGCTTCGGCGACCTTCGTATAGTTGAGAAATCCCTTTGGCTTGTTTGTTCCGTCACCTGAAACGAAGGCGATGCCCTCCTGCTCGGCGAAAGCGGCCTCCACCTCTGAGGAGATCCACTGGTCGAGATCGACCACCGCATCGTCCAACAGAGTGGCGGTCGCCGCCGGCATGGCATAAAGCTCCATGGTCGGGAACTGCAACTCGGCCAGGGTCGCCGTGGTGGTCTGTGGCCGCGCTGCGGTCTCCGCTACCCACCCGACCGCCGGTCCGCTGATGGAAAACGGCTTCTTCAGGACTGCGGACGAAACCTGCCGCACGGAGGCGATCCCGCGGATGGGCGAGAGCAGCGAGAGCCGCTTGCCGATCTCGGTTTCGGTCTCGCTGGGCACGAGATAACCACCATCCTGCCCGGAGCCGTAGGACATTGCCTTTGTGTCGAGCGAACGCAACAGCCGGTCGTCGCCGGTCCGCACATAGGCTTCGAAGGCCTGCTTGTGCTCGGTGTCGACCGGACGGCCCTCGCCGCCCAGGATTGGGCGCGCCTTCTTCAGGTTCAGAGTGTCGAGCGCCCGCTTCTGTTCATCCAGGGTTCGCGAGATGCGATCCACCTTCTCCGTCGTCACGACGTCCGCGCTCATTCGCCTTTCGATCTGCCCCAGCCGCAGGTCATTAGCGTCCTTGAACGCTTCAAACGCGGCCATGAACTCGCCGAATGCTTCGGGCAGGTCCAAAGGCGTGACGGCTTTGGTCTCGGGCATGCCCATACTGTCGCCTGTATTCATCAAAAAACTTCCTTTCCATTGATCATGCGTGTCGCCATGCGGATCGCGTCCGCAAGCTTGTCTGGCGGCTTGTGGGCAGCGTCCCGTTC
>JBEVEP010000089.1:0-25393 GCA_040512755.1 Mesorhizobium sp.
AAAAGCTCATCCTGAAGCCTACACTTGCCTTGAGAGCGTAGCTGTCAGCAAAGTTTTCCAGGCTGGTGTCGATCGTGCCCTCGGCATAGAGCGAGTACCTGTCATTACCCCAATTGTAGGAGCCGCCGGCCCCGATGCCGCCCCAGATGCGGTCGTTACGGCTATCGAAACCGACCCCGGCCACGTTGACACGGCTGCCATCCAGGAATTCGCCATAGAGATTGGCAATGCCGTAGACATGGCTGCGCGCAATCTGGCCGTTCACATCTTGCCAGCTTGCCTCCTTGTCGAGTGCAAGCCCGGCGCGCGCCAGCAGGCCAGCGCCGCGGACGAACCCGACACGCGTGTCATAAGGATCGACAAAGTCGTCGAAGTCCACCGCCGAATAGACCAGCTGCGCCTGCGGCGTCAGCGACCAGTCGTAGCCGAGGGCAATGCGCTGACCACCTTCGATCGATAGCGCATAGCCGAAGCCGTCGTTGCTCTTGACCAGTCCAGGGACGGTGATGTCCTGGGCGCGCGAGGTGATATCGCTGTCATACCAGGTCAGCTGCGCCTGACCGTCGATATAAAGGCCGTTGGCGCCATACCAGGTCAGCGTGCCGCCGAACCCATAGCCGTCGGTATCGATCGAGCCGTCGCCGAACAAGGACGAGACATCGGCCGAGCCATGACCGTAATGCACGGTGATGCCACCGATCACGTGGCCAGCCGCACTCTCGTAGAACTGGCCGTCGAGGCCGGCCTGAAGCTTGATCAGGTCGATGTCATAGCCGGTCGAAGAGGTCGACACGCCCGGCTCAAAGCGCGCGTGGCTGCCCTCAATGCGGGTCCACACGCTATTGCCGTCGACCGGATTGTCTGCCGGGCCGCCATCCGTGGACACTCCGGCCGCAGCGGCCGCTCCGCTCCAGTAGCGATTGCCAACACGCTGCTGCAGGGTGGGCAGCCCGTTCAGCGCCAGCAGGACCTGCGGATAGGCCTCATAGAGCGGCGCATTTGGCTGAAAGCGGCGCGCTTCCCGAAGCGCCGAGCGCAGATACCAGTCGCCGTCGCCCGGGTCGGCGATGCCATTTTGATGCAGCGTGTAGGCATAGGCGCCACCGATGACCGCCTGCTGGCCATCTTCGGTCACAAAGTCGCTCACCAGCGAGAATTGGCCATTGGAAGCGCCGCCGACACTGATGATCCGGATGCCCTCGACAGTCTGGCCTCCGCCGCCATCGAGATTGGTCACCTCAACATTGGTCTGGCCGGAGGTTGCGCCGGTGATGACGAGCAGATCGGTGGGCGAGCCGTCACCGTCAAGAACCGTCTCGATCTCGATCGTCCCGCCCGCGCCGGTATAGTCGCCTTCTATGGTCAGCGTGCCAATCGAGGCGCCTGGCGCGATGACGCCGGCATTGGTGGCCGCTCCGACGGAGCCGTACCCCTCAAGCCGGCCGCCGGCAAGGACCGCGGCGACGCTATGCGACATGTCGCCATTGACCTGCAGGATGCCGCCACCGCTGGCCTGCAGCGTACCAGTGAAATCCCCGTGATCGGCATTAAGGATGGTGCGCCCCGCTATTGCCTCGATCAGGCCGTCTCCCACGAGGCCTGTTCCGGAACCTGCCGCATTGTCCGCGCCGCCGTTGATGGTCGCGTCAAACGCGTAATCAAGCGCTGTATGATCAAAGACGATGCGCCCGTCGCCCTCCCCGAACTGGAGTGTTGACGTGATAAGAGTTCCCGGAGCGGCGGGCTCGAAGCTGGGCATTGCCCCGATAGCCATGACGCCGCTGCTGCCTTCGGCACTCGCCAGAATGACATTGGATGCCGTCACGTTGCCCTGATCGGAAATCTTCAGTGTGCCGTTGCCAGCGTCGCCCACCGCCAGGCCGGAAGAGTTGTTCCACTGCGACCCTGCGCCGCTCACCGTCACCGTGCCGATGCCGCCGGAAAGCGTGCCAATAGAGCTATCGATGCTGGTCAGGGAGCCGCCCTCGGCGATTTCCAGCGTGCCGTTGCCCCCGTTACCCACACGCAGGCTGGAAGAGTTGTTCCACTGCGAGTCCGCGCCGCTCACCGTGGCCCAGCCAGTACCGCCGGAAAGCGTGCCAATAGAGCCACCGCCGCTCGAAACGGCCCCGCCGTCAGTGATCCGCATCACGCCGTCGCCAGCGTCGCCTACAACCAGGCCGGAAGGATTGACCCACTGCGATCCCGCGCCGCTCACAGTGACCGTGCCAGTGCCGCCGGAGTTGGAGCCGATAATTGCAAAGTCGCTCGACACGTCGCCACCGTCGGTGATCTCCATCGTGCCGTTGCCAGAGCTGCCCACATAGAGGCCGATAGTGTTGTTCCACTGCGATCCCTCGCCGCGCACGGTTACCCTGCCACTGCCGCCGGGACCGGCGCCAATAAAGCCAAAGTCATCCGATGCCGAGCCCCCGTTGATGATCTCCAGCGTTCCGTTGCCCTCGTTACCCACGAACAGGCTGATAGAGCTGTTCCACTGCGATCCCGCGCCGCTCACCGTCACCTCGCCAACGCTGCCGGAATTGAGGCCAACATAGCCAAAGCCATTCGTCGTCACACCGCCACCGCCGGTGATCTCGAGCGCGCCGTTGCCAGCGTAACCCACATAAAGATCGGAAGAGTTGTTCCACTGCGAGCCTGCACCGCTCACCGTCACCGCGCCAATGCCGCCGGAAAAAAGGCCAATATAGCCAAAGACATTCGACACGGCGCCGCCGTCAGTTATCTCCAGAGTCCCCGCGCCAGACCGGCCCACAGTCAGGTCGGAAGAGGCATTCCACTGCGATCCCGCGCCGCTCACCGTTGCCGCCCCCGTGACGCCGGGATTGACGCCAATAGCGCCAGTGTCACTCGACACCGTGCCGCCCTCTGCGATGTCCAGCGTGCCGTTGCCAAACCAGCCTACAAACAGGTCGGAGTTGCTCCACTGCGAGTCCGCGCCGCTCACCGTCACAACGCCAGGGCCGCCGGCACTCCCGCCAATGGCGCCGCCGTCGCTCGACACAGTGCCACCGCTAGTGATCTCCAGTGCGCCGCTGCCCGAGGCGCCCACCAGCAGATCGCCCACGATATCCCAGGGCGAGCTTTGCGAGCCGGGGACAGTCACGGTTTGCCCACTATCGATGATAGTTTGCGCAAGAGCAGACGATGAGCTTACCAATGCAACGAGACTAACACCGTACAGCGGTGCGCAAAATCGAGACCTGAGCAACGGCATGTACTTCCTCTAATTTTCACCACCAGGCATGCTTACTTTGATCGATCGCTTGGACGTACACGGCCTGACAATGTTCTCAGCGACTAGGAAGATTTTTATGACAAATCTTCCTAAACACGTCGTTGTGATTCTTTTTTGCAGTTCCCACCCATTCCTGAAGAGAGATAACGTAGCCCAAACATCCGTGCAACATGCGATAAAGTGTAAACTTTCTTTTACTTTCACCTCTATGTTAGGGATCTCTCATGCTGGTTGTTTTTTCATCAAATTGTTAAAATACCACTTCGTTTGTCAGTCCGATGCTTTAGGTTCTGCCCACCTCGACATTGTCGATGAGGCGTATTTCGCCGAGCCAGGCGGCGACAAGCAGGCGTGCCGGCCTGTCGGCTTTGTCGAGCGGCGTCAGATCGGTCTCCGAACGAAGCTCCAGATATTCCACGTCGCGGAACCCGGCGGCCAAGATTGCGGCCTTTGCTTCAGGGAGGATCGGGCCGGCGGGCGACCCTGCGGATAGCCGGCGGGCAGCGTCGAAAAGCACCTCCGCCAATCGGGGGGCGATCATCCGTTCCTCGGCGCTCATGCGCGCATTGCGCGACGACATGGCGAGCCCGTCACTCTCCCGGACGGTCGGGCAGGACACGATCTCGGTGGGAATATCGAGGTCGCGCGCCATTCTGCGCACGACCAGAAGCTGCTGAAAATCCTTCTCCCCGAAGAAGGCGAGATCGGCCTGGGTCTGCAGGAACAGCTTGGCGACGACCGTCGCCACGCCATCAAAATGGCCGGGCCTGAACCTGCCACACAAGCCCTCGCTCACGCCGGACACCGAAACCGTCGTGGCAAAACCGGGCGGATAGATTTCCGTGGCATCCGGGGCATAGAGAAGATGCGCACCGACGGGTCCGATCTTGGCCGCATCCTGCACCTCCGTGCGCGGATAGGCGGCGAGATCGGTGGCATTGTTGAACTGTTTCGGATTGACAAAGAGGGTCACGATCACCCGGTCTGCCCGGACGAGTGCTGCGCGCGCCAGACTGAGATGTCCCTCGTGCAAAGCGCCCATCGTCGGCACGACAGCCACCTTGGCCCCCTCCCGCCGCCAGCCGGACACGGTTGCCCGAAGCTCGCCCACGGTGCGGACAATCGGTACGGTCATGCGGTTTTCCCTCTGTCCGGGGAGTTTGGCGTCTCGCCAAAGGTATGCTCGTTTGCGGGAAACCGCCTGTTGCGGACCTCCTCCGCGTAAGCCGCGATCGCGGCTTCCGCCTGTTGGCCAAGTTCGGCGTAGCGCTTGACGAATTTCGGCCGGAAGTCCGTGAACATGCCCAGCATGTCGTCAACCACCAGTATCTGCCCATCGCAGGCGGCAGAAGCACCGATCCCGACCGTCGGGATTGCGATGCTTTCCGTGATCCGGCGCGCCAACGGTTCGGCGATCTTTTCAAGCACCACGGAGAAAGCCCCCGCTGCTGCAACCGCGTCAGCATCGCGCATGATCCGGTCCGCTTCGCCGCCTCGGCCCCGGACGGGATAGCCGCCGAAGGCATTGACGGACTGGGGCGTCAACCCGACATGCGCCATGACGGGAATGCCGCGACCGGTCAGAAAGCGGATCGTCTCCGCCATCGTCTCGCCGCCTTCGAGCTTCACCGCGCCGCATCCGGTTTCGGCCATAAGGCGGGCGGCGTTGCGAAATGCCTGCTCCGGACCCTCCTCGTAGGTGCCGAACGGCATGTCGACCACCATCAGCGCGCGCTCGACGCCGCGCCTGACTGCCTTGCCATGCATGGTCATCATGTCGAGCGTCACGCCAAGTGTCGAGGGAAGGCCGTGAAGGACCATGCCGACGCTGTCGCCGACCAGAACCAGATCGCAATGCCCGTCGACCAGCCGCGCCATCGGCGTCGTGTAGGCAGTGAGACAAACGAACGGCGTGCCGCCCTTCCGCGCCGCAATGTCCGGCGGTGTCAGGGCCCTGGTCTGCGCTGATGCGCTCACATCCGTCCTCCTCAACGTTAACGCGACCGGCAGGCCCTGTGGCACAATTTTTTGTGGATGCGAAGGGAAATCGTAAACGTGCGTTGGGGTCGCCCCGTTCTATGCTTCGGTTCTGTATTCCGCGTGTCCGAAACGGGTACGATCGGCCAAAATCTCTCAATCGCCGCGCGAGAACTGCGAGATTATGAGAGTGACCTAGCCCTTCTGGACAGAAGCCCGCGCCAGCTTCCATCAAAATTCCTTAAACATTTGATATTTATACAAAATATAGGTTTCAAAATGGAAACGGGGGCTAATTCTATCCACCTCCGGCAGCCCGCCGTAGTGCAATGCGTATAGGATTCCGGATGCCAATTCCGGACGGAAAACCGGTCCACTTTTCCTGGAATTGCTCCGGGGAAGACAGTGATGGGACGAAGATTCAGAGAATCTCGGTCTTCGCTATCCTGATGCCGAAGCCTTCGAGACCGACATAGTGCCGCTCACGCGAGGCCATCAGATTGATGGAAGAGATGCCGAGATCTCTCAATATCTGCGCGCCGAGGCCGATTTCGCGCCATTCGCTTTCGCGGCGGCGGGCCTCCTCATGATCCTCGCGCTCGCCTTGTGACGGCCGGTTGCGCGCCTGATGAGCGACGCCGACTGAGCCCTCGCGCAGATAGACGATCACGCCGCGCTTCTTGTCGCCCATCGCCTTCATGATGTCATGCAACCGGTACTCGGTGCCAAACACATCGGTAACAACGTCCTCCGAGTGAAGTCTGACGGGCACTTCCTCGCCGTCGCGAATATCGCCGAAAACGATCGCCAGATGGTGCATAACGTCCCAAGGCAGGGTGTAGGTGTATGCCTTCGCCTTGCCGCCCGGCGTGTCGATGTCGAAACATTCGATCCGCTCGATCAACGTTTCCTGGCGCTGGCGATAAGCGATGAGATCGGCAACCGAGACCTGCTTCAGCCCGTTCTGTTCGGCAAAGGCCGTTACTTGCGGCCCGCGCATCACTGAGCCGTCATCGTTGACCAGCTCACAGATCGCACCGACCGGAGGCAGGCCTGCAAGCTTGCACAGATCGACCGCGGCCTCCGTGTGGCCAGAGCGCATCAGCACCCCGCCTTCCCGCGCCACCAAAGGGAAGATATGGCCGGGCCGCACGAAGTCCGACGCACCGACATTGCCGTTGGCCAGATTGCGGACCGTCAGCGTGCGGTCGTCAGCAGAGATACCGGTTGTCGTGCCATGTTTGAAATCAACGCTGACGGTGAAGGCAGTGCCATGCGGCGCATCATTGTCTGCGACCATAGGCGCAAGATTGAGGCGCCTTGCCTCCTCGCGCGGCATGGGCGCGCACACGATGCCGGAGGTGTAACGCACGATGAACGCCATCTTTTCGGGCGTGCAATGTACCGCGGCAATGATGAGGTCGCCTTCATTCTCGCGTCCGTCATCGTCCATCACGACGACAATTTCGCCGCGCTCGAACGCACGGATCGCTTCGACGACTTTCTTTTGATCGTAAGGCATTTTTCTCAATCAACCCAAATAGCTGCTGTGGGACTTTACAGCGAACCTTGCAAGGGACTTCGCCATCGCCGCCAATCCCTCAGACCCTGCCCGTCTGGCCGCGATGCCGAAGATAATGATCGGCGATCGCGCAGGCCACCATGGCCTCGCCGATCGGTACTGCGCGAATGCCGACACATGGATCGTGCCGGCCCTTGGTCATCACATCGACATTCTTGCCGTCTGCATCGACGGACTTTCGCGGCGTCAGAATCGATGACGTCGGCTTGACAGCGAAGCGCGCGACGATTGGCTGCCCCGTCGAAATGCCGCCAAGGATACCGCCGGCGTTATTCGACAGGAACATCGGCTTACCGTCATCTCCCACTCGCATCTCGTCAGCGTTCTTCTCGCCGGTGATGCGCGCCGCCTCAAAGCCATTGCCGATCTCAACGCCCTTGACCGCATTGATCGACATAAGATTGGAGGCGATATCCTGATCCAGCTTGCCATAGATCGGGGCTCCAAGACCCGCAGGCACTCCCTCAGCGACAATCTCAATCACTGCGCCCACCGACGAACCGGCTTTGCGGATGCCATCCAGATAATCGGCAAATCCGGCGACCGACTGCCTGTCCGGCGTGAAGAACGGATTCTCCGCGTCGCCAATGAAATCCCAGTCCCAGCGGTCACGGTCGATTGACTTCTCGCCCATCGCTACCAGAGCGCCCCGCACAATCATTCCAGGCACGACCTTGCGGGCCAGCGCCCCTGCCGCGACGCGCGCGGCAGTCTCTCGTGCCGACGAGCGGCCGCCGCCGCGAAAATCGCGGATGCCATACTTGACGTCATAGGTGTAGTCGGCGTGGCCCGGCCGGTACTGCCGGGCGATATCGCCATAGTCCTTGGAGCGCTGGTCGACATTCTCGATCATCATTGAGATCGGTGTGCCGGTTGAAACCATGGTCTCACCGTCCGATTCCAGCACGAAACCGGACAGCACGCGCACCTCATCCGGCTCGCGACGCTGTGTCACGAAGCGCGATTGGCCCGGCCGGCGCTTGTCGAGTTCCGCCTGGATGTCGTCCCTGGTGAACCGAATGCCGGGCGGGCAGCCATCAACGACACAGCCGAGCGCTGCCCCATGGCTTTCGCCCCATGTGGTGACGCGGAACATGTGCCCGAACGTATTGTGCGACATTTCCAGCTCCGCCCGTGCCCGGCCGAGGCCGGATGCTCGGCAGCGTTCTATTGACGTTTTCTGTGGGGGTCAAATGACCTGTGTGCGATTTAGTTTTGACAAATTCGCCGTGTTATTGCTCTCTTCACCCGCCCGTCCCAACGTGTCCCCGCAACATGCGGAGCGAAAGGAACAGACGAATGAAGCGAACTCTCATCGGCGCCTTAGCCGGTCTGGCAATGTTTTCCAGCGCCGCGCTTGCAGCCGAGGCTGAAGGCCAGATCCAGTCGATCGACAAGGAGAACCTGACGATCACACTGAGCGACGGCAAATCCTACAAGCTGCCAGGCGAGTTCGATGTCGACGCCCTGAAGGAAGGTATGGACGTCATACTGGCGTATGACCAGGTCGGCGGAGAGAACCTCATCACCGACATGGAACTGTCGGAATAGCGCTGATAACGGCGAATCGCCGCTATCTCCTGAACATATGGATCGCGCTATCTCAAATCGGATTGGTCGCAGACCGATGAGTCACACGCCTCATAGCCAGTCCAGTAGTCCGTCCTGAAGCCTTAGCACACGGTCTTGCGGCACGTTCAGCGCCGCTGCGTCACGTTCTGACATCTGTCCTATGACCCGGAACACGGCCCGGATAACGCCACCATGGGTGACGCAGACCGTCGGCTGCGCCAGACTTTCCAGCCACGGCGTCACGCGCGCCCTGAGCATCTCGTAGCTTTCACCCAGCGGCCCCGGCGGACGGAAGTTCCATTTGTCGCGGCGGCGTACCTTGGTCGAGCCAGGCTCGCGCGCTTCGAGCTCGACGAACGTCAGCCCCTGCCAAGCGCCGAAATGTATCTCGATCAGGCGTTCGTCCGTGCGGAAGGCGAAAGGGTCCAGACCCATGGTGAGCCGCAGGCGCTCCATCGTTTCACGTGTGCGCCGCATCGGGCTCGCGACGAAGTCAAACTCCTCTGGCCGCGCGATCAGCCTTGCAAGAACCTGGCCATTTCGGTCTGCCTGTTCGCGGCCACGCTGATTGATGTCAGTGTCAGCCTGGCCCTGCAATCGTCCCTCGGCGTTCCAGTCCGTCTGGCCGTGGCGCACGAAGTAAACAAGCGGAAGCATCGTGGGCCGACCTGTGACGTTCTGCAGAGAGGGAGAACGAACTGCCTAATCCTTGACCGTCGAGATATCGGGCGCGTCGACCGCCTTCATGCCGACGACGTGGTAGCCGGAATCGACGTGGTGGACCTCACCGGTCACGCCGCGCGACAGATCGGACAGCAAATAGAGCGCGGAATCGCCCACTTCCTCCGGCGTGACGGTGCGCTTCAGGGGCGAATTGTATTCATTCCACTTCAAAATGTAGCGGAAATCGCCGATTCCTGAGGCAGCCAGCGTCTTGATCGGACCAGCAGAGATCGCGTTGACGCGGATTCTGTTGCCGCCGAGATCAACTGCTAGATAGCGCACGCTCGCCTCAAGACCAGCCTTGGCCACACCCATGACGTTGTAGTGGGGCATGACCTTTTCCGCCCCGTAGTAGGTAAGCGTCAGAAGCGACCCGCCATCCGTCATCAGCGGTTCGGCCCGCTTGGCGATGGTCGTGAAGGAATAGACCGAGATATCCATGGTGCGCAGGAAATTGTCGCGTGTGGTATCGATATAGCGGCCGTCGAGCTCTTCCTTGTCCGAAAAGGCGATCGCATGAACCAGGAAGTCGAGCTTGCCCCATTTCTTCGCCACATACTCGAACACGGCGTCGAGGCTCGCAGCCTCGGTCACATCGCAATGACCGGCGATGTGGGCGCCAAGTTCCGCTGCTAGCGGCTCGACCCGCTTACGAAAGGCTTCGCCCTGATAGGTCAGCGCCAGCTCGGCGCCCTGATCCGCGCAAGCCTTCGCGATGCCCCAGGCGATCGAGCGGTTGTTGGCGACGCCCAGGATGAGGCCGCGTTTTCCGGCCATAAGGCCGTTTGCACTCGCCATGTAAAGCTTCTCCACCAGAAATGTTTAGCCAGCCTATCGCATAGGCAAAACACTGCTTCAAGCGCCGAGGGTCATGCGCCGGCTCTATTCGTCCAGCGACGACTTCGCCATTCATATAACCGCCAGATTCGCTGCCGCTTAACAATTGAAAAGGACATACGAAGGCTGAAAAGCCCGAAAGATGTGGTTTGGACGCGCGAGCTGCCGCGGGGAGCTAGGCTCCCACCAGTTCCAGAAATTTTACTCCAGCCATTCCGTAGCGAACGCGTTCGTCACGTGAAGATCGGTCGTTTCCAATCGTCCAGGACCGAGATTGGCGAACTTGTGCGGCGTGTTGGGAGGCGCGAAGACAATCTGTCCCGCAACTGCCTCAATCTCTTGGTCTCCAACGGTGAACAAAGCGCGCCCCTGTCGAATGATGAAGACCTCGGCATATGGATGCTTGTGCAGTTTCGGACCGCCGCCGATCTTGTCTGTCGTAAAGAACATCACCGACACGTCAGCGCCGTAGGCTCCGCCCTCGAACTCGCCCTGCCATACCTCAGGCTTCTCGGCCCAGTCTTCCCGCGCGATGATTCTGGCAGCGTCCATGCTCGAAACCTTTGTTGCGTATTAACGTCCGCGCTTCGCCATCAGGGCTTCCAGCTCCGAGTCGCCGCCCTCCGGCAGCATGATACGGACATGAGCGTAGAGGTCTCCGTGCCCCCCGGCCTTCTGTGGCAGGCCGCGGCCTTTCAGCCTCAGCACCTTGTCGGAGCTCGACCACGCGGGGACGTTGACGGCCAGCCTGCCCGTCGGCGTATCCACCGCGACCTTTGCGCCAAGCACCGCGTCATGCAGGGATACGGGGAGATCGGCGTGGAGATCGCGGCCTTCGACGCGATAACGCTGGTGCCTGCGAAAGCGGATCGTCACCAGCGCATCGCCAGGTTCGCCGCCCAAAAGCTGCTCGCCCTGCCCTTTCAGCCTGATCGTCTGGCCGTCCTCGACATAGGCCGGCAGCTTGACGGCGATGCGGCGGCCGTCAGGGAAAAGCGCATTCACCTTGGCCGCGGTCGCAGCATCCTCGACACTAACGTCAAGAGTGGCGCTGATGTCGTCTCCCTTGGCTGTGCGCGTTGTCCTGCCGGCGCCTCGTTGCGTGAACCCTTCGCCGAAGAGCTGGCTGAAAATATCGTCGCCAAACACGTCGGCGCCGGGGCCTGACGACCGGAACTCAAAACGCGTGCTACCCTGTCCATGCTGGGCACGGCGAAAGGCGCCGAAAGGATCACCGCCGCCGGCAGTGCCCTCGAAACCGTGGAAGCGCTGTTTGCCTTCGCCGTCAATTTCGCCACGGTCATAGGCCGCGCGCTTCTTGTCGTCGCCAAGAATCTCATAGGCCTGGTTTGCCGCGGTGAAGCGTTCCTTGGCCTTCGGATCGTCCGGATTCTGGTCCGGATGGTATTTCTTGGCGAGCTTCCGGAACGCCGACTTTATGTCTTTGGCCGACGCCCCCTTGGCGACGCCAAGCACTTCATAGGGATCGCGCATGCTTTTTACTGCCCGAAACTGGTGGTCCTGCGATATATGCTACCGGATAGGAAGAGATTCCAGTGCAGCGATGCCCTGGCATTCCCTACAATGCGTCGAAGGCGCGCATTCGCCAAGCGCCGGCAGGGACGAGACACGTATCACCGCTGTACATTGCGACACCGTCGAAGCTCTCGCGCGTGGTACGGAACCGTCGGCAGAGCGTGCCCCTGTCCTTATATTCGACGAGGCTGGTGATTGAGCCACGCGAGCCGGTCTCCGCGTTCGCCCAGAACAGAGCCTGTCCCTGCTGGAGATCGGCCGAGGAAACAGCATTACGGATGATTGCGACGTCGGAAAGCCGCGTGGCGTCGGTAGCGCCGACGGATTCCGTTGTGACCGAACTCGTATGAATTGTGTCATCGATCTCCGCTTTAGCGAGATCGATGCCCGAAGCACATGCGGACAGCATTGAGCAATAGAGCCCGATGATAAGGATTTTCGGACGCATCGACGCTCTGGACCACCCAGTGTTCGGTTCAAATGCTTGCGCTTGGCGCGACAATCGGCAATCTCCCCGACGGGCAGTCGTTGAAAGCACAAGTTATGAGTGAAATCGGGTTAACAAGCAGTGACTTCACCGAGAGCGCGGAGCCGTTCAAACTGTTCTCCGAATGGCTTGCCGATGCCACGAAAAGCGAACCCAACGACCCGAACGGCGTGGCCTTGGCGACAGTCGATACCGATGGCATGCCGGATGTGCGAATGGTCCTGCTGAAGGGCTTCGATGAACGCGGTTTTGTGTTCTTCACCAATTTCGAAAGCGCCAAAGGCCAGGAAATCCTCGCGACCATGAAAGCTGCGATGTGCTTTCACTGGAAATCGTTGCGGCGGCAGGTCCGTGTGCGTGGCCCTGTCGAGATCGTCAGCGACGAGGAAGCGGATGACTATTTTCTCACCCGTCCGCGAGGGAGCCGCATTGGCGCGTGGGCTTCCAAACAGTCACGCGCGCTAGAGAGCCGTTTCGCGCTGGAAAAGGCTGTCGCCGAGTACACAGCACGTTACGCGATCGGCGAGATTCCCCGTCCGCCCTTCTGGTCAGGCTTCCGGATTATCCCGGCGACCATCGAATTCTGGCATGACCGGCCATTCCGGCTGCATGACCGGCTTCTGTTCAGTCGGTCACCAGATGGGGAATGGAGCAAGACGAGGCTCTATCCGTAAGCCCGCTACCGTTTTCGCCGGACTATCCAGCGGATGCCAGCGGCTACAGCCAGAGCAAGCAGCGGCCACACCGCCCAGAACTGTCCTTGCCAGGACAACAGATTGATGCTGCTGATAGCTCCGGCGACAACGCCCGCCGATGCGAGCCATCGATCGGCAAAGCTTGTCCTTCTCGCCCAGGCCAGGCCCGCCACCGTTGCAAATGCCAGCGCCGGCCAAACTGCCCAGAACGTGCCGTTCCATGACAGGATATTCATCACGGCAAGGGCGAGTGCGATCAACCCCAGCAGCAGGATTTTTCGGCTGATCGTTGCCTCACCGGTGAAACCTGCTTTAACGACATCACGTGGCGACTCTTGAGCGGCCGCGGGTATTTCATCCCGGTTTGTTATCGGTGCGGCGTTGCTTTCCTGGCCGCCGATCCGGACAACATAGCTCGGCACACGCTCTTCGATGTTCTTGACGCTGAGGTCGCCCAGGAATTCGAACCCCACCGGCATCTTGTTGCGAACCTGATCGTAGACAGTGTTCGAGATCACGATGCCGCCCGCAGGCGCTGATGCCTGGAGGCGTGCGGCAATGTTGACGCCATCGCCGTAGATGTCGTCACCTTCGGCGATCACATCGCCGAGGTTTATTCCGATGCGGAAGAACATCCGTGTTTCTGCGGGACGCCCAGCATTGTGCCCAGCAAGCTCGTTCTGGACATCGATGGCCGTCCGCACTGACTCGACCACGCTCGGAAATTCCGCGATCAGCCCGTCGCCCCACGTGTTGACCACGCGTCCGCCATGAGCCTCGATCAGGCTGGCCATAGCATTCCGGTACTGAGTGAGGGTTGCGAGCGTGCCCTCTTCGTCAGCCCCCATCAGGCGGGAATAACCCTGAACGTCAGCCGAGAAGATCGTTGTGAGTTTGCGGCGCGTTGCGGACATCGCTTCCCTGTCCCGGCCTTGTTGTCTGCGCTGAAGCGGCGCGGCGCTAGCCGGCCCTCTTCCTTTCCATGAAGGCAAGGAAGGCGGCGCGGGCTTCGCCGGATTTCAGGCGCGCGCGGAAATGCGCGCCCTCTTCCTTGATCCGCTCGATTACATCCTTGCGCGAGCCCAGCATGAGGTCGCGGGCAATCTTGAGTGCTTCAGGCGGCTTTGCGGCGATCTTCTCTGCGGCGTCCAGAACAGCTGCTTCCAGGCGGTCTTCGGCAACGATCTCGTGGATCATTCCGGCGTCCCTGGCGCGCTGCGCGGACAATCCTTCTCCCAGGCCGAGCAATGCGAATGCGCCTTGGCGGCCAAGAACAGCCGGGGCCAGTAGGCTCGAGCCTGCCTCCGGCACAAGGCCAAGGTCGACAAATGGCGTTCTGAATTCGGTGCGCGGCGTTGCGAAGGTCAGATCGCAGTGAAGATTGATCGTCGTGCCGATGCCAACCGCAATGCCGTCGACGCCCGAGACGATCGGCTTTTGAGCGCCAGCCAAAGCGAGGAGAAAGTCGAAAACCTCCGTGCCGGCCTCGCCGCCTGTCGCAACATTCATGAAATCGGCAATATCGTTCCCGGATGAGAATACGCCCGGCAGTCCAAGCAGGACGTGAACACGGACATCGGGATCAGCATCGCCCGAGGTCAGCGCGTCAGCCATGGCTGTATACATGGCGCGCGTGATCGCGTTCTTCTTTTCCGGGCGGTTCATGCGGATGATCTGAACCGCGCCCTTTCGTTCGATAAGGATATGGTCGGTCACGTTAAGCTGTCTCCAGTTGATCAGGCGTTGATGAGCGATGCCGCCGCCGCGGCAAGACTTTCCGCGCCGTCCGTCACCCGTTCCCGTAGCGCCCGTGTCTCACCGGCGAGATTCTCGGCAAAGAATCGGCAGAGCGCGATCCGTTCGGCGGATCGAGATGCAAGGGCTCCGCGCGCCAGATAAACACTGCCACTGGCGAGAGCAAAGAGGCGGAGATATGGGGTCGCTCCCGCAAGGGCCGTTTGCATCCTGCCTTCTGCGGTCTGCTTCTGCATGAAGCGTGTGGCTTGGGAGAGATCGTCCAGGGCATGCTCAAGCCTGTCCGCTGTCCTGCCGAACCCTTCGAGATTGGAAGTCCGCAGCGCCGCTACAGTCGCGGCGAGCTCGTCAATATAACCGAACACATGAGCGCCATCGCCTTGCGGCAGCTTCCGAGTCACCAGATCTATGGCCTGGATGCCATTGGTTCCCTCATAAATCGGCGCGATCCGGGCATCACGATAGAGGCCCGCCGCCCCCGTCTCCTCGATGAAACCCATCCCGCCATGCACCTGGACGCCGATTGAAGTCACTTCGACGCCGACGTCAGTCGGGAAAGCCTTGGCAATCGGCGTGAGCAGGTTGGCGCGGTCCTGCCAATGGCGCGCCGCCTCACCCTTGCTGGCGCGGGCCGTGTCGATGGCATGCGCACAGGAATAGGCAATGGCCCGCGCCATCGAGGTCAGCGCCTTCATGGTGAGCAGGTCGCGCTGCACGTCAGGATGATGGACGATTGGAGCCATTCCCTCGCCCTTGTAGCCCGCCGCTTTGCCCTGACGCCGCTCGTTCGCATAGCTCAACGCCTTCTGATAGGCAGTCTCGGCGATCGCGACGCCCTGCATACCGACGGCCAGCCGCGCGTTGTTCATCATCGTGAACATGCATGCCAGCCCCCGGTTTTCTTCTCCAATGAGCCAGCCGATTGCTCCGGGGGCCCGATCCTTTGCGAACCCGTCTCCATAGATCATCGTGCAAGTGGGCGAAGCGTGGATGCCGAGTTTCTCCTCGACACCCGAACAGAACACATCGTTGCGCGGGCCAATGCTTCCATCCTCGCCAACCAGGAATTTGGGTACCAGGAACAGCGACAGGCCGCGGGTGCCCGGCGGAGCGTCGGGCAGGCGCGCCAGGACCAGATGCACGATGTTGTCCGTGAAGTCGTGCTCGCCATAGGTGATGAAAATCTTCTGGCCAAAAATGCGGTAGGTTCCGTCTCCCACAGGCTCGGCGCGTGTACGCAGCGCGTTCAGATCGGAACCTGCCTGAGGCTCGGTGAGATTCATGGTTCCCATCCACTCGCCCGAGACGAGTTTTGGGAGATACTTCGTTTTTAGGCCTTCCGAACCATGCTTCTCGATTGCCTCGACGGCGCCCATTGTGAGCGTGGGGCCAATGCCGAACGCCATGGAGCCGGAATTCCACATTTCGAGCGCGGCAACGCCAAGCATCGTAGGCAAACCCTGCCCGCCAAATTCCTCCGGCCCTGACAATGCATTCCAGCCGCCTTCGATCCACCGTCGATAGAGTGCCTTCCAGCCCGGAGGTGTGGTCACGGCGGCATCCTTCAGCACGGCGCCGTGGCGATCCCCAATCGTGTGCAGCGGCGCGACTTCCTCGGTCGCGAAGCGGCCGGCCTCGTGCAGGATCGCGTCGACCAAATCTTCCGAAAGATCACCGAACGTGCCCGCGGCAAGCTCGTCCTGAAGTCCGGCAACGTGTTTCAGTGTAAAGGTGATCTCCTCGACAGGCGCGCGATACATGCTCTGATAGTCCTCCCTGCCGGAAATGCGGCATACAACGTAAGGCGATCAGCCTGCCAAGGCCAATCTTGTTTGCGCCTCGTTACCTGCCTTCATCTTACGTAAACGTCAATAATTGGATGTTGCCGCCATCTGCCGCCCATTGCAAGCCCAAATACCGGGGGACGACTCATCTTCAATCGCCAGCGACGATTGCCTTGGCAGTAAAACGTTAACCATGCTCCCGCAGGATAGCGGATTGTCCCGCGGAGTCGTTCTGTCGTGCAGCATCAGCCGCATCCCCATGGCCGCAACCTGATCGCCGCGCTGGCGTCGGTTTTCGTAGCCGCAAGCATGCCCGCGACGGCTTCCGACTTTTCGCGACCATGGCTGAGATCGGACCGCGCCCTGGTGATCGACGCGTACGAATACAATTCGATCGACTGGCAGAAGCTGGTTACGGACAAGCGGATCGTCGCCTTTATCAACAAGGCCTCCGACGGTCTTTCGCCGCCTTACGCCTGTTCAGGCAACGAGACTGAGTTAAAGCTCTGCAAAGCACTGTGGAAGCGCCACGCGGTGACGAGGGAGCTCTATCACACACGAAAGATGCTCGCGAAGTCGCTCGGCCTGAAATGGGGCGCTTATCACCTTGCGCGTCCGGGCAATCCCATCGATCAGGCCAACAACTTCATCGACTTTGCCGAACCCGGACCGGACGACCTGGTCGCCCTTGACATTGAAGATAACGATCCAGCCGAGTGGATGTCACTTGAGGACGCCGAAGAATTCGCCCGCCATATCCAGCGTCGGATCGGCCGCTTTCCCGTTCTGTACACGAACGGCACGACCGCGCAGCACATCGCGGACAACCGCGAGAAATATCCACTGCTGTCCAGATTGCCCCTCTGGTATGCGCGCTACAAACCCGAGATCGGCATGCACTTTCCGAAAGGGAACTGGGAAGGCTACACGCTCTGGCAATTCTCCTCGCAGGCCAATTGCAACGACCGCAGGTGCCCATACCGCGTTGCCGGCGCACCAAACGACATCGATGTAAACGTCGCCTCGATGAACGCCGACGCATTGCGCAAGGCATGGCCTTTTGGCGGTCTGCTTGATGTTCCTGCCGAAATGATCGCAAGCGTGCCGTTGCCGATTGCACGGCGGGCCGGCCTGGAAGGTGCTGTCGCCCTGTCCTATGCGCCTGTGGAGAAGGCGAGCGCAATACAGGCCCTTGCGGGCGCTATTCACGCAGGCGGCGAGCGCTATCCTGCTCGCTACGGCGCGGTGCCAGAGGGCAGTAGCATGAGCTTGCTGCAGACCCTGGCAGGCTACGTTGCTGCGTTGAGGGACCGAATGCTCGCCTGGAACGGCCTTGCCAACAAGGCTAAACTCGACGGGATCGACCCGACGGTGACCGCAACAATTCCGGCGAAAAACGAGATGCGCTGAACGCGGTCGATGCGGGAGAATCGCATTGTGGCTTATCTGCCGGAGGCTTCCCTCTCGACCGCCCTCCACCCTATGTCCTTGCGGCAGAAACCTTCAGGCCAGTCGATCTCATTGATGGCAGCATAGGCCTTGGCTTGCGCCTCGGTAACGTTGCGGCCCATCGCGGTAACATTGAGAACCCGGCCGCCATTGGCGATCACCTGCCCCTCGTGCAACGCGGTGCCGGCGTGAAAAATCTCGACTCCCGTCTTAGCCGCCTCGTCTAACCCGCAGATAACCGATCCCTTTTGCGGTGTGCCCGGATATCCATCGGCTGCCATCACCACCGTTAGCGCAGCATCGTCCCGCCAGCGCGCCGATACGTGCGATAGTTGCCCATCCGCAGCCGCATTCAACAACACCAGGAGGTCGTCCTTCAAGCGCAGCATCAGCACCTGGCATTCAGGATCGCCGAAGCGCGTGTTGAACTCGATCAGCTTGGGGCCTCTTTCCGTAATCATCAGCCCGGCAAACAGGATACCGGAGAACGGCGCGCCCATTTCCGCCATACCCCGCAGGGTCGGCTCGATGATTTCCCGCATCGTTCGGGCAATGAGTTCGGGCGTCATCACCGGGGCGGGCGAATAAGCGCCCATACCACCCGTGTTCGGACCGGTGTCGCCCTCGCCGACGCGTTTGTGGTCCTGAGCGGTCCCGAAAGGCAGCGCTGTCTTGCCATCGCAGAGACAGAAGAAACTCGCCTCCTCGCCTTCGAGGAACTCCTCGACCACCACTTCCGCGCCTGCCCCGCCGAATGCACCCTCGAAGCAGGCGTCAATGGCGTCGAGTGCTTCCGCAATGGTCATGGCAACGGTGACCCCCTTGCCGGCCGCCAGCCCATCCGCCTTCACGACGATCGGCGCGCCCTGATCGCGGACATAGGCCTTCGCCTTGGGTGCATTGTTGAAGCGCTGATAGGCCCCCGTCGGAATCCCGTATTTCGCGCACAGGTCCTTCGTAAATCCCTTGGACCCCTCAAGCTGGGCCGCCTTGCCGGACGGACCGAACACGCGAACGCCCGCCGCGGAGAGGTCGTCGGCCAGCCCGGCTACAAGCGGCCCCTCGGGCCCCACGACCACCAGGTCAATCGCCTTCTCGCGGCAGAAATCGGCGATGGCCTTGTGATCGGAGATCTCCAGCGGCACGCATTCAGCCTCGCGGGCAATCCCTGGATTGCCCGGTGCTGCATAGAGCTTTGTCAAAAGCGGCGAGGCAGCGATCTTCCAAGCGAGCGCATGTTCGCGGCCGCCGGAGCCGATCAAAAGAACCTTCATGCGTCACACCTCGTCAGAGACCACCAATCGAGGCTTTCCGCTATTGTCGATATAGCGGCAGGTCAAGCCGCAAGTGTCTGCAAATATGGACATGTCCTGATCGGGGACTTCACCCTCCCGTCGCGCTTGAACATAACTCACGGTAGTGCTAGCAATAGCGCTGCTCTCTATGAGAGCATTCCGTAAGTATTGGCCATATGAAATATGAAGGACCGTTCGATGGTAGAGATTGTTTCACCAAAAGGCTTCACATACAGGTCCATTCTCACGCCCGTCGGTTTCGATATTCTTTCGGCAACCGAGGAGGACTTGGCCCGCTATGGCTTGCCATCGCGCTCGCGCAGTCCAGGATTCGCCGAAGCTTACAGCCGGATTTTTGGCCAAGGGGGGAAAAAAGCCAGATCCATTGACTCGCCGTTGGAGTTTCGCCCGGACATTCGCTGCCGGAGGCCTGAAAATCGAACTGCGATTAAAACAGAATCCGGGGCGGACACTGCGATCATGAGCAAGAATTGGTGCGGCGCTGTCACCACTGCCGCTCAAGGGATGATGTGGGAGACCCTGACCTGCGGTTTTAAAGTTCCGCGCGTGGAGGCGCCCCGTTCCTTGCCGTCCGGTCAAACGAGTTACTGCGCCATATGGGGAGGACTTGATGGGGCCGAGACGGTGGACGTCGTACAAGGCGGGGTGCTGTGCACCGCCACCACGACGTCAGAGAGCTATTCCGCCTGGTACGAATGGTATCCTGACCCTTTGGTGGTCGTGTCCGGTCTCCAAGTATCACCCGGCGATGTTGTTTTAGTTTGGATTGTCATCGCAGGAACCGCCCCAGGCGACCAATCCGCTATCGTGACGATATACAATACGACAGCCGATACAAAAGCGTCATATGAAATAACTCCGCCCCCAGGAATTGTATTTCAGGGAGACACTGCCGAGTGGATTGTCGAAAGGCCGGCGATAAATGGCGTCGATTCTATCCTTGCAAACTATGGTTCGGTGGAACTCGATACATGCGACGCTCTTTATACACAGTATTGGTACGATCAAAAAGCGTATGGTCCGGGAGACGGACAACTTTGGTGGATGTACGATGACACCTATAGCACCATGATTTCGAAATCATATTTGATCGAAAAATACACAGTGCAGTGCGATTACTTGTAGTTGTCCCTGCACTGACCTGCACTGACATTGACGGACCGCATTAGGCGGCTGCGGACACCCGGCTAAAGCAACGTTCCCGAAATCGGGAACGTTGCCTAGGTCATTATATTCGCATCGCTTTTGCCGAAAACCGGCGTCCACTTTTTCGGCGCGGCGCTGTAGAAGCTCGCAGAGCGCGGAGTGCTGAGGGTTAACGGCCATAGTGGAATCGGCAGGCCGCGATCTCCAGCGCTTGAGCCTCGCCAGTCCCAGTCACACGGTAGACGATCCTATGTTCCTGGTTAATGCGGCGAGACCACCAACCCGACATGTCGTTACGCAATGGTTCCGGCTTGCCAATCCCCTGAAATGGACTGCGACGCATATCCCGGATCACATCGTTGATCCGCTTCAACATTCTGAGATCGGCGTCTTGCCAGTGAATGTAATCGCTCCAACCTTGGTCCGTCCAAAGCAGCTTCACGGTTCGATTAGCTCGCGCTCGACAAGCTTGCCTGCATTCGCATCCGCTATCGACTGACGCAAGCGCTCGGCATTCACAGGGGAACTCAGGAGGTGAAGCGTTTCTCGTAGACCTTCGAGTTCCGCGAGCGGCATGATCACAACGGGCTCGTGGTTCTGGCGCGTTACGATCAACTCGTCTCTATCAGCCTCTACCTGATCGAAATACTTCGCCATGTTAGACCGCAATTCGGTCAGCGTTACGTGTCCCATCATTCCATTCCTTCCGCGGCGGTATCCTCTCGCGAGTCTACGTACATATATACGTACACCGCCGAAACACAAGCGCTTGACGGTTTTCCCTTCGCCTGCCACTCAACGCCGATGGATATCATCCAATCCCGAAAGGTTCAGGGCCGCGTTGCCGACGCGCCAAGCCGCCACTGGGTCTATCGCGCGCTGCCGCGCGGGCTGTGGCCCTATGCCCAGCTTGCCCGTTGGGACCGGCCGATTGGCTGGCAGCTCCTGCTCTGGCCCTGCTGGTGGTCAGCGGCATTGGCCACGACGGCCGGTGCGCGGTCGGAGGATGCGTTGCTTTCACTGCTCCCCTCACCCTGGCATTTGCTGCTGTTCCTTGTCGGCGCAGTCGCCATGCGTGGCGCGGGCTGCACCTACAACGACCTGGTGGACGAACGTATCGACGCTGAGGTGGAGCGCACCCGTTCGCGGCCGCTGCCCTCCGGCCGGGTGACGCGCCGCCAAGCCTGGGCCTTTCTGGCCGCGCAATCCCTGACCGGCCTTGCCGTGCTCCTGCAATTCAACGCCTTTTCGGTGCTGCTTGGGATCGCCTCGCTGGGCGTTGTCGCCATCTATCCGTTCATGAAGAGAATCACTGATTGGCCGCAATTCGTTCTGGGGCTTGCGTTTTCCTGGGGAGCACTGATGGGCTGGGCTGCCGCGTTCGGCGAACTTGGTCAGCCGGCGATCGTTCTCTACTGCGGCTCGGTGCTCTGGGTGATCGGATATGACACGATCTATGCGCACCAGGACAAGGAAGACGACGCGATCGTGGGCGTACGCTCGACGGCGCGCTTGTTCGGCGAGAACACGAAACTCTGGCTTGCCGGACTTTATGGCGGCGCGCTGACCCTTTTCGCGCTGGCATTTGCGATGGCAGAAGTGCCGATGCCGGCATTGGCGGGCCTGCTTGCCGCCGGCGCGCATATGACACGTCAGATCCTGGCGCTCGACATCGACGACCCGGACCAGTGCCTGAAACTCTTCAAGTCAAACACGATTGTCGGCTGGCTGATCTTCCTGGGCCTGATTGGCGGAGGGATCTGGGTGGCAATCAAGCCGCTGATCTAGAGGACCCATCGCCTCGGAATCTTTCTGCCCAGCTGACTTATTTCTCCCGAGCACAGGCGCTAGCGACGCGCAATAATCTCTTTCCCGTTGACCACCAGCCGCAGACCCAGATTACCGGCCTTCCGGCGGGCAAGGAAACGCGACCGCCTCCGTGCCGAACCGCGGCGTTTGCGGCGCGCGCTGTTGCGGTTGGCCTTCACCGCCACGCCAAGCGACTCCTCAAGCGTGCGCGCGACGCCGTCGGCCTCAATCAAGAGCATGGGCAGCCGGAACGCATCTGCCCAGGCGCGCCAGTCGGCAGCGACATCCTCCAGATCATGCGCAACCAGCAGCGGCACTGACAAAATCGGGTCGTTGTGCAGCAGTTCGAGCGTCACTGTTACCTTGCCGAAACTGTCTTCGATCGCCCGTGCCGCCACACCGCGAAACGCCTTTGCGGGCAACACGACGGTTACCTGCAGACCGCTCATCTCCAGCACGCGCCGGATCACCGCTCCGCGCCGGTCGATGGTAAAGGTCACGTCGCCCTGATCGTCGCGAGCGGCGTAGCTCACCATTTGCGGCAAATGAGAGGGGTCGAGCCGCATGTCGCGGCCCGCCCAGACTGGCTTCAGCCCGGTCTTCATGAGTATCGCCTTCCTGTTATCCTGAGAGCCGGTTTCCGGTCTTCTCGCGGACCGGTTTTGCCGGTCTCGTTATGTCAGGAAGGCTAGCGCGCGCTTCTTACCGCCGGGCTTAAGAAGTTCGGTTAAATTTCCCCTGCCCGTAGCGATGGTTATCGGATTGCGACCGGGAGCAACGTTCGGGAAACCTCTCTGAACAGCGCGTTAAACGTTGCGCGCACGGCTCCGCAAGAAGGCCAAGCCGGCGCCGAACATATCTCCGCTCTCCGCCCCGCTGCCGGAAGTGGCTCCAAATTTTAGCATTAGCTGAAACTCAAACTTCGCGCGGAATCGCCAAACTGCGAAGACACCACCATGGGGGCGAGCGTGGGTTTTACAAATGTCATGATTTCCATTGTACCGCGCACGGGGCTGGCGGTGGCCTTTGCGTTGCTTTCCGCTCCATGCTTTGCGCATCAGCATCGCGCGCCGCTGTGGGACGGAGATAAGCCTCTTTATTCGGTCACCGCGATCGCGGTGATCGGCGCGCTTCTCGCTTTCATGATCTGGATTGAACGCGGCACTCGGCCCTGGCCGCAAAGACGTTCATCACAATCAACGCTTAACAGATACAGCGGACTCATCGCGCTGGCGTTGTTTATGCTCTCAGCTCTGGCGTGGACGTCGAACGGCTTCAACGGCGATTCCGTCGGGCAGTTGGTCAGCATGACAAGCGGCTCCCATCCCACGGTCATTCGATCGCGCGATGCCAGAGGGTCGAACGTTGTTCGCCTCAAGGATACGCATGCAGACCGGGCTGCGATGCCGCCGCCAGTCGTTATTGACGGCGATACGATTTCGATTGACGGCGAAAAGGTCCGTATCCTCAGCATCGACGCGCCAGAATCTTTCAACTCGCGCTGCGAGCGCGAACTTGCACTCGGGCTGGAAGCGAAAAGGCGGCTTCGCGAACTGCTCAAAGGCCGGATCGAACTCCTGCGCAACGGCAAGGATCGCTACGGGCGCACGTTGGCCCGCGTGTTCGCGGATGGACGCGACGTTGGTCAAACCTTGCTGCAGGAGGGATTCGTGTTGTCGTACCGTCCGGGTGGCAGCGCGAAGGAAGCGAGGTTGAAAAAATGGTGCGGACCCAACGCGCGCCTTGACGACAGCTGGAGCGGCTGACCCAGAAAAAAAGCGCGCACTGCAAGTCGCGTGGCGCGGGCCGTCTCCGGAACCAGTGTGGGACATGGCGGTTCATGCCCTCGGAAGTAGCAAGGGTGAAGGCCTGAGCGCCGAGACGGACGAACCGGATAACCCAATGGGGACCTCTCGGGTCCCCGACGTCAAATCACCTTGCCCGGGTTCATGATCCCGGCAGGGTCCAGCGTAGCCTTGATCCGACGCATCAGATCGATGGCTACGAGCGGCGCAGTGGCGATCAGCTCGTCGCGCTTCAACTGGCCGATGCCATGTTCAGCCGAGATGGAGCCGCGAAGGCTCCGCACGACGTCATGCACTGCGCGGTTCATGCTTCGATAGAGACCAAGAAACGCCTGCGGGTCCGCGCCTACCGGCTGCGAAATATTGTAGTGCAGGTTCCCATCGCCCATATGGCCGAAGCACACAACACGCGCGCCTGGTGAGACATCTTCGACCACCTTGGCGGCGCGCTCGATAAACTCCGGGATCGACGCCACCGGCACCGAAACATCGTGCTTAATGGAAGCGCCCTCGGGCTTCTGTGCCTCCGGCACGGTCTCCCGGATCTTCCAGAAGGCCGACGCCTGGGCGAGGTTCACGGCAAGCACGGCGTCACCCACGCACCCGGCCTCCAGCCCCGCCGAAAGCACCTCTTCAATGAGGGTCCGGGCATCCTCTGCAGATCGCCCGGACGAGATTTCCATTAGCACCTGCCAAGGCCATTGACCCCGCAGTGGCAGCACTGTGCCGGGAATATGCTTTTCGGCAAAGCCGAGAGCCCGGTCGGAGAGCAGTTCGAAGGCCGTGAGCGCGCCGCCCGCCATCTCGGACGCCAAACCGAACAGTTCCAGTGCCGCCTGGGGAGATGCCATCCCGACCCATGCGACCTCCCTGCCCCGCGGCTTCGGGAAGAGCTTGAGAACCGCTGCGGTGATGATGCCCAGCGTCCCCTCCGCACCGACGAAGAGGTCCTTCAGATCGTAGCCGGTATTGTCTTTTTTCAACTTGCGCAAATCGTCCAGCACCTCGCCGGTCGGCAGCACGACTTCGAGACCGAGGCAGAGTTCGCGCGCATTGCCATAGGCCAACACGCCGGTGCCGCCAGCGTTGGACGAAAGATTGCCGCCGATCTGGCAGGTGCCTTGCGCGGCGAGCGAAAGGGGAAAAAGCCGATCCGCCTCATCTGCAACCTTGTGCAACTGATCGAGGATGACGCCGGCTTCCACCGTTACCGTATTGGAGAGCGTATCGACCTCGCGTACGCGGTTCAGCCGAGAGAGCGACAGCACTATCCCGTTGCCGGACCGGTCCGGCACCTGGCCGCCAACCAGTCCGGTGTTGCCGCCCTGCGGCACAATCGGCGTCCGCGTCTCGGTGGCAAGCTTCATAATCTGGCTGACTTCCTCGACACTTCCCGGCCTCAACACCAGCGCCGAGCGCCCGGTATAAAGGCCTCGCGGTTCCGTTACATAAGGCTCTATG
This sequence comes from Mesorhizobium sp., assembly GCA_040512755.1. Classification (GTDB taxonomy): domain Bacteria; phylum Pseudomonadota; class Alphaproteobacteria; order Rhizobiales; family Rhizobiaceae; genus JBEVEP01. The sequence continues at coordinate 25,194 of JBEVEP010000089.1, forward strand.
TCGCTCGTTGCGCGCAGAGCGTGGCGGTCCCCGACGATCGTCGCGAAGCGGTCGAGCAGGGACGGGTCAGGAGACGCGGTATCCATACCTCAGCCTAGTGTCGTGATTTCGAAGTTCGCATGATTTTCGATATCACTCTCCGAGCGAACTTTGAAATAGTTGCTAGTGTCCCCTCGATTCTGAAATTCGCTCTGCCGCCG
>JBEVEP010000198.1:0-12768 GCA_040512755.1 Mesorhizobium sp.
ATGAACGCGCGCGTCTGCGCGCGAGCGCGGGCCAGGCGATAAAGGCAGGCTCCGCCGGCCTCATGGCGAGGATCGTCGAAGCCCAACGCCGGCGTATCGCGGACGGGGCCAAGGCGGCTGCCATCCTCGCAAGCCAGGCTACGTGCGTGGCGCCCGGATTGATCAGGCTGGCGCCCGACTTCGCAACCGCACTGCCTGCTGAAGCGGCGGTCTATGCGTTGCGGGCGTTGCTTGGGGTAACCGGGGGGATGGCGCATTTGCCGGATGAAGGGCGCTCGGCATCGCTCCTTGAGCGCCTGAGGAGCCTTCCAACTCGCGCCACATTGTCGCGGAGCGTGGTGGACATGCGGCGGCAGGGCATTTTCCTGCGGCGGGAGCTGCGCGGTTTGCCCGGACCTCAGCCGGCGGTGGATGGCATGCTGTGGGACGGACGGCTTCGCGTGCGCTCCACCGGCATACAGGATGGGCTGACGATCGCTCCGTTCGGGACTGAGAATGCCCGAAGGATGGTGGTGGACAATGCGGGTGCGCCGCAAAGCCTTGTGCGGGCAGCGCTCGCGGCGGAACCGGCGCTCTGGTCGGGTCAGGACTGCCTTGGTCTCGTCGGCGATGCGCAGGTGAATATCGAGGCCACGCGCGTTGCCGGGCCGTGGGCGCAGTTCCTGCCGTCGTTCGATCTTGCGCTGGTGCGGGCTGTGGGGAGATTGATCGGTTGTCCGGATGCTCCCCCTCCGCCATTGAGGGGCCACAATGAAGCGTAGGCTTAACCGCAACACGGAGTTGCGCTTGGCAACCAGCAACGCTCTCCCTATGTTACGGAAGTACCTCCAACGGGCGGGTCTCGCCTTCTGAGACGCCAACGGGACATTCGATGAATCCAAACTACCGCAATCTCGCGCTCTGGGCGATTATCGCAGTACTGCTGATCGCTCTGTTCAACCTCTTTCAGGCGCCGCAGCAGCGTGGCGCAACCCGCGAGGTCGCCTATTCCGAATTCCTGCAGGAGCTTTCAGGCGGCCGGGTGAAAACCGTCACGATTGCCGGAGACCGCATTTCCGGTACCTACATAGACAATTCGAGCGGGTTTCAGACCTATTCGCCGGGCGACCCGACGCTGGTGCAGCGGCTTGAAGACAAGGGCGTGACGATCAATGCGCGGCCCGAGAACGACGGGTCGGGTTCGATCCTGTCGATTCTGCTGTCCTGGCTGCCGATGATCCTGATCCTTGGCGTCTGGATATTCTTCATGCGGCAGATGCAGTCCGGCTCCGGCCGTGCGATGGGCTTCGGCAAGTCCAAGGCCAAGCTGCTCACGGAAGCGCATGGCCGGGTGACATTCCAGGATGTTGCCGGTGTCGACGAGGCCAAGGAAGACCTCGAAGAGATCGTGGAGTTTCTGCGTGACCCGCAGAAGTTCCAGCGGCTGGGCGGCAAGATTCCGCGCGGCGTGTTGCTCGTCGGACCTCCGGGAACCGGCAAGACCTTGCTTGCGCGTTCGGTTGCGGGTGAAGCAAACGTTCCGTTCTTCACCATTTCCGGCTCGGACTTCGTCGAGATGTTCGTGGGTGTCGGTGCGTCGCGCGTCCGCGACATGTTCGACCAGGCAAAGAAGAATGCACCCTGCATCATCTTCATCGACGAGATCGATGCAGTCGGCCGACATCGTGGCGCTGGCCTCGGCGGCGGCAATGACGAGCGCGAGCAGACTCTCAACCAGTTGCTGGTCGAGATGGACGGCTTCGAGGCAAATGAAGGCATTATCCTGATCGCGGCAACCAACCGGCCCGATGTGCTCGATCCGGCGCTGTTGCGGCCGGGACGTTTCGACCGTCAGGTCGTGGTGCCCAATCCGGACATCAACGGGCGCGAGAAGATCCTCAAGGTGCATATCCGCAACGTACCGCTGGCGCCGAATGTCGACCTCAAGGTGATTGCGCGCGGCACACCAGGATTCTCGGGCGCTGATCTCGCCAACCTCGTCAACGAGGCGGCGCTGATGGCGGCGCGGCGCAACAAGCGGCTCGTCACCATGCAGGAGTTCGAGGATGCCAAGGACAAGGTGATGATGGGTGCGGAGCGCCGCTCCACCGCCATGACCCAGGCCGAGAAGGAATTGACCGCCTATCACGAGGCCGGTCACGCGATCCTCGCGCTCAATGTGCCTTCGGCGGACCCGCTGCACAAAGCAACGATCATCCCGCGCGGCCGTGCGCTTGGCATGGTCATGCAGCTCCCGGAAGGCGACCGCTACTCGATGAGCTATATATACATGATCTCGCGGCTGGCGATCATGATGGGCGGCCGTGTTGCGGAAGAGCTCAAATTCGGCAAGGAGAATATCACCTCCGGCGCATCGTCCGATATCGATCAGGCAACGAAGCTCGCCCGCGCCATGGTCACGCGTTGGGGCTTCTCCGACAAGCTCGGCCAGGTCGCCTATGGCGAAAATCAGGAGGAAGTGTTCCTTGGCCACTCGGTGGCCCGGCAGCAGAACGTCTCCGAAGAGACTTCGCAGATCATCGACGCCGAGGTGCGGCGGCTGATCGACGAGGCCTATACGACAGCCCGGCAGATCCTGACCAAGAAGAAGAAGGAATGGATCGCGCTCGCCGAAGGCCTGCTGGAGTATGAAACGCTGTCCGGCGAAGAGATCAAGCAGCTGCTTGCCGGGCGCAAGCCGGCTCGCGACCTTGGCGACGATACGCCGCCCTCACGCGGGTCTGCCGTACCCAAGGCCGGCGCCCGCAAAGAGAGCAAAAAGAAGGGCGGTGAACCTGAGGGCGGACTGGAGCCGCAGCCGCAAGGGTAGTCATCGCATCGCGATAAGTTACGAAAGCGCCGCCGGTATCCATCCGGCGGCGTATTTGTTTTGGGGTTTTGCTTACAGGGGGATTCCAGTGCGCCGGCCGGGCCGCCGCGCTTCTCCTTCTCCCACACGGGGGAGAAGGGGGAACCGCTTCGTTGCCACGGCCAATCACCACTGTTCGAGATTAACCGAAGCGCTGATATCGCGCCTCTCCTTCTCCCCTTGCGGGAGAAGGTGGCCGAGCCGGAGCGCAGCGCAGGTGAGGTCGGATGAGGGGTGCTGGACGGAGCGCGGCGCGCCAAGCTGGAACACCCCTCATCCGTCTCGGCTTCGCCTCGACACCTTCTCCCACACGGGGAGAAGGGGAAGCGCTTCATCGCCACGGCCAATCACCATCTGAGATTTTGCGGACGCGAAAACGCCGCGCCTCTCCTTCTCCCACAAGGGGAGAAGGACCCCCCCGCTGGGAGAAGGGGGAACCGCTTCATTGCCGCGCCAACCTCCGTCTGAGATTTGCTGAGCGTGACCCTGACCGGCTGCTTCCTTCAGCTTGGCATTGCAGAGGCTGTAGTAGCCGCCGCCCTTCTGGATCCAGCGCAAGCCGCCAAGCAAATCGTTGTCCTTGTTGGCGTAATACTGCTCGAGGCAAGTGCGCATGCGCGCCTTGGCCGGTGTCTCTTCCGAGAATTTCCGTGCAATCGCATTGGGGAACTTCACGCCCCGCGGCGCCCTGGTCGCCGGCGCGTCCGGTTCCTTGCTGTAGGACGCTTCGTCGAGGCTCGGCACCGAATCGTCGTCCGAGGCATTCGTGCCGCACTTGGTCTTGCGGAACTCGTTCCACTTCATGCCGCCCAGTGAGCCGTCTGCCTTGGCGTTTTGATACCTGGCGCTGCAATCCTTCATGCTGAGGCCTTTTGCCTCGCCTGCCTCGTCAGACAACGCGGTCGCCGCCGCCTTGCTCGCCTTCTTCGCCTTGGCCGGCGCCAGCTCGGCAGTAGCGCCCGGGCCGCATTCGGACTTGCGGAAGTCATTCCACTTCATGCCGTTCAGCGCATCGGCATCCTTTGCCGCCTGGTATTTGGCGCTGCATTCCTTGGCGCTGAGGCCTTTGGCCGCATCGTCGCTGGCCGTCTCTTCCTGCTGGGGCTTCGTTGCCTTCTTGCTATTGGAAGCTTTCTTTTCCGGCTTCGCGTCGGCGCCGCACTCAGCCTTGCGGAACGCATTCCAGGTCTGGCCATCCAGCGTACCGGCCTCCTTGGCCGCGTTAAATTTTGCGCTGCATTCGGCCATTGTGAGCGCATTTGCCGGCGATGCAGCAAACAGCGCAATGACCGCAAAGCCCGAAAGGGCGGCTAGTCGGTTGAAAAGCATGGCGTTCTCCATTGCCGTTGTACATTTTCAGTACGAAGCAATAGCTCGCCATGGGTGGTTTCACCAGCCAGTGATTGTATGTTAGAAACAGCTCTATTACTGGTTGCTAACCGAGGCGTTGGCCAGGCGGAGCGTGGGGAAAACCGCTCGGCGGCAGGCTGGCGGAGAACGAGAATGAACGAATGGCCTGTGACGACATCGGCCCAAGGCAACGCTTTCCTAAGGAATCGTAACCAATACTATTAGAAAGTGATGCCAAACGTTTCTGTGTTATGGCAATGCTCGGCCAAGAGAAGGCGCGGGGAAAATCGAGCACTATGTCAAAGCGTTATTTTGGAACGGATGGAATCCGCGGGCAGGCGAACAAATTTCCGATGACCGCGGAAGTGGCGATGAAGGTTGGGATGGCCGTCGGGGTGTCATTCCAGCGCGGCAATCATCGCCATCGCGTCGTGCTCGGCAAGGATACACGGCTGTCGGGCTATATGATCGAAAACGCGCTGGTCGCCGGCTTCTGTGCCGCGGGCATGGACGTGTTTCTGCTTGGCCCCATACCGACGCCAGCGGTTGCCATGCTTGCGCGCTCGCTGCGCGCCGATCTTGGCGTCATGATCTCGGCGTCGCACAATCCGTACTACGACAACGGGATCAAGCTGTTCGGTCCTGATGGCTACAAGCTCTCGGATGAGATCGAAGCATCCATCGAGAGCATGCTGGACGGTGAGATTGACGTGACGCTGGCCGATCAGGATGCGCTTGGCCGGGCAAAACGCATCGATGGCGTCCATGACCGCTACATCGAATTCGCCAAGCGCACGATGCCCCGCTCGATGTCCCTGTCCGGTCTGCGCATCGTCATCGATTGCGCGAACGGGGCAGGGTACAAGGTGGCTCCGCTCGCATTGTGGGAACTGGGCGCCGAGGTCATTACCATCAACAACGAGCCGAACGGTTTCAACATCAACCAGGAATGCGGGTCGACCCACCCTGCCACCCTCGCCAAGAAGGTGCACGAAGTGCGCGCCGATATCGGTATTGCGCTCGATGGCGACGCGGATCGCATGGTCATCGTCGATGAAACCGGCTCTTTGGTCGATGGCGACCAGATCATGGCCCTTATTGCCGAGTCGTGGAGCCAGAACGGCCGTCTGGCTGGTGGGGGAGTTGTCGCCACCGTCATGTCCAATCTGGGCCTCGAGCGGTTCCTGGAAGGGACCGGCCTGCAGCTTCACCGCACGAAGGTGGGCGACCGCTATGTCGTCGAGCACATGCGCGCGCACGGGCTGAATGTGGGCGGAGAGCAATCCGGTCACATCGTGCTTTCGGATTTTTCCACGACCGGTGACGGCCTCGTTTCGGCGCTGCAGGTGCTCGCCTGCGTCAAGCGCGAGAACAAGCCCGTCAGCGAGGTCTGCAAGAAGTTCGAACCGGTGCCTCAGCTCTTGAAGAATGTCCGTTTCTCGGGAGGCAAGCCGCTCGAAAGCGCTCCGGTCAAGGCGGCGATCAAGGATGCGCGCAGCCAGCTCGGCAAGAACGGCCGCCTCGTGATCCGTCCGTCCGGAACGGAACCGCTGATCCGCGTCATGGCGGAAGCCGACGATGCCGACCTCGTCGAAAAGGTCGTCAACGACATCGTAGAAGTGATTGCCGAAGCAAAATCTGCCGCCTGATATTTTGTCTCCAGAGCAGTTACGGAGAAGGGCGGCTATCGCTCTCCGGCTTGTGCGCTTTCGGTCGCGCACGACGCGCCATTCAAGAAAGCGCAACCGAAGTGAAGCGGTTAGGGAACAGGGTCAAGCCAGCTTACAGCAAAGGTCGCAACCCTTGATCGTTGCGGCCTTGAGACACCCCCCACCCCTGTAGGGCTATCGCATATGGCAATCTTCTAACGATGGAGATTAGCAAGTGGCGTCCCCCCTTGTCGTCATCCCCGACACTCTCCGTTCGCTTCGCTCACTCACGAGGTCGAGGATGACGACAGCGAGGTGTATTCGCCGCAAGTCACGTCCCATATGCGATTGCCCTGCCCACCCCTGGGAGGGGATTTGCTCGTATCGGCCTGAGGCCGCTTCTTCATGTCTTTACAGATCCTTAACCCGGTCACCGCGAGATAGAGTAACTCCGAAAATCTGAGATTATCCTTAACCGGGGTTTAACTACTATGGTTAACTATGATGCCGGAACTTGGGGGCTGCCTAACGACGCTGGTCAGCCGAATTTTGCGGGGGGAGTTTCGGGCTATGGACATCATTGCGCGTGGGGTGCTGCCGGCATTGGCGGCAGGACTGCTGTTGTCGACGGTTGCAAGGGCGGCAGACTATGAGCCGCCAATCTTCGTTGAAGAGGCGCCGGAAGTTTCGGTGGAGGTCGGGTCAGGGTGGTATCTGAGGGGCGATTTCGCCTACAGCTTTGACCGCACCGAGGCGGATTTCTCCGGCCTGCCCGGGATCGATGTAAGCCGCACCCGCTTCGGCGGCGGCGGCGGCGTAGGCTATCATTTCACGGACTACCTTCGTGGCGACGTGACCCTTTCCTTTCTTTCAAGGGACGAATTCAACTTCGACGACGGGTTCGACTCGGCAACGCTCAAGACGGAATCATGGAGCGGCATGGCGACTACCTATCTCGATCTCGGCACCTATTCCGGGGTGACGCCCTATGTCGGTGTGGGCCTCGGCGCACTGTATACGCGCAACACCTTCGATGCATTTCTTCCCGGGATCGGCACTTTCGACGAAGCAGATAATCAGTACGAATTTGCCTACTCGCTCGCGGCTGGTTTCGCCTATCAGGTCGCCAAGAACTGGTCGGTCGATCTTGGCTATCTGTTCACGTCGTCGCCGGAGACTGAATTCGTTGAGTTGACGTCTGCTGGCCTGTCCATCGACGAAGGCCTCGACTTCCATCAGGTCAGGGTCGGGTTGCGCTACGACCTCTGGTGACAAGACAGCGGAGTGTAAGAAATCCGTGGCGGGCTTGCAGGCCCGCCTTGCCTGTTTGTCTGTGTGGGATACTTTCCCGTCCTGTGGGCTATGTTCCGGAAGCGACAAGAACTTTTCCCTTGACGCCGAACGACTGACAGCCTAACGGCGTCCGTGGGCCACCCCTCCCCACCGAGGGGCTTGCTATCTGGAAGGATAGAACCACGATGACGACCTTTCCTACGCCCGGACTCCGTCCGGCCAATCCCAACTTCTCCTCAGGTCCCTGCGCTAAACGTCCCGGCTGGTCGCTCGACGCCTTGGCCAAGGCTGCGCTCGGCCGCTCCCATCGCGCCAAGATCGGCAAGTCCAAGCTCGAACAAGCAATCGAACTGACCCGCGAGGTGCTGCAGGTTCCGGCCGGCTACCGGATCGGCATCGTTCCGGCGTCCGACACGGGCGCGGTCGAAATGGCGCTATGGTCGCTGCTCGGCGAACGCGGCGTCGACATGGTCGCCTGGGAATCCTTCGGCTCGGGCTGGGTCACGGATGTGGTCAAGCAGCTCAAGCTGCCGGATGTCAGGATATTCGAGGCGCCCTATGGAAGGCTGCCCGATCTCGCGCAGATCGATTTCGATCGCGATGTTGTCTTTACCTGGAACGGCACGACCTCAGGGGTTCGCGTGCCGGATGCCGGGTTCATTCCGGCAGAGCGCGCCGGCCTGACCATCTGCGACGCCACCTCGGCCGCGTTTGCCCAGCGCCTCGACTTTGCGAAACTCGATGTCGTTACGTTCTCCTGGCAAAAGGTCCTGGGCGGAGAAGGCGCGCATGGCGTGCTTGTCCTCAGCCCTCGCGCCGTCGCGCGGCTGGAAAGCTACAAGCCGGCCTGGCCGCTCCCGAAGATCTTCCGTCTGACCTCCGGCGGAAAGCTGATCGAAGGCATTTTCAAGGGCGAGACGATCAACACGCCGTCGATGCTGTGCGTCGAAGACTATATCGATGCGCTTCTATGGGCGAAGTCGATCGGCGGGCTCGACGCTCTGGTTGCGCGGGCCAATGCCAATTTCGCGGCCATCGACAGGTTCGTGGCGACATCGCCATGGGCCTGCCATTTGGCGGTTGACCCCGCGACACGTTCGAATACGTCTGTCTGCCTGTCCATCGTCGATCCACAGGTGGCCGCACTCGACGCCGACGCGCAGGCCGCGTTTGCCAAAGGCATGGTCTCGGCGCTGGAGAAGGAAGGCGTGGCCTTCGACATCGGCGCTTATCGCGATGCTCCGCCCGGTCTCAGAATTTGGGCTGGCGCTACTGTCGAGACGTCCGATCTCGAAGCGCTGGTGCCCTGGCTGGACTGGGCGTTTGCTGCCCAGAAAGCCACGTTCAAAGCGGCAGCCTGATCACCGATCCAATTGGCGGCCGCCGAGGCCGCCCTCACTCCATTTTCATTTTTAAGGAGGCCGCAATGGCGCCCCGCGTTCTGGTTTCAGACAAGCTTTCCCCGACCGCCGTCCAGATTTTCAAAGATCGCGGTGTCGCGGTCGACTACTTGCCCGATCTGGGCAAGGACAAGGAAGCACTTCTCGAGGTTATTGGCCGCTATGACGGCCTCGCCATCCGCTCGGCGACGAAAGTCACCGAGAAGCTGATCGCTGCCGCGACCAATCTCAAGGTGATCGGCCGCGCCGGCATCGGCGTCGACAATGTCGACATTCCCGCCGCCTCGCGCCGGGGCATCATTGTGATGAACACGCCTTTCGGCAATTCGATCACGACTGCCGAGCACGCGGTTGCGCTGATGTTCGCGGTTGCGCGCGACCTGCCGGAGGCCAATGCGTCCACCCAATCCGGCAAGTGGGAGAAAAACCGCTTCATGGGCGTGGAGATCACAAGCAAGACACTTGGCGTGATCGGCTGCGGTAATATCGGCTCCATCGTCGCGCAGCGCGGTGTCGGCTTGAAAATGCATGTCGTGGCCTTCGATCCCTTCCTTTCGGAGGATCGGGCTGTCGAGCTCGGCATTGAGAAAGTCGAACTGGACGAATTGCTTGCCCGCGCCGACTTCATCACGCTTCATACGCCGCTGACGGACAAGACGCGAAACATCATCAATGCCGGCTCCATTGCGAAAATGAAGGACGGCGTGCGCATCATCAATTGCGCGCGGGGCGGGCTGATCGTTGAAGCTGATCTTGTCGCGGCGCTGAAGAGCGGGAAAGTCGCGGGCGCGGGCATCGACGTGTTCGAAGTGGAGCCGGCGACGGAAAGCCCGCTGTTCGGCCTGCACAACGTCGTTTGCACGCCGCACCTTGGAGCCTCGACAACGGAAGCCCAGGAAAATGTCGCGCTGCAAATCGCAGAGCAGATGGCGGATTACCTGGTCAAGGGCGCCGTCTCCAACGCCATCAACATGCCGTCGATCACGGCGGAAGAGGCCCCGCGGCTGAAACCGTTCATCAAGCTTGCCGAGGTGCTTGGCGCTTTTGTCGGACAGGTCACGGAGGAGCCGATCAAGGAGGTCGAGATCCTTTTCGACGGCGCGACCGCCTCGATGAATACCCGCGCACTGATCAGCGCGGCGCTCGCCGGCCTGATCCGGCCGCAGGTGGCCGACGTCAATATGGTGTCCGCGCCGATCATGGTGAAGGAGCGCGGCATCATCGTTGCCGAGATCAAGCGCGACAAATCCGGTGTGTTCGACGGCTACATCAAGCTCACGGTCAAGACCGAAAGCCGGACACGGTCCATCGCGGGCACCTGCTTTTCCGATCACAAGCCGCGCTTCATCCAGATCAAGGGCATCAATCTCGACGCCGAAGTCGGCCAGCACATGCTCTACACCACGAATGCCGACGTGCCGGGCATCATCGGACTTCTGGGCACGATCTGCGGCAATGCAGGGATCAACATCGCCAACTTCCAGCTTGGCCGCAACCGGCCCGGCGGCGATGCGATCGCGCTGCTCTATCTCGATGCGCCGTTCCCGGAGAATGTGCTTGCCGAATTGCGAGCGCACCAGTCGATCGACTCGGCCAAGCCCCTGCATTTTGATGTGGCGGCGGCGTAGAAGCCTTAGCGCGGATCGACCCTGATCGGGATGTCCGATCAGCTCAGTGGGCCGGACATCGATCACGGCGGCGAATCCAGGTTAATTACCAGTCGGTGGATGACAGGCAGGTGAGAGAGGGGATATTGTTCTGGAAATGGTCCCCTCTCTTGCAAATTCTAAGGACTTGGCTTCGCCAAGCCCAGGAATTTGCTTTCTCCCCCGCAAGGGGGGAGATATCGCTGGCATCGGCCTGCCGCCAACTTGCGAACGTTGGAGATTGGCGCAAGCGCTTGTGCAGCGTGTTATCTCCCCCCTTGCGGGGGAGAAAGCGATTTCAACATCTTAGGCGAGCACCGAGCCCGAAGGGCGAGGAGGAATGCGAGGCTAGGTGTTAGAAATCGCAAGAGAGGGGGTTTGAGTGGGAACAATGCATCCTTAAGTTCAATTGGCCAGTTTCCGCCCACTGTGTTCGGCCAGCCAGATGCCGCCGAGCACAAGGATCATCGCCGCGGCGTGGTAAAGCTGGAAATCTTCTCCAAGGATCAGGACCGACATCAGCGTGCCGAATATCGGCACCAGATTGATGAACAGTCCCGCGCGGTTGGGTCCGATCAGCTCGACGCCGCGGATATAGAAAACCTGGGCGAGGATGGAGGGGAACACCACCGTATAGGCGACGACGGCCCAGCCCCGCGCATCCGGAACGATTCCCGCGCCATACCAGAATTCCAACGCCACGAACGGAATCGCACTGATCGTTGCGCTCGCGCAAAGTGCAATCATCAGGCTCTGCCAATGGATCTGCGGCTTGAAGCGCAGCGCGACCGTATAGAGGCTGTAGATCAGTACCGCGAGGAGCATCAGCGCATCGCCGAAATTGACGTCGAGCTCAAAAAGCCGGGTGGGGTCGCCGTGGCTTGCCGTCAGCGCGACACCCACGATGGAGATCAGAAAACCGGCGATCTGGGCCCAGGTTGCCCGCGTGCGAAAGAGAAGGAAGTTGGCGAGGAAGATCAGCATCGGTATGGCGGCCTGTTCGATGCTGACATTGATCGCTGTCGTGTAGCCGAGGGCGGAGTACAGGGTGACGTTGAACACCGTGAAGCCAAACACGCCGAGGCCGGTCAGCAGCCAGAGATGCTTCCGGATCGCAGGCCAGTCCTCGACGAGGCGTTGCCTCCCGATCGCCAGGAGGATGACAAGGGCAAAACCCCACCGCGCGCCCGTGAGAAGCATCGGCGAAACGTGGCCGACCGCCAGCTTTCCGGCGACGGCGTTGCCGCCCCAGAAGAGGGTGGTCAGCAGGAGCAGGACATAGGCATTGCGATGACGCATGAACTGAACTTTTTCCTGGCTGGAGGCTGACCCGGGCGAGAACTGCGACCCCGCCGGTCTAGAGGAACGGCGGATGATTGGGAAACGGCTTCTGAAATCCCATCACGGGCGAGGAACAACAAGACGCCAGTTCGCCCAAGTGGCAGGGCCTGTTAGCGAGTATTTTTTACCCCAACCGCCGGCGGTCCGAAAGAAAGGTCGCGCTTTCCGCGCCTTGACGCTATATGGGCCTGTCATTTTGGGCGCTTCGCGCGCCAGCGGCATTGCATGAAGGGAAAAGCGCATGGCGAATGTGGTGGTCGTCGGCTCGCAGTGGGGCGACGAGGGCAAGGGCAAGATTGTGGATTGGCTCTCGGAACGCGCCGATGTCGTGGTGCGCTTCCAGGGCGGTCACAATGCCGGCCACACGCTCGTTGTTGACGGCAAGGTCTACAAGCTGTCCCTGCTGCCTTCAGGCGTCGTGCGCGACGGCAAGTTGTCGGTGATCGGCAATGGCGTTGTTTTCGACCCGCATGCCTTTGTCGCGGAAGTTGGCAAGCTGAAGGCGCAGGGCGTGGATGTTTCGCCGGACCGGCTGAAGATCGCCGAGAACACCGCGCTTATCCTTTCGCTGCATCGCGAGCTCGATGGATTCCGCGAGGATGCGGCATCGAGCTCGGGAACCAGGATCGGCACCACGCGCAGAGGCATCGGGCCAGCCTATGAGGACAAGGTCGGGCGTCGCGCCGTTCGCGTCATGGACCTTGCCAGCCTCGATACGCTGCCCTCGAAAGTGGACCGGCTTCTGACCCACCACAATGCGCTGCGGCGCGGGCTCGGCCATCCCGAAGTGTCGCATGACGCCATCATGGAAGAACTGACCTCGGTTGCGGATCAAATTCTTCCCTATATGGATCGCGTCTGGAAAATCCTGGACGACAAGCGCCGCGCCGGTGCGCGGATCCTGTTCGAAGGTGCACAGGGCACGTTGCTCGATATCGACCAGGGGACCTATCCGTTTGTGACGTCGTCAAACACCGTTGCCGGTCAGGCCGCCACCGGCTCGGGTGTCGGACCTGGCGCCATCGGCTATGTGCTGGGCATCACCAAAGCCTATACGACCCGCGTCGGCGAGGGGCCCTTTCCGACGGAACAGGACAATGAGACCGGCCAGTTCCTTGGCGAACGCGGTCATGAGTTTGGAACGGTGACTGGCCGCAAGCGCCGCTGCGGCTGGTTCGATGCGGTGCTGGTGCGCCAGGCGGTGGCCGTAAACGGCATTAACGGCATTGCGCTGACCAAGC
>JBEVEP010000199.1:0-11352 GCA_040512755.1 Mesorhizobium sp.
AGGACCGAAAATCCCATTGCCTTTCGACAGGGCAGATGTTTTCGGCTTCTGCGGCAAGGGAACGCCGAGTGCCTTTGAAAGGGCGGGGATCGACACCGCTGGCGCACGCAGGGAAATGCGCTCAGCCGGAGCCAGCACATTGATGGCGACGCCGGAAGCGCCCACATTGCGCCCCGCCAATGCAGCGGAACGGGTCGCGGCTGAGCTGATTGCGGAAGTCTTAGCCATTGAGCCGATCCCCCTTCTCGTCGAAGAACACTGTGCCGGTGACTTCCACTTCGACCGATTTGTCCGGCATCGGCACGAAGAGCGTCTCGCCCATGCGGCTGCGCCCATCGACCACCAGAGCCAGCGCAATTGAACGGTCGCAATTCTCTGACCAATAGCTCGACGTGACGTGTCCGATCATCTTCATCGGGATCGGCTGACTTGGATCGACGACGACCTGCGCGCCTTCCTCAAGCACGGTATTCGGATCCTTCGTCTTCAGGCCGACCAACTGTTTTCTGCCCTTGGCGACAAGGTCGGGACGCGTCATGCCACGGATGCCGACGAAGTCCACCTTTTTCTTGCCAATCGCCCACTCGAGGCCGGCGTCGTTCGGGGTCATAGTGCCGTCCGTTTCCTGGCCGACGAGGATATAGCCCTTCTCGGCGCGTAAGACGTGCATGGCCTCCGTGCCGTACGCACATGCATCGTGCTTCTGGCCTTCCGCCCAGAGAGCCTCCCACACCGCCTGACCATAGTCAGCCGGCACGTTGACCTCGAAGCCCCGCTCGCCGCTGAACGACATGCGGAAGAGTCGCGTCGGCACGCCGCAAATCTTCCCTTCGCGCACCGACATATGCGGCATTGCCGCGTCCGAGATGTCGATCCCTTCGATCAGCGGCTCGATGATGTCGCGCGATTTCGGCCCCTGCACGGCAACAACAGCCCACTGTTCGGAGATCGATGTGAGCCAGACATTGAGATGTGGGAATTCGGTCTGGAGGTAGTCCTCCATATGATTCATGACCCGTGCCGCGCCGCCTGTGGTCGTCGTCACATGAAAGCGGTCGGTTGCGATACGACCGACTACGCCATCGTCATAGATAAAGCCGTCTTCCCTCAACATGATGCCATAGCGGCAGCGCCCTACTTCAAGCTTCTCCCACGGATTGGTGTAGAGCAGTTCCATGAATTTCGCCGCATCCGGACCGACCACCTCGATCTTGCCGAGGGTGGAGGCGTCGAACAGCCCTGCAGTTTTGCGTACAGTCACGCATTCACGGTTGACCGCGGCATGCATGTCCTCGCCGGGTTGCGGGAAGTACCAGGCCCGTTTCCACTGCCCGACATCTTCGAACACAGCGCCATGGGCTTCTGCCCAGGAGTGAATCGCCGTCCTTCGCGTCGGATCGAACAGTGCTCCGCGCGCGTGGTTTACGATGGACCCGAACGTCACCGGCGTGTAGGGCGCGCGGAACGTCGTCAGCCCTACTTGCGGGATGTCATTCCCCAACGTCTCTGCGGCGATGGCCAGTCCGTGCATATTCGACGTCTTGCCCTGGTCCGTCGCCATGCCCGTCGTCGTGAAACGCTTGACGTGCTCGATGGAGCGCATCCCCTCGCGAACGGCCAGACGGATATCCTTGGCAGTGACGTCGTTCTGGAAATCGACAAAGGCCTTCACCGTCGACTCCGGACCTGCCCCGGGCCCCGAACCCAGCATGCCGCCAGACCAGTTTTCCGTGGTCACGGCCTTCACTTTCACGCTCTTGCCACCCTTGCCGCCAGCCTGTTTCGCCGCCTGCTCTCCCGCGGCGATGGCCTCTGCAACGGTCGCTTCGAGCCCGTCTGTGCCGTTGCAAGCGCCTGCCGAGGCGCAATCCTGTGCGTATACGCCAGGCAGGAAACGCCTGGTGGAGTCGTCGAACGCCACCTTGCCGCGCGACTGCGAGAAAAGATGAACCGAAGGCGTCCACCCGGCCGACATCAGCAACGCATCGATGGGGATTGTGCGTGCCGTTCCGCCATTCTTCGGCTGGATCGTCATCGATGAAACACGCAGCTTGCCGCCCACTCCGGTCACCGCGCAGCCCTGATTGATCTCTATGCCGAGGGCCCGCGCCTCATCAATTGCCGGATCGGCAGGATTGTCACGGATATCGACGATTGCCGCAACGTTGACGCCAGCTTTCTTCAGGTCGATCGCAGCGGCGTAGGCTGAATCGTTGGCGGTATAGATACCGACATTCCTTCCGACCGCCACGCCGTAATGGCTTAGGTAAGCGCGGGCCGCAGATGCCAGCATGACGCCCGGGCGGTCATTGTCCGCAAAAACCATGTGCCTTTCGATGGCGCCCGTCGCGATGACGACACGTTTGGCTCGCACCTGCCAAAGCCGCTCGCGCGGCAGGTTTGTTCCCGGGCTTGCAAGGTGGTCGGTCACCCGTTCGATGAGGCCGACAAAATTCTGAGCGTAGTAGCCGAAAGCCGTCGTGCGCGGCAGCACGCGGACATTGTCCATCGCCGCCAGCTTTGCCACAGCATCCTGCGCCCAAGCCCAGCCATCGGCGCCATCGATTTTCGCGCCTGCCTCGAAGCGAAGGGCGCCGCCGAACTCAGGCTGTTCGTCGCATAGAATGACACGCACGCCCGTCTCGGCCGCGGCGAGCGCAGCCGCGATACCAGCAGCGCCACCGCCCAGAACCAGCACCTCACAATGCGCGAAACGGGAGGAATAGTGATCGGGATCCGGTTGGTCGGGAGCAACGCCGAGCCCGGCCGCCGCGCGAATATTCGGCTCGTAGAACTTTTTCCACGCAGCCTTCGGCCACATGAAGGTCTTGTAGTAGAAGCCAGCCGAAAACATCGGCGAGGCTAGCTCGTTGACCGCTCCGACATCGAAGGTCAGCGAGGGCCAGCGATTCTGGGATTTTGCGATGAGCCCGTCATAAACCTCCTGCACCGTGGCCCGGACATTCGGCGTCTTGCGAGCTGCGTCGCGCTCTATCGACACCAGTGCGTTCGGCTCCTCGGCGCCCGCTGACAAAATTCCGCGCGGCCGGTGATATTTGAAGGAACGGCCGATGAGGTGGACGCCATTGGCAAGCAGCGCGGAGGCAAGGGTGTCGCCGGCTACTCCCGAATAGGACTGCCCGTCGAAGGTAAACCGCACGGTTTTCGCCGGAGTCAGGCGGCCAGCGCCGGAAACACGATAGCTGCCGGACATCAGGCGTCTCCCTTCTTCCGCGAGGAGCGTCTTGCGGCAGCTTTCTGCACATTGAGCTGATCCGGTGGCCGGTTCGCCCAGGCCGCCGGGCCACTTTCGTTCGCCGCCCGAACGATCTCAGGCTTCGGCTCGCCCGCCTTATAGGTCATCATGAATTTGTCGGTGACCGTGTCCCGCACCGCATTGAAGAAGCGCGCGCATCCGTGAATATGCCGCCAGCGCTCATAAATGATGCCCTTTGGGTTCGAGCGAATGAAGAAGAACTTCTCGAACTCCTCATCGGTTTCGTTGGCGATGTCAGCCGGGCGCGCAATGTGTGCTTCGCCTGCATTGCGGAATTCGAGTTCCGGACGCTCTTCCTCGCAATAAGGACAGCGGATGAGAAGCATGATTTCCCCTTGCAGAACTAGTGCGCGACGGCCGCCGCCGCCGCCTCGTCGATCAGACGGCCAGTGCGGAAGCGCTCGATGGTGAAAGGCGCGTTGATCGGATGCGGATTGTCGTTGGCGATCGTATGGGCAAAGACATGGCCGGAACCCGGGGTCGCCTTGAAGCCGCCGGTTCCCCAGCCGCAATTCACGTAGAGGCCCGGCACCGGCGTCTTGGCTAGGATCGGCGAACGGTCCGGCGTCACGTCGACGATGCCACCCCAGGAACGCAGCATCTTCATGCGCGTGAACATCGGAAACATCTCGCATATCGCGTCGAGCGTGTGGTTCAGGATGTGTAGCCCACCGGTCTGCGAATAGGAGATGTACTGATCGGTTCCGGCGCCGATCACCAGTTCGCCCTTGTCCGACTGGGAAATGTAGGCATGCACTGTGTTCGACATTACGACGCACGGGAATACCGGCTTCACCGGCTCCGACACGAGAGCCTGCAGCGGATAGCTTTCAAGCGGCATACGCACATCCGCCATCTGCATGATCACTGACGAATGGCCGGCTGCAACGACGCCGATCTTCTTGGCGCCGATGAAGCCGCGGGTCGTCTCGACGCCCGTCACATGGCCGTTCGGCGAGCGCTTGATGCCGGTCACCTCGCAATTCTGGATGATATGGACACCACGCGCGGACGCCGCCCGTGCATAGCCCCAGGCGACCGCGTCGTGGCGCGCCGTGCCTCCGCGACGCTGTAGCGCCGCGCCCACAACCGGATAACGCGCAGTCTTGGAAATGTTGAGCGGCGGACAATAGTCCTTCGCTTGTTCTGGCGTCAGCCATTCATTGTCGACGCCGTTCAGCCGGTTGGCATGGATGTGCCGCTTGAGCACCTGTGTGTCATGGACGCTGTGCGCCAGCATCATGACGCCGCGCGCCGAATACATGACATTGTAGTTGAGGTCCTGGCTGAGCCCGTCCCAAAGTTTTACCGCATGATCGTAGATGCCGGCGGATTCGTCGTAGAGGTAGTTGGAACGGATGATCGTCGTGTTGCGGCCGGTGTTACCGCCGCCCAGCCAGCCCTTTTCAAGCACAGCGACATTGGTGATGCCGTGCTCCTTTGCAAGGTAGTAGGCCGTGGCAAGTCCGTGCCCGCCAGCGCCCACGATGACGACGTCATACTCGTTCCTGGGATCAGGAGACGCCCACTGCTCTTCCCACCCCTTGTGGCCGCGCATGGCCTCCCGGGCTATGGCAAAGACCGAATATTTCCGCATGTTTCCAAGCCTCGCAACGCCTGAACCGGCCTTCGGCCCCGGTTCGGGGCGACGTGTATCACTAGCGAATAGCCGCTGCCAGCTTTGCGCTGTTTGCGACGGCGATTGCCGCTTTGCGCCGGATCGGCATGTGCAAGATCCAGCGTGCATCCTCTCGGAGACCCGCCATATCGACGGTCAGCTTGGCTGTGGCGTCCTTTCCGCGCGGCTTATGCCTTGCGATTTTCGGCCCTGAAGGCGAAAGAAGCGTCGGCCTCCGCTTGCGGGTAGACAACAGAAACCGATTCTGCTATCAGCCGCCACAATTCGTGGTGGCCAGCCACTGCGGAGGCATGAGGGTATTGCCGCTTGCCTCTTGATTAATAACCGAAAGACAGGATCACACGTGCAGGTACTCGTCCGCGACAACAATGTTGATCAGGCGCTTCGCGCGCTGAAGAAAAAGATGCAGCGCGAAGGCATTTTCCGCGAAATGAAGATGCGCGGACACTACGAGAAGCCTTCCGAGAAGCGCGCCCGCGAGAAGGCGGAAGCCGTTCGCCGCGCCCGCAAGCTGGCGCGCAAGCGTGCACAGCGTGAAGGCCTGCTTCCAGGCGCAAAGCCTGCTCCGGCACGGCCAGCACGCTGATCGCCTAGTTTTTGTCCTTTTTCAGGGATTAGTGCAGAGGTGGGGCGATGAACGAATCGCCGCCACCTTTTTGTTTCGACCGTTTCGCGGCCGGAACTCGAAGTGTGAGCACCGGCAAGCTGGATTCGATGCTCACATAGCTACGGAGCGGCAACTCCGATGGTGTCCGCCGTTCTGAATGCGAACCAGGACGCAGTTTCCTTCCGAGGCAGAGAAACTGCTTAGGAAGGCGCATAGGCGGGCAGAGGAGAGGGATGATCGGCATGCGCGATATCACGAACGCCCCGAGACTCGGCTGGCGACACAGTGCGTTCGTTTTGCTTGTTCTTGCGACCCTGCCCCTTGCAGCGTGTCAGTCGGGACCGGCCGGTGAAATCACTACGATCGACACAGCTCAGGGATCGAACGAAAACATCGCCTCCCTCACCTCGGTGATCGAACGCAATTCGAGCGATCCGGAAGCCTACAATATTCGCGGCTCAGCCTATGGCCGCGCCGGCAAATATCGCGAGGCGATGAGGGATTTCGACAGGGCGATCGAGATCAACCCGAACTTCTACCAAGCCTATTCCAATCGGGCTCTCATCCATCGCTATGTCGGTGATCAAGCGAGTGCGCTCAATGACTATAACCGCGCCATTCAGCTGAACCCCAACTACGACGCCGCCTATATCGGCCGCGGCAACCTTTACCGCAAGGCGGGCCGAACCCAGGAAGCTTTCAACGATTTCCAGAAGGCGATCCAGCTCGATACGACTGACCCGCGGGCATACCACAATCGTGGTCTGATCTATCAACAGCAGGGCCAGCATGCCTATGCTATCGAGGATTTCTCGACTGCAATCTCTCTCTCTCCCGACTCCGCGGAACCATATAACGGCCGGGGACTCTCCTATATCGCGCAGAACGACGAGGAGAATGCCTTCGCCGACTTCAATATGGCGATCAAGCTCAATGATCGCGTGGCGGAAAGCTGGGCGAACCAGGCTTTGATCTACGAGCGCCGGGGCGAGAAGGCCAAGGCCGCCAAGTCCTATGCGCGCGCAGCGCAGCTTGACCCCAACTACCAGCCGGCGGTGGAGGGCTTGGCCCGCACACGCGGAGCCTGACCCCGCTTTTCCGTCCCGGAAATGGCACGACGTTTCCAGCGTGTAGAGTGCCCGCGCTCTTTGTAAACGACGCCGCGGCGCGAGCGTGACGTGAACATTGCGAAGTGGTGCGTAGCGGCCAGTTTCGCCAATCCACCGTCCAATGTATGGCTGGAAACGGTAAATCGATCCGAAGCAGGCAGTCGTTTCGCCCAAATGTCGCAGTCCAGTGCCTGACCTTCGTCGTCCGGAACCTTGTTGCCGGAAGGCAGTTATCCCCCGACGACTCTCAGGAGGAACTGCAATGAGAAAGATTGCTTTTGCCGGAGCTGCCGCCCTGTCGCTTCTCGCCATGCCTGCGATGACCCGCGAAGGCATCGCAGTCGGCATGCTGGAATGTTCGATCCAAGGCGGAGCGGGCTTCATCATCGGGTCAAGTAAGGATCTGAACTGCACATTCAGGCCCAGCTCAAAAGCTCTCGCTCCGGAAGTCTATGTAGGCAAAGTCAACAAATTTGGATTGGATGTCGGCGTGACGGAAAAGACGCTGATGCAGTGGCTGGTGCTCGCCCCGAACGCCGATATCTACGCGCCGGGCGCCCTCGCTGGCAATTATGTCGGAGCCAGCGCCGAAGCCACCGCCGCCATCGGCGCAGGTGCGAATGTGCTGGTCGGTGGATCAGAGCGCACTTTCACCCTGCAGCCGGTCAGCATTCAGGCCCAGACTGGCCTAAATCTGGCGGTCGGCGTCAGTCAGTTCCAGCTTCGGATGCCAAACCCGGCGGGCTGATTCCGAGCGCTCGCAGTATCCCGCATCCTCACCGCGCGACCCCAGGAGACTTAAAGAAAAGCCCGGCATTGCCGGGCTTTTCTTGCATAGGCGAGGTCGCCCAGATCAATGATCCATCGCCTTGACGATTTCCTCGGTCATCTTTTTTGCGTCGCCGAGCAGCATCATCGTCCCATCCTTGTAGAAAAGCGTGTTGTCTATGCCGGCATAGCCCGACCCGAGCGAACGCTTGACGAACAGGCAGGTGCGCGCCTTGTCGACATCCAAAATAGGCATGCCATAGATCGGCGAAGACTTGTCGTCGCGGGCTGACGGGTTGGTCACATCATTTGCGCCGATGACATAGGCCACGTCGGCCTGCGAAAATTCGGAATTGATATCCTCAAGTTCGAAGACCTCGTCGTACGGCACATTGGCTTCGGCCAGAAGCACGTTCATATGGCCCGGCATGCGGCCGGCGACCGGATGGATCGCGTATTTGACCTCGACCCCGTTGGCCTTGAGTTTGTCCGCCATTTCGCGCAGCGCGTGCTGAGCCTGAGCGACAGCCATGCCGTAGCCCGGCACAATGATCACCTTCTGTGCATTTGCCATCAGGTAGGCCGCATCGTCGGCCGAACCTTGCTTGACCGTCCGCTCGACGCCGTCATCGCTTGCGGCCACGGTCTCACCGCCGAAGCCACCGAGGATAACGGAGATGAAGGAGCGGTTCATGCCCTTGCACATGATGTATGAAAGGATCGCGCCGGAAGACCCAACAAGCGCGCCCGTGATGATCAGCGCCAGATTGCCGAGGGTGAAGCCGATGCCGGCCGCAGCCCAGCCGGAATAGGAATTCAGCATCGACACGACGACAGGCATATCCGCCCCGCCGATCGGAATGATGATCAGAACGCCGAGCAACAGCGACAACGCCACGATCAGCCAAAACACGAACGTGCTTTCAGTCGTCACCAGAAGAACGATGAGAACCACAAGCGCGATCGCCAGTGCAGCGTTCACAAAATGGCGCATCGGCAACAGGATCGGCTTGCCGGACATTCGTCCGTCGAGCTTCAGAAATGCAATCACCGATCCAGTGAAGGTGATCGCGCCTATGGCGACGCCGAGCGACATTTCGACCAGCGCCTGCGAATGAATGTCATTGACTGTGCCAATGCCGAAACTTTCCGGCGCGTACATCGCTGCCGCGGCAACCATCACCGCGGCAAAACCGACGAGGCTATGGAAGGCGGCGACGAGCTGCGGCATCGACGTCATGGCGATACGCCGCGCAGTCACCGCGCCGACACTGCCGCCGACCGCCAGTCCGATCAGGATCAGACCGAAGCCGCTTGGGTTTGGGGTCGCCAGCGCGAGCGTCGTCACGATCGCGATGCCCATGCCGATCATGCCGTAGATGTTGCCCTGCCGGCTGGTCGTCGGATGTGAGAGGCCGCGCAGAGCCAGAATGAACAGGATGCCGGAGACGAGATAGAGGAAGGAGGCGAAGTTCGCGTTCATCTCACTTCTCTTTCTTCTTGTACATCGCGAGCATGCGCTGTGTGACGAGGAAGCCGCCGAAAATGTTGACCGAGGCGAGGACGAGCGCGATGAAGCCGAAGCCCGTCGCAAGCCCGCTTGCCGAGATGCCGACCGCAAGCAGCGCGCCGACCACGATCACCGAGGAAATCGCGTTTGTGACAGCCATCAGCGGCGTGTGCAGCGCTGGAGTGACCGACCAGACGACGTAGTAGCCAACGAAGATCGCCAGCACGAAGATCGCGAAACGGAAAACGAAGGGATCGATCGCGCCGCCGGATAGCGCGTGGGCGGCGTCGCCTGCGGCGCCAGCCACTCCCTCAGCTTTTTCGAGGTCCGTAAAGGCCAGTCGCACGCCTGCCACGGCCTGCTCGAGTTGATCCAGCGCCTGTTCGAGAGCGGTCTTTTCCATCACGCATCTCCCTTGGATTTCTTGGCGGTAGGCTTTTTGGCGGCAGGCTTGGCCTGCCCTTCCTCAACAGGACCAGCGACTGGCGCTGCGCCAGCGGCGGCCTTCTTGACCGGTTTGGGCGGCGCGGGCTCCACCGCTTCGACATTCTTTGCTGGCGCGGCCGACGCCGGGGTGAAATTCGGATGCACGACCTTGCCACCGTCTGTCAGCATCGTCGCTTTCACCAGTTCATCCTCGCGATTGATCGACAGCGACTTGGTCGCCTTGTCAACCATCGTTTCCAGGAAGGCGAAGAGGTTCTTGGCATAGAGCAGCGATGCCGATGCAGCGACACGCCCCGGAACGTTGAGGTGTCCGACAATGGTCACGCCACTATCAGTGGTCACTACTTTGCCCGGAACCGCGCCTTCCACATTACCGCCGCGCTCGACCGCCAGGTCAACGATCACCGAACCTGGCCTCATCGACTTGACCATGGCGGCGGAAACCAGCTTCGGGGCCGGCCGGCCGGGGATGAGCGCTGTTGTGATGACGATATCCTGCTTGGCGATGTGATCGGCGACAAGCGCGGCTTGCTTGGCCTGATACTCTTTGGACATCTCCTTCGCGTAGCCGCCGGCAGTCTCCGCCGCCTTGAACTCCTCGTCCTCGACCGCGACGAATTTGCCGCCGAGCGAGGCCACCTGCTCCTTGGCGGCCGGACGCACATCGGTCGCAGTGACTGCCGCACCGAGCCGCCGCGCTGTCGCGATCGCCTGGAGACCGGCAACACCCGCGCCCATGACAAAAACCTTGGCCGCAGGAACCGTGCCCGCCGCGGTCATCATCATCGGCAGCGCGCGGTCATATTCCGCCGCCCCGTCGATCACCGCCTGATAGCCGGCGAGATTGGCCTGCGACGAAAGAATGTCCATCGACTGCGCACGCGTGATGCGGGGCATCAATTCCATGGAGAAGGCAGTGACTCCGGCAGCGGCCATCGCCTGTACGGAGGGTTCATTCCCATACGGGTCCATGGTGGCAATGACGGCAGCGCCTTTTTTGTAGCTCTTCAATTCCGATTCCGTCGGGCGCCGCACCTTGAGAACGACATCCGCCTTCGCCGCATCGCTTGCCTTGCCGATCGAGGCCCCAGCCTTGGCGAACTCGTCGTCGATGATGCGGGAACGCGTACCTGCGCCTGCCTCGACGATCAGGTCGAAGCCAAGCGCGGCCAGTCGTTTGACAGTGTCCGGCGATGCCGCCACACGCGGCTCATTCGCGTCCACTTCCTTCGGCACGAAAACTGTCTGTCCCACCGCGCGATCCTTTCGCCTGGAACGTTGAGCGGACGCGGAGAGTCAGCGTCCGCGGGAAATGGCTCAGGTGATGTGCGCCGGCACTCCGCGGAGCAGATAGGCTCCGACAGCGCAAATAACGATAAACAGGATGAGACCCGAAAAGAAACCGGCCGTCGTGAAGAATCCGAAGGCCATGGCAATGAGAAGAGCGGCGCAGACGAGCGCGCCGTATTTCGTTAGAGATATGAACAGGGAATACGTCTTCTGGTGTTCGGGATAGTCCATCTTCCCGCCCAATTCGACGGGGCCGGTCGGAGTGTGATCAGCCATTACGATTCCCTCTCGAATACGTTTTTGGGCACATACCGAAAAGAACAGCAGAGAGCAATGGAATCAATCACAGGATATGGGCTTGCCCGGAAGAAACATCTTTTTGCATTCCGAGGCTATCGATGCGCTGCAGACCGGTTGCACGGCAGTGAGTCCAGGTCAATTACCACTCGGTTGATGACAGGTGAGGCGAGCACTGTGCACATTCTTCCCCGTTGCCACGCCCGCTTTCGCGTCTGGCCATTGTCAAAGAACGCTCCCTGTCGGGAGCAGTCGGGAAGCGGGGCGCTGGGTCAGCACCTCGTAAAGTAAATGTATGGCGCCTTCCCAGCGCCCCGCCGGTGGTCTTGCCCGATCGTCGGGGCCCCCGCGGTGGCCTCTGCCGGTGCGGGGGAGCCGCGAAGCGGGCCCGGGCCTCGGATGAAAATT
>JBEVEP010000208.1:0-2958 GCA_040512755.1 Mesorhizobium sp.
AGCCGCGCCGTCGGCGGTGACCTACCCTGCGCACAACCATGAGGCGCACACATGTCGTTCAAGGTACACGTTGGTCCGCCCCAGATTGCCATCCACCAGGGCCAGACGGTGCTCGTCACCGAGCCGGATGGGCAGATCACCTGCCCGAGCGAGAAGGGCCTGTACTTTCTCGACACGCGGATCATCAGCAACTGGGCGATTTACGCCAACGGCGAACCATGGCAGCTGCTGAACGGCGGTCCCGTCAGCTACTACGCTGCACGCATCTTCCTCACCAACACGCCCATCCTCACCGAAGACGGCACGATTGCCGCGCGCACTCTCGGCCTCACGATCAGTCGATGGATCAGCGGCGGCTTGCACGAAGATCTCGACATCACCAACAACAGCATGAAGCCCGTGCGTTTTCAGCTCGAGGTCGCCTTTCGATGCGACTTTGCCGACATCTTCGAGGTGAAGTCGGGCCATATCGTACGCCGCGGCCAGATCACCACTGAATGGTCGGAGCGACGGCAACGGGTTCGCACGGCGTATTCGAACCGGGATTTTCACCGTGCAGTAACAACCTCTGTGTCGCGCGCACCGGGCAAGGCTGTTTCCGCCAATGGGCGGCTCAGCTTCGAGGTCGCGCTTGCGCCAAGCGAGTCTTGGCACGCCTGCTTGCTCTACGCGCTCGAGGATAGCGAGCAACACTTCCGCGCGCCGCACGATTGTGTTGGGAAGAGTTACATGTCCCGCCATTCCGAGACGATGGCGGAATGGTTGAAGACAGTGGTCAAGATTGAGACCAGCAACGAAGAATTCTACCGTCTCTTTCACCAAGCGCTGGAAGACATGGCCGCGCTCCGTTTGCCGATCAAGGGCACGGACCAAGTGGTCTTCCTACCTGCTGCCGGACTGCCGTGGTTCGTCGCTCCGTTCGGCCGCGATAGCCTGATCGTTTCGCTGCAGAATATCCTGATCTATCCGGAATTCGCCCGCGGGGCGTTGGAGATTCTGGGCTCGCATCAAGCCAAGGAGGACGATCCTTACCGCGATGCCGAACCGGGCAAGATCCTCCACGAAATGCGCTACGGCGAGCTTGCGCATTTCAAGCTGATCCCGCACACACCCTATTACGGCACAGCGGATGCCACGCCGCTTTATCTGATAACCCTGCACGCTGCTTGGCGCGCGACCGGCGACAAAGAGCTGCTGGAACAGCATCTGCAGACGGCAGAAGGCTGCCTCGCCTGGATCGACAAATACGGCGATCGCGACGGCGATGGATTTCAGGAGTATCAGACGCGGTCTTCGGCTGGCTACGAGAACATGGGTTGGAAGGATTCCGGCGATTCGGTCATGTATCCTGACGGCTCGCTGGTGAAGGGGCCGAAGGCGCTCTGCGAGCTTCAGGGCTACGTTTACAATGCTTGGGTCCGCATGGCGGAGGTTTTCGATGCGCTCGGCAAGCCTGAGCGTGCGCAGGAGTTGCGCGCCAAGGCCGCTGTCCTGTTCGCGCGGTTCAACGAAGCCTTCTGGGACGAGGAACTCGGGTTCTATGCCTATGCGCTCGATGGCGACAAGAACAAGGTTTTGACCATCGCATCCAATGCCGGGCATTGCCTATGGTCCGGCATCGTGCCCCCCGAGCGCGCAAAGCGGGTGGTGGACCGCCTGATGGCGCCGGACATGTGGACGGGATGGGGCATTCGCACGCTGTCCGCCAATCACCCGGCGTTCAACCCGTACAACTATCAGACCGGCTCGGTCTGGCCGCACGACAACGCCATCATCGCCATGGGCTTCAAATTCTATGGCTTTGGTGCGGAAGCGGCGCGGGTCGCGCACGACGTTAGCGTGGCGGCGAGCCACTTCCAACTTAACCAGCTGCCTGAACTTTACACTGCGTCCGAGCGCGACGAGACGAATTTCCCGGTGCAATATATCGGCGCGAACGTGCCCCGAGCGTGGGCGGCCGGCTCAGTCTTCATGCTGACACAGGCCTTATTGGGATTCCTGCCGGATGCGCCGCGCAACAAGCTGTATGTCGACCCCTCCCTTCCGGCATGGCTGCCTGACCTGACGGTGTGCGATCTTCGTGTCGGCAAGAACAAGCTCGACATCCGCTTCTGGCGCGAGGGCGAGCAGACGGCGTTTGAGGTGATCAAGGGAGACCCCAAGCTGGTCGAGAGCTGCGAGCTGGCGTCCAAGGCCGCGAAGCTGAGGACTACCTCCGATCTGATCCAGCCGGCCCAAGCTCCAGCGCTCGGTGGCCGTAGGCGAACCCGAAGGCGGAAACGCCTCTGAGCCAAAGCTTCAATCACCGCGGATTCGGCGGCTCGACGGTTGGGCAAGCGCCATTAGCGTTAATCGAGACGATTTGATTACGGTGGCTAACCGATGCGAATGGTCCTAACATCTACATTGCGTCGACAGCGAGGCTTTTGGGCGTCGGTCGCTGAGGGACCGATTGGGTTCCCGCCTCGTCACCGAGCACGGTCGCTCCATCACATGCCAGGGTGCACGGCGTAGGATGTTCTTCAACACGTGATAGCGCGGCCAAGCCAGCCGCCTACGGCAGCGTCTTCAGCGCCAGGCTATGCGGCACGATTTCTGACGGGAATTGCCGGCACAGCGCTACCTGGGTCGGCGGAGCCGGGTCGGGAATATTGAACGAAGTCGCGGCCGAGCGCGTTTAGTCGGAACGGGCGGTCGGGAGAGCCGACATGGACCGAGAGGGCAAACGAGCCATCACCCGTCCGCCACAGCGGCTCGATAAACGCTGCCGGGTCGCGGAATGAGTGCGGCGACGACGATCGCGCCGGAAGCCGGGGTGACCGCGCCAACGACGCTTCCCGGCCACCCTGCGCCGCCCGCCACCCTGACGATTTTCGGCGCTGGCGGCGATCTGACCAAGCGTCTCGTTGTGCCAGCGCTCTACAATCTCGTGCGAGCCGGAAAGCTTCCGGACGACTT
>JBEVEP010000229.1:0-3941 GCA_040512755.1 Mesorhizobium sp.
GAACCCGGGCCGCACGCGAACGGCTATGCGCGCACAGGCTTTTCCCGGTGAGAACCCCGCCACGCTTCCCACGCCCGCAGAGGTAGCGTCGAAAATCGTACCGCTTGTGAGCCCCTTGCTCGCGGAAACCGGCTTGCTCTTCGATGTCCCACAGGGGCGGTTCCTGACATATCAGCGTCCGGACTAAAGTTTCGGCCCGAACCTCAATTGCGTGTAGCGCGGTTCCGTCTTAGCGGAATCGGTAAACCGCTCTAAATATTTGTTTTCCCACCGGATTCAGCCGGAAGCCCCTTTGCACATTTCTGTCTGATGCTACGCATCATAGCTGGGCGACGGGCCTCTCAGCGTGCATGTGCGCCGAAAGGTCCGGGCGCACATTGAGCGTCTGGAACACGACGCAATAGCGTTCGGTCAGCTTCAACAGCGCGTCGATGCGATCCTGCGGCTCGTCGGTCTCGACATTCAACGACAACCTGATCGCACGGAAGCCCACCGGTGCGTCCTTCGCGACCCCAAGCGTGCCGCGAAAGTCCAGATCACCTTCCGCGGTGATCGTCGCGCCTTTCAGTCGGAACTCCAGGGCGGTTGCGACCGCTTTCATCGTGACGCCGGCACACGCCACAAGCGCCTCGAGCAGCATGTCGCCGGAGCACAGTTCCATGCCCGTACCACCCGTCGCGGGATGAAGTCCGGCCTCGGCGATCGCCCTGCCCGTCTCGACCTTGCAGGCGATCTTCTGGTCATCCACGGATCCTTTTGCGCGCAACGTGATCAGAGCTTTGCCCGCTTCGTTCCGATACGCCTCCTTGAGAGGCGCCTGCATTGCCTTCAGTCCTGCCGCGTCCATCATATCCTCCGATCAACATTCTGCGCCTGCGTAAGGATACGCGTAATCGCTTTGTTTTCGCATAATTGCGGGCCTCGCAAAACGCTACACCATCGAGGGCGCCACGCCAGCCTGAGGACCGGGGTCACACGCAGTCGTGACTCGCCCGCGACTGTTCTGCGCCCTACCCTTGAAGCGATGGGGGCGCGCAACGGGAGGAAGCCAATGAAACGCGTGACGACACTGATGGCGGCGATACTCGCAGCAGGAACGCTTGCCGCCGGAGCCCAGGACACCACTATGAGCTTTTTCGTCACGAGTGTGGGACCCGGCGATGGCGCCAATCTGGGCGGCCTCGAAGGCGCTGATGCGTATTGCCTGAAGTTGGCCGAGGCCGCCGGGGTGACCGGTCCGAAGACGTGGCGCGCTTATCTCTCCACCAACGAAGTCAACGCGAAGGACCGAATCGGCGGTGGACCGTGGTTCAACGCCAAGGGCGAGAAAATCGCCGACGATGTTGCCTCACTCCATAGCGATTCCAACAACATAACAAAGCAGACAGCGCTCGACGAAAAAGGCAATACAGTCAACGGGCGTGGCGACCAGCCCAACCGGCACGACATCCTCACCGGCTCGATGCCAGATGGCACTGCCGCTCCGCAGACCTGCGAGAACTGGACGAGCAGCGGCGCCGACGGCGCGGCGATCGTTGGCCACCACGACCGCATGGGCCTTGATGATTCGCCTCCCGCCAAGTCCTGGAACTCATCCCATCCGACACGCGGCGGGTGCAGCCAGGAAGCGCTTCGCGGTACGGGCGGCGACGGCCTCTTCTACTGCTTCGCGGCCGCGAACTGACCGTTTCGCGCGGTGCGCACCGCCGGCCACAAGGGCCGGCGGTCAAAAGCATCACGTGGACAGATTCCGTTCTCAATTTTCTTCCGCAAACGAAAAGCTTGCTGCTTATCAATGCGTTAGAAGGGCATCGTGAATTTTGGCCCCGATTCTTATCCAAAGTGGTCCTCCGCCCCCATGATCGCTCCAGTTTGGGCACGGAAGCACCGATCATGACAGCGAATTGGAGGATTGGGATTGGCGCGCCGGTTCCGCCGGATTTTCGATCACGTTCCCGGTTCGTCTGGCCTCACATTCCACCATCATTGGAGTAGCGCCGTCCGTCATCGGCCTGGTGTAGCGTGAGGCCGTCGGCAGAGTTGCGCCAGGCTTCGCCAAGCTGCGGCCAGCCGATTATTGGAGAGACAGGCGCAAACGATGGCCGACATTGGCGCTCCCGACACGCGCGACCGGGTCTTTGCCGGCATCCTGCTGACGAGTTTCGCCTATCTCATGTTTTCGGTTCAGGACGCGTCGATCAAGCTGCTGGTCGCGGGCTTTTCCGTCTGGCAGATTCTCTTCTGGCGCAGCGTGACCATTCTGACGGTTTGCGTCGCCATCGGCGGGCGGCCTCTCATCGAACAAACAATCCACTCCCCGATTATCGGGCAGATGATCCTCAGGTCCACGCTGCTCCTGTCGGCGTGGATCTGCTTTTACACGGCCATCGCACACCTGCAGCTTGCCGAAATAACAACCATCTATTTCGCCGCGCCGGTCATCGTCACCGTGCTCTCCATTCCGCTGCTTGGCGAAGAAGTGCCGCTGGCGCGCTGGGCAGCAGTCTTCATCGGTTTTGCGGGCGTCTACATTGCCTGCAATCCGACTGAGCTCGGCCTGTCGCTGCCGGTGCTGCTCGGACTGGCTGCGGCATTCTTCTGGGCGCTGTCGATCGTGCTCTTGCGCAAGATCGCGCTCAAGGAGAGAACGTTGGTGCAACTTGTTCTCAACAATGGCTTTTTCCTAATCGTGTCCGCACTCCCCATGATCTGGTTCTGGCAAGCGCCGGGAGCGGTAGATGTCCTATTGCTGGCCGGTGTGGGGGCGGTAGGAGGGATGGCCCAGTTCACGCTGTTCGAAGGCATGAAACGGGCGCCGGTATCGGTGATTTCGCCGTTCGAGTATACGTCGCTGATCTGGTCGTTCGTTCTCGGTTTTATGATCTGGGGCGACATCCCGCGGCAGGAAGTCTTTATGGGCGCCGCTCTCATCCTCAGCGCCGGTCTTCTGATCCTTGCGACCGAACGCATCCGTAAACAGGATATTTGAACAAAGACGGGGCGGACGGCGCCAGCTGTTTGGGGCAGATCAGAAAGGCCTCCAAGAGCCTGCGGTCGCCAATTGACGTTCGTGGCGCTTCCGCTACCCTTAAATGCAAGCGGACCTTCAGAGACGCGCGCGCGGAAGACAGACTGGGAGGTGCTGCGTGATACTGGCCGGCGTATTGCTCCTTACGGTCGCCGTAGCGCTGCTTGCTGTCGCTGCTGTCCTCAAGATGCAGATCGGCATGAACTTCACGCAAGCGCTGCTCTACGCGCCCTTGAAGCTCATCTGGCGCATTGGAGACGAGCGAATCGGGCTGGCCCGGGATGCAGAGGCTCCGGTCATCTACGCCATCTCGCATCACTCGAAGCTCGATCCCGCGCTGATGCTGGCCCTGCTGCCGGAGCAAACGCTGCACATACTTGATGAAGATTCGGCCAAATCTGTCTGGTTGGAACCGTGGCGGGAACTTGCCCGCACGATCGCCTTCAATGCCGAGCATGTCTTCGTCAGCCGGCGGCTCGTTCGGCACCTGCGGGGCAAAGGGCGTCTGGCCGTCTATCTCCCCGACACCGTGGAGCCGGACACGAAAACGTTCCGGCTTTTTCGCGCGGTGGCCCGGATAGCGATGAAGGCGGACGCCAAGATCGTGCCGATCGTCATCGGCGGCGCTCGCAATTTGCCGATGTCGCTGACGCCGCCTCAGATAGCCCCAAGGCGCTGGTTCCCCGATCTTCGCATCAGCGTGCTGGACGGCATGACGGTGAGCGAGTTGATGGACCGTGCCGGCAAACAGAGCAGCACCGCCTCGAACGCCCTTTTCGACCGGCTGGCGGAAGCGCGCGTTGCGGCGGCCGATCCGTCCCGGACGATCTTTGTGGCCATCCGCGAAGCGGCCGGCTGCTTCGGCCTGTCGCGCAACACCATCGAGGATGTCGTCACGGGGTCGATGACCTAC
>JBEVEP010000230.1:0-4614 GCA_040512755.1 Mesorhizobium sp.
TGGAAGGCGGCGGCAACAAGTTGTACGAGCGGTTCTACGCCGACATCCTTAAGGTCAACGTCGTGCCATTGATGGTGCAGCCGATGGGGCCGGACCCGCTCGGCTGGTTCAAACGGCCGATCAAGGACGTCGCCGATTTCAAGACCATGAAGTACCGCTCGCCGCCTGGAATTACGGGCGAGATCTTCAAGGAGATGGGCATCTCCGCCGTGGCGCTGCCGGGCGGCGAAATCGTGCCGGCCGCGCAGCGCGGCACAATCGACGCCGCGGAATGGATCGGCCCGGCTGACGACCGCAATCTCGGCTTGCACACAGTCTGGAAGAACTACTACCTGCAGGGTCTGCACCAGTCGACCGATATCGGCGAGGTGCTGTTCAACAAGGCCTGGTGGGACAAGCAGCCGGCGGACGTGAAGGAAATTCTCAAAGGTGCGGCGCTTGCATCGATGATCGAGACATACTCCTTCAACGTCTATCGCAATGCGCAGGCCATCGTTGAGCTGCGCGAAAAACACGGCGTGCAGATTCTCGACACGCCGAAAGAGTTCTATCCGGAGTTTGTCAAGGCAACGAATATCGTGCTCGACCGCTATGCCGCGAAGGACCCGTTCTTCAAGGAGGTGCTCGACAGTCAGCGCGAGTTTGCCAAGACGGTCGTGCCGTACTGGACGAAAATTCTTGATCTTTATTCCGAGCTGGGCAACTCGGCACTCAAAAAGTAACTCACCTCCGGAAGCCCGCGTCCGCGGGCTTCCGTATTTCTTCGGATAGACGCGGGGGCCATTTGATGACGACGCAGGCATCGCCTGGTCTCGTGCGCGCCGTTAACTTTCTGGACCGGATCAGCCTGTGGTCGGGCCGCATCGTCGCCTGGCTCATCATTCCGATGGTCATGAGTCTCGTGTGGGAGGTGGTTGCGCGCTACTTCTTCAACGCGCCGACCATCTGGGCCTACGACATGACCTACATGCTCTACGGCTCGTTCTTCATGCTCGGGTCCGCTTACACGCTGCTGCGCGGAAAACATATCCGCACCGACAATCTTTACGGGCAATGGTCGCCACGCCGCCAGGGACTGGTCGATACCGTTTGCTATCTCGTTTTCTTCTTCCCGCCCTTGATCGCTCTTCTATATGTGACCTGGGACTATTTCTGGCTGTCGTTCATGCGCGGGGAAAGGGTCGTATCGAGCCCGTGGATGCCGATCATCTATCCGCTGAAATTCACAATGCCGGTGACCTGCATCCTTCTGCTGCTGCAGGGTGTCGCCGAGTTCCTGCGTTCGTTGCACGCCGCAATGACGGGCGAGTGGCTGCGGGCCCCGTCGTTGACGCCGCAGCGGATGATCGCCGATGTCTGAAGAGTGGATCGGCATTGTATCGCTGGTGCTCCTGTTCGGAGCCATATTCATCGGCTTTCCGATCGCATTCACGCTGATGGCGATCGCGCTGGGGGTCGGTCACCTCGCGCTCGGGCCTATCGCGCTGCATCTCATGACCATCCAGTTCTTTGCGGTCATGAAGGAGACCTCGCTCGCGTCCGTCCCTTTTTTCCTGTTCATGGGATTCCTTCTGGAGCAGTCGGGGCTCATGGAGCGCCTGTTCCGCGGGATCCAGCAACTGCTCGCCAATGTGAGAGGCTCGCTCTACCTCGCCGTTCTCATTACCGCGACAATATTTGCCGCCGCCACCGGCATTGTCGGGTCCTCGGTGACGTTGCTTGGCGTCATGGCGGCGCCGAGCATGACCCGGAGCGGCTACGACGTGCGGCTGTCTGCCGGAGCGATCACGGCGGGAGGCACGCTGGGCATTCTCATTCCGCCGTCGGTGATGTTGATCGTGATGGGCCCGGTGGTCGGCGTGCCGACGACCGATCTGTTCGCGGCCGCGGTCTTTCCGGGCCTCGTGCTGTCGGGCCTCTACATCGTCTATTGTCTCGGGCGTAGCTACATCGATCCTGCCGTCGGCCCGCCGCTCAGGGAGGACGAGCGGATGGCCTCGACGGCTGCGGTGCTCAAGGAACTTGCCCTCGGCGTGGTGCCGGTCATCATCGTCATCCTTGCAACGCTTGGCGTCATCCTGATGGGCATAGCGACGCCGACCGACGCGGGCGCATGCGGCGCCTTCGTGGTCCTTATGATGACGGTGGTCTCCCGCACGATAAGCTGGCAGAAGCTCAAAAATTCGGTTTACGCGACACTTGAAGTGTCGTGCATGATTTTGCTGCTGGTCGCGGCTTCCAATTATTTCGGCGCGGTATTCTCCCGGCTGGGATCGGCCAACATGATCGCTGAAGGGCTTCTCAATCTTCCGTTCCCGCCGATGATCATGCTCATCCTGATCCTGATCGTGATCTTCGTGCTTGGCTGGCCGCTCGAATGGGTTCCGATTGTGCTGATCGTGGTGCCGATCCTGCTCCCGCTGGTACAGAAACTCGGCATCGACCTGATCTGGTTCTGCACGCTGGTCGCGGTGTGTCTGCAAACGGCCTGGCTCTCGCCGCCTGTGGCCTTATCGGCCTATTTTCTCAAGGGCGTTGTGCCGGAATGGAAGCTCAGCGATATCTATGCCGGCATGATGCAGTTCATGGTCCTGCAAATGATCGGTCTTGGTCTTGTTCTGCTTTTCCCGCAGCTCGCGCTCTGGCTTCCGGCCGCTTTGAGGAACTGACGTTAGGGCCTGATATACTGCCGAATGATTGCCGCGTGCCGAGTCGATGACGTCGAATCTGGCCTGATCGCCTGAGCAATGGACCTGATCAACACCATCTCCGTCTGGCTTCTGCCGCTGCTGTTTGCCATCACATTCCATGAGGCGGCGCATGCCTATGTCGCGCGTTTTCTGGGCGATCACACGGCGTCGCAGCTGGGGCGTGTGAGTCTCAATCCGATCCGGCACATCGATCCATTCGGCACGGTGCTTCTGCCAGGACTGCTCCTCTTGGCGCACTCGCCGTTCCTGTTCGGATACGCGAAGCCGGTGCCGGTCAATTTCCGCGCTTTGCGTCACCCGCGCATGGGAATGGTGCTGGTCGCGGCAGCCGGGCCGGCCATGAACATTGCCCTGGCCATTGCCGCCGCCCTGAGCTTCCACCTTGTCGGTTATTTGCCGCCGACTGCCGCGCAATGGACGGCGCTCAATCTGAAGAATGCCGTGGTCATCAATGCGGTCCTCGCCGTGTTCAATCTGTTTCCGCTGCCACCGCTTGACGGCGGGCGCATCGCGGTTGGGCTGCTTCCCAATGTGCTGGGTCGCTGGCTGGCGCGGCTCGAGCCTTACGGCATGATGATCCTGATCGGACTGATCATTGTGCTGCCGCTGCTGGGAACGCAGTTTGGCGTCGACCTTGGATTTGTTTCTCACGCCATCACGGCCGCAACCGGCGCCGTCATCAGGGTCATCATGCAGATGACTGCAAGCATCTAGTCGTTGCACGCCTTGGCCATCATTGCTGCGAATCGCTGCCTTCATAGTTTGAGTGGCAGACACTCAACTTCCCAATGCTGCTCTCGTCGAAGCAAGCGTCGGTTATCTCAGCATTGGTCAACCGAACCTCGATGTGTGGGAAGGAAAGCTGCGGTTCGCACTTGGGTTCTAATCGCGGAAGTCCTCATCGCGCTATTCAATCAGCGCGCCCTCGCACCTCAGCTCCGCTCGACGACGCGCTCGAGCTTTCTGCTCAAAATCCAGGAGAGGCCGAGGAACATGACCAGCATCACCACGCCAATGCCGGAAGACGCGTCGCTCATGAGCTTCTCCGAGACCTGGCCGAAGGCATAGCCGGTCAAGACAACGGCGCAGGACCATAGGCCCGCGGCAGCAAAATTGAGTGCCAGGAAGGTGGACCAGGGCAGGCGCGACATTCCGTATGCAAAGCCCGCGACGCCGCGAATGCCGTGTGGGTAACGGTGAAACAGGATCATCAGGACGTAATGACGATCCGCCAGCCGGGCTGCGGTCTGGACGGCGCGCTCAATGCGTGGAAAGGACCCGACCAAGCGGGTGCCAAAACGCCGGCCAATCCAGAAGCGGACCGCATCGCCAGCGAAGCTGCCGAACCAGCAGACCAAGATGAGTGTGCCTAACTGCAGCGCGCCGGAATGCGCAGCGTAGCCCGCAAACAGGGCGAGCAGCAGGCTGTGCGAGGCCGCATAGGCGAACATGATGCTGTAGGCTGCATCGCCGTGCTGGCGAACGAGATCGAGGAACGAGGCGAGATCAGTCGGAAACAGCAATGGGCCCCCGGTTCTGTCCTGAACGAACGTGTGAGCATATGCGCCCAATGTCCGTTATTGGGGGCAAAGCGGACATCGCGCGGATTTGTCGCTATGTCCTTTGACCCAAGGCGGACATCGCTCCTTATTCCTCAGGCTGCTTGCAATGGCGCCGCCGGCCCCCCTTCGGACGACCGCTCTCTATAAATTCGTAGCGGATGGTGGGAGATAGATATCAGCAAACGTCCAATAGATTCTTGACGATTTCGACTGATCGCTCCGCGTCTGATCGCGGAAGTCCTCAACGCATATTCAATCAACTCGACCTCGCACGTCAGCTCCGCTCGACGACGCGCTCGAGCGTTCTGCTCAAAATCCAAAAGAGGCCGAGGAACACGACC
>JBEVEP010000244.1:0-39892 GCA_040512755.1 Mesorhizobium sp.
CTAGATGTGAGCTTTCAGGAGGTT
The DNA here is from genome assembly GCA_040512755.1 of Mesorhizobium sp. GTDB lineage: Bacteria > Pseudomonadota > Alphaproteobacteria > Rhizobiales > Rhizobiaceae > JBEVEP01. Next base: position 25 of record JBEVEP010000244.1, read on the forward strand.
GTCCATTCGGTCCCAACCGAGAAGACTGAGGTTGTCAAAGCTTCAGCGATTCTCGGGAGGACCGAATGAACATTCACAAGAATGCCCGTCTGACACTGCTGCGTCGAGAGGAAATGGCGCTAGCGGTCATCGCGGGCGGCCTTTCCAAGGCCTATGCAGCGCGGCTGTATGGCGTGTCGGCGAAGGTCGTGGCGCGCTGGGTAGAGCGCTACGAGGCCGAGGGCCGCGCCGGCATGGTCGACCGATCGTCACGCCCGGGGCACATGCCGCGTGCTACTGAAGCGACCACCGTGGAGCGCATCGTGGCGCTGCGGCGCGACCGCTTCACCGGCAAGCACATTGCCAATCAGGTCGGCGTCAGCCCCGCCACCGTCAGCCGGGTGCTGAACCGCGCTGGACTGTCGCGGCTCAAGGACCTCGAACCGGCCGCGCCGGTTGTCCGCTATGAGCGTGACACCCCCGGCGAACTGATCCACCTCGACATCAAGAAACTCGGGCGCTTCCATAAGATCGGGCACCGTATCACCGGCGACCGGACCGGCCAAAGCACCGACCGCACCTCCCGTAAAGGCGGCGCCGGCTGGGAGTTCGTCCACATCTGCATCGATGATGCTTCCCGCATCGCCTTCAGCCAGATCCTGCCGGATGAAAAACAGGAAAGCGCCGTCGCCTTTCTTAAGGCCGCCATCGCCTATTATGCCAGCCTCGGCGTCACCGTCTCACGCGTCATGACCGATAACGGCGGCTGCTATAAAAGCCGCTCCTTCCGCGCCGCCTGCAACCTCCTTGGCCTCAAACATATCCGAACCAGGCCCTACACGCCCAAGACCAACGGCAAAGCCGAACGCTTCATCCAGACCGCGCTCAGGGAGTGGGCTTATGCGAAAGCCTATCCCTCGTCAGATCACCGCGGTGCCGAACTGCCCGTCTGGCTGCACCGCTACAATTGGCACCGCCCGCATGGAAGCCTAAAATCCAAACCGCCCATCAGCCGTCTCGGCCAAACAATGGACAACCTGTTGAGCATTCACAGCTAGAGCGGCGTGCGCCCGGACGGAACCGGACCGCCGCTCTAGCACTTTGTTTAGCCGCATTTGTGCGACGCCAAGAGATTCCACTTGGCTGCAAAATGCTCCAGGCAGCGGCTCGTGATGTGACAGTGTAGGTCAAAGCTCGGAACAAACTGGTTGCTAGTTTACTTGCGACCAGGCACCGATCTCGGCCCGGCCGACGATGACGCTCTGGTTTGCAGCCATCTCTTCGACGATGCGCTCCGCGAGCGTTTCGATACCGAGTTCACTGGCCGTTGCAACACCTAGCCGGACGATGTCGTCGGCAAGTACCATAGCCTGATCGGCATCCAGGTGCACCTCGTCCAATGCTTTCTCCCCGCCTATGACCGCATGCAGGCGCATCGTTGGTGCTTCGATCCCTGCGGCCTTGAAAAGGGAATACAGCTTGATGCCAATGCTCACATCGACACCGCTCAGGCGATAGGTTTCCCCAAGCCATCGGCAGGCCTGATCATAGGTCGGCGTCGGCGGGAATGAGCGCATCTGCTGCCGGTCCGGCTCGTGGAACAGAATTATCCCACCGCGGCGCACCAAGCCTGCGATCTTCCGTAGCAGCCCGATCGGGTCTGGCTGGAAACACAATACATAGCGCCCGACCGCTGCATCGAAAGGTTGGTCGAATTCCATAGCCGACAGCTCACTCTGGCGGAATGTTACGTTCGAAAGTGATAACGCCTCCACCCGGCTTCGCGCCCTCGCTAGGGCAGAGGCAGATCGGTCGATGCCCACGACCTGCCCCGCGGGACCGACCAGATTCGAGAGGAGAAAGGCGACGTCGCCAGCTCCGCTGCCAACGTCGAGGACACGCATGCCGGGCGCGATGCCGGCTTCGACAAGGAACTGCCGAGTTATCGGGTCAACGAGTTTCGCTTGTAGACGAAGCCGCTCAAGCTCTCGATCTGAATGACCGAGAACATAGACGCTTCCTCCGCTGTCGGGCACGATCATTGGACCCACCAGATGGTTTGCTTCGTGAGCCGATACTGCCGCCGTACGCGGCAATCGGCAAGCTCACCCCCAGAATGGGACAGTGGCTTCGCAACCGCAGCATCCTAGCGCCATTTCACCGAGTGTGGTTGCGGCTCTCGTCCGCTGGTTAGCGATCTTGCCGTGTGTGAGGGACCGGTTCGCGCCATGTGTGAACCTGCCACAATGCGAAACGTCCGGCCACTTTGCCTGCGCGAACCAGACTTTCGACGGTGCGCCGACGGGCTGCGGCGCGCGAGGTCGGCTACCTGACCGCGCGCCGGCCCCAGGCCCCCATCACGATCGGTGACAGCGCGCTCAGGCGCGGGTCGTCGCAAAGCGCGATTGCCTCGTCGACCTCGGCCGCCGTCATGCGCCCGGCAGCAATTATCGGCTCGCGCAGTTGGGTCAGCGTGAGCCGCCAGATGCGACCACCCGCTTCGCCCCCGCGCCACATCGTCGTCCGGCCCTCGCACTCGACGTCCGCGAGCCCGGCGTCGGCGAGGTCACCCGAGACGCGACGGCCGTAGAATGGGTCGAAGCGGTGTTTCGCCGCTAGCACCGCACAGTGCTCCAGCATGGCGCGCGCGAACAGCGCGCTCGCCACGGCCCCCATCCGGGGATCGGCCACAGCCGAGACGAAGTCGATTTCCTCGGCGACGATCCAGCCCCCCGGCCTGAGAGCACTGACCAGTCGCGGGAGCACGGAGCTGGGATCGCCGAGCCATCCCAGGACCAAGCGCAGATGGATAAGGTCGAACTCGCTCCGGGGGAGATCGTCGGTGAGCAGGTCGTGGACGCGAACCTCAAGGCGGGGGCGGTCGAGCTCGCGCAGGACCGTCGTATCGAGGTCCGTGGCGAGCACGGACCCTTCAGCACCAACGCGGTCGCACAGCCAAGCGGCGATCGAACCGCCGCCGGCACCCAACTCCGCGCAGCGCCAGCCCGGCCCCACCCCGCGCGCCTCGAGGCAGCGGATGGTGCCTTGGTCGAACAGCGTCTCGAGGGTCCTCAAACGCTCGCGCTGGGCATCGAGCGCATTCTTGAACGCGTAGGTCTGATCGTCCGTCGTCATCGCCGGGTGCTCCGCCCGACCGCGCTTGGCTTATTCCGCGGATCGGGTTGAACTTGCATCACCTGACCGCCGCCACGCAAGGCAGTCGATCGCCCGCCTAGGAAATCGATGCTATCCCAAGCCGAACAGCCGCTACTGCTCAACTCGAGGTCGGGCCATATCATTTGTGCCATCCGGATCTGGAGCCAGGCCGTAGCTCATTCGCTGCATTTGCGCGATGACGCGTTCCATTTCGTCGTCCGGGAGCACAGGCGGTTCTCCGAGAGTTAAGGCCTGCACGTACATCCGAGACAGGGTCTCAACTTCAATAGCCAGCCAAAGCGCCGACTCTAGGTTCTTGCCGAGCGAAATTTGGCCGTGCTGGCCAAGCAAGCAAGCCAGCCGGCCATCCAGCGCTTCCAAGGCGTTGTCAGACAGGGCTTGTGTGCCAAACGTCGCATATTTGGCACAGCGAATCGTCGTGCCGCCGGCGACGCCGGTCATGTAGTGGAAGCTTGGGATCGTCTTGTGATGGACGGCAAGCGTCGTCGCATAGATCGAATGGCAGTGAAGGACGACATTGATATCGGATCGTTTCTTGAGAATGTCGCGGTGGAAGCGCCATTCCGACGATGGACGATGTCCGACATAGGTCCCGTCGAAACCCATCTCCACCAAATCCGATGGCTGCATGGACTCGTAGGGCATTGAAGACGGCGTAATCAAAAAGCCAGTCTCTGTGCGCGCCGACAGATTTCCCGCCGTACCTTGATTGATTCCGCTTGCGTTCATTCGTCGACAGATCTCGACCATTTCCCGTCGGAGGGCTGGCACGTTGAATTGGGACGCATTCATGATACTGACCTTTTAGTGGGTGAAGATGCCAGCGATCGCCATCGAGCGGCGTAACCGGCGAGCGAAGGAAGACGAACGGTGAGGTCATCCGGCCTTGTCACGCGGATAGGTGCAGGCGAGGTCCGCGCCTGATGGTCTACAAGAAGCGCTGCGCCGCTGGCTACACCGTACGCATCAAGGCTGATCCAAATTTCGGCGCGCTTGAATAACGCGGCAACCAGCGCGGTATAGGCCGGGTCACGAACAAACGGGCCATCCAAGACGACCTGCCCGTCCGCGTGCAGAGAGTCCAGACATTCTGTTGTGAGCAGAGCGGCATGCAGCACTGCCAATGCCTTGCGTTCGGCCGGCGTCTCGATAGCGGGACCAACGATCCGCCCTTGTCCGGCTGTGCCCGGGAAAAGGCCGTCATCGCCTCCGAAGGTGGGCAACGCCATCGTCCCGCGAACAACCAGTCTATCTATGGTATCGACGTCGGCCGGCGTCGTGTCCGCAGACTCTCCCGCAATGGTGGTGAATTCGCGCCCCGCCATGGTCAACACGCCGCCAAGCGGCGCGCCGTAGACGTCTGCATTGAGGGTCATCCCTCGATGCTCATCCAATAGGGAGATGGGTAAGGTAGAACTCAGACCGACAACCCAAGTGCCCGTCGAAACGACGGTGAGATTGGCGAACCCTGCGGCCTGATACCGATAGAAGTTGGCGCTGCTGTCGTGCAGTCCCGCGAGGATTCGTAAGTTTGGCGGGAGCCCATAGTTTTTGGCGACACCCGGCAAGATGGGGCCGAGATCCTGCCAAGCGAATGCGAGGGGCGGCATCAGTTGCAGCCAACCGCGCTCGAGAACGATTTTCGACCACCGGCGTTCCGCCACGTTCCAGAGATGCGACTGCGCACCGAGGAAGGTAGCTTCGGAGGTTGCCACTCCGGACAGTCGCCACGCCCAGTATTGCGGTACGCCGAGGAGCCATCGGGCCTTGGCAAATGCGCCCGGATCGACCTCTTGCATCCAGTACATCTGCCGCGCCTGGTGAGTAGCCGCATGCATTGTCTTGCTGCCACGTTCGAAGAAAGTACCTGCAAGTCGTGCGTAGCCATCGCGTATCGTCGGAGGCAATGCCTGCTCGTAGTCGATCATCGGTAGAACCGATCCGTCCCCTGCCTCAGGGTCGGGACCGGTCAAGACGCCCCCCGAACCATGTCCCGACGCCACGAATACCGTCAGCCTGTGCCGCTTTGAAAGCGCGGCCAATCCGCTGAACAGCCAGTCGCTTGCGCTGGCGAGATCATGATTGCGCCACGGAGGCCCCGGCAGCACCGTATTCGGTGTCGACAGAGTCTCGAGAACTTCACCGGCCCGAGTAACGGCACTGAGCTTTATATTCGTTTTGCCGACATCGAAGACTGCAACAATACCGGCGTCAGGTACTTGCGCCATGGCCAGCTAGTCGATCAGCCCGTATTGACGCGCCTTATTGCGCAGGAAAGGAAGTCCATTTCCCATCACCTCAGCTTCATCCCTGGCTACCGGGCGCCACACCGACAGGCCGTAGGAGACCTCCGGTGGCATGTTGATAAAACTCTCCATCGCGAGCCCGCCCCTGAAGTTGATCGCTGCCAGGGCTGCGTAAACTTCGTCCCAGGGAACGTTACCCGTGCCCGGCGTACCGCGATCGCTTTCCGAAAGGTGGATGTATTTCAGGTGTTCGCGTGCGGCCAGGATGCCGTTAGCGGCGCCCTTCTCTTCGATGTTCATGTGGTACGTGTCGAGATGGACGAATATATTGTCGGCGCCGACTTTCTCGATCATCCAGACCGCTTGAGCCCCAGTGTTGATCAGGTGGTTTTCGTAGCGGTTTACCGCCTCGACACCGAGTTCTATTCCGCGCTTCTTGGCATGCTTCGCGGCCACTGCAAGCACGCGGGCGATGTTGTCGTATTCCTTCTCAGTCGGCGGCACGCCTGTTCGCTCGCCGATCCCGCCGAAAATGACCCCTGACAGAGCCAGCGCTCCCATGTCGGCAGTCTTGTCAATAGCGACTTCAAGATGTTTGATCGCCGCGTCAGGGCGTACTGACGCCCACGCGCTCTCCGGCAGACCGAGTGAGCACACGGCCGGGAGACTGTTTCTCTCGAGCAGCTTGCGGCTGTGCTCTGCATCGACCGCTGGCGCGTTCAGCAGGGCGATTTCTATGAAATCCATGCCGTAGCCTACGGCGGCCTCGATCGCCTTTTCGGCACCAGCCTTGTCCCAATTCATCGTCCACATAGAAGTGTGCACACCAAAGCCGTGCATGAGCTCAATCCTTCATTTTGCGTTGAGAAATTTGATGCGTCCGGCCAGCCACCGCAGGATCATCACGGTAATCATCAATATGCCCCAAACCGCAGTCGCCAGATGCTGGTTCGCTCCCATCAGGTTGAGGCCCGACGAAAGCAGTTGCAGTACGATCAGCGCGACGAACACCGGGATCACGCGACCGAAGCCGCCGAACGGGTTAACGCCGCCAAGAAAACAGGCAAGCACCGTGATCAGGAGATAGGACTCGCCGTGCCCTACCCGCACGGAGTTGAAGCGCGCCAGCATGATGATACCGGCTACGGCGCACATCGCTCCGGAAAGGGTGTAGACCAGCACCAGGACCTTGCGCGTGTTGATGCCCGAATAACGCGTCGCCTCGATATTCGAACCGATCATGTAGGTATTGAAGCCGAGCTTCACGCGGGTCAAAAGCACATGCCACACGAGCACGCATGCGATAAAAATCAACAACGGCACCGGAATGCCGAGGATCGATCCGTAGCCTAGTGGTGCAAGAAAGGCCGGGAAACCTGAGACGTCGCCGCCACGGGTGAGAAATTCACCTAAGCCGCGCAGGAAGATCATCATCGACAACGACACCAGGATTGGATGGGCCTTTGTGTAGGCTATGACCAACCCCATCAGAAATCCGCTGAGCGCACCGACGCCAATAGCCAGGATGACGCCGATGGCGAATGCGCCTATCCCGGCATCGACCCCGCCTTGGCTTTTGAGCACCCAGGCGAGCGTCAGCCCCGCAATATTGGCTGTGAAAGTGATGGCGAGGTTTAGGCCGCCGGTGAGGATCGGCAGCAGCATGGCGAGCGTCAGCAGGCCCAGTTCCGGCAATTGGAACGCCACCGAACCAAAAGTCGCCGCCGACAGAAACTTCGGCGCCAAAATGCCGAAGACAATGACGACAACTACGAAAGCAGCTGCCGGCCCCGCCATTTCTGGCCCGAGCGTTGCACGAAACCGTCTGATCAACCCGGTCACGCCACAGCCCTCCGGCTCTTGAGGAACGGTAGGATGCGATCGATGCGGGTGTTCGATAGTGTGATGGCCGCGAGAATGATCGCGCCGACGATCATCTTGAAGGCAAAGGGCGAAACACCCATAAGGTTCAGCCCGTTCTGGGTAATGGAGACAAGCAGCACGCCCAGGATACAGCCGAGCACGCTACCTCTGCCGCCACCCAGTCTTGCGCCGCCCAGCACCACAGCGGCTAGCACATCGAGTTCCCGGCCATAAAGCGCGTTGGGCACGACCTCCTGCGCGTAGTGCGCCTGAACCAAACCTGCTATGCCGGCCATCAGACCCAGCCAACCGAAGGCGATGAACTGCATGGCGCCAATGTTGATGCCAAAACGCCTTGCGCCTTCCGGATTGTCACCAAACGAATAAAGCTGCCGACCGGTTGTCGTGCGCGTAATCAATGCCCAGGTGGCGAACACGCAGAAGGCCATAATCAGCACCGGCAGCGTGATCTCGGCCCAAGTCCCGTCGGCCATCTCACGCTCATAGAGAACCACGCGCGTGGTCAGCCAATCTGGCAGATTGTAGATCGACACCCCGCCGGTAAAGAACATCAGGAGGCCGAAGAAGATATTGAAGGTGGAGATCGTCGCAACGATCGAAATGATCTTGAATCTGTGGATGAGGAAGGCGTTGATGCATCCCATCGCCACGCCGATGGCGCCGGCAACGACAAGCCCGATCACCCAGTTGCCACCACCGACCCACTCGAGGAACGTGACAGCCAGGTATTGAACCACTGACGCGGCAACTGCGAAGGATATGTCGATCCCGCCGGCAACTAGCACGACAAGGAGGCCAACGGCAAAGATGATATTGACCGCGCTCGTGTTGAGGAGGTCAAACGCGTTGCCCAGAGTGAAGAAGCGATCAGTCGCGAAGGATAGAAACACGCATATCAGTGCGATCACAGCAAGAAGCGACAGTTCGGTTGCGTGAGAACGAACGAATCTACGCATATACCGCCTCCTCGATCGCTTTCATCTTGGTATCGCGAGGAATGTATTCGCCAACAATTCGCCCCTGCGCCATGTGCAGCACACGGTCTGCGTTGTAGTAGACCTCTGGCACCTCGTCCGAGATCAGGATGATGGATAGGCCTCTGTCCGCAAGTTTGGAAACGATGTCGAAAATGCCGGCGCGAGCGCCGACATCCACGCCAACGGTCGGCGAGTCGAGGATCAGAAGTTTCGGATCGGTCGCGAGCCACTTGGCAATGGCAATGCGCTGCTGGTTGCCGCCGGATAGGGTCGAGATCGCATCTTCCTGCTCGCCAATCTTGACGCCAAGATCCCTCACCCATCCCCCCACAAGGTTGCGTTTGCGCTCCGCCGAGATCAGTCCGCCAGAGAGAATTTTGTCGAGCGACGCGATCACCATATTGTCGTCGATTGCTTGCGGTTGGATGAGACCGAGCGACAGCCGGTCTTCCGAAAGATAGGCAATTCCCGCCTTGATGGCGTCTCGGTTGGAACCGAAGCGGATCTGTTGGCCATCGAGCATGATCGAGCCACTTTTCGGGCTGCGCATGCCGAAGAGTGTCAACGCAAGTTCGGTGCGCCCAGCGCCCAACAGGCCCGTTATGCCGAGGGTCTCGCCGCGACGAACAGTGAACGAAATATCGTCGAATTCGCCTGGCCGGCTCAGTCCCCGGACTTCCAGCATCACAGGACTGTCACGGACATCTCTTGTTTGCACATGATGGTCGAACGTCTTGCCTGTCATAAGTTCGGTGATGCGTGATTGTGTCAGGCCTTCGGTCGGGTAGACGCCAACCAGATTTCCATCGCGCAGGACGGTCACCCGGTTGGAGATCTCAAGCACCTCCGCCAATCGATGACTGACAAAGACCACCGCTACCCCGGAGGCAGACAGATTGCGCACTATGTCGAGCAGATAGTCGGTTTCCGACTGGGTCAGCGAGGCGGTCGGCTCATCCATGAAGACGAGCTTCGCTTCGCCAACCAGCGCGCGAGCGATAGCTACGATCTGCCGTTGTGCGATTGGAAATTGGTGTAGCGCTCGATCAACGTCCATCGTAACGCCGAGCTTGTTCAGGGATTCTACGGCGATCCGGCGCATCTCTCCGTAGTCGACCAACCGGGGCCACCGCCCGATCACCGTCTGGAACGCAATGTTCTCCGCGACGGTCATTTCAGGAAATAGGGCCAGGTCCTGCCAGATTACCTGAATTCCACTTGCCTGAGCTGTCACAGGAGACATGTGTGTATAGGTTTGGCCATCATATTCGATGACGGCGCCCTCAGCCGGCTTGTAGACGCCGGTAATCACCTTGATCAGCGTGCTCTTGCCGCAGCCGTTTTCGCCGGCAAGGCAATGGACTTCGCCTGGCAGCACTTCGAAGCTTACATTCTTCAGCGCGCGGACGCCGCCGAAGGTCATACTTATGTTGCTAAGCGACAGCAGCGGGCGGGATTCCGCCACACCGATAGACTGGTCAGCCATGATGCAACGCCCAATAGTAAAACGATAGGATCAGATCGCTGGGCCGCCACGCGGCCCAGCATCGGCGACTTGGTAGGGGGTCTAGAGACCCATTTCCGCCAAGCCAGCTACCGTGTCCTTGTTGATTGGCACAAGCTGGTCGACAATGATGTTACGGTTCTCAAAGTCCGGCTTGATGGTTCCGAGCCCTTCAATCGTTTCGCCGTCCTTGATTTCCTCACCCTTCATGAGCTTGTCGGCAAGCGTTACGAACACTTCGCCGGCCTGTTTTGGATTCCACATGAATCCACCGGAGATAGCGTCGTTCATGATGAGCTTTTGTCCCTGACCAGGCGAGAAGGGGCCGAACACGAAGATCTCGCCGACCTTGCGACGCTCTTCTATGGCACGGCCGGCGCCGATCGGGCCTTGGCTACCAAAAGCGAGGAAACCTTTGAGGCCGGGGTTTGCAGAGATCAGGTCCAGCGCAGTGCTCCGGCTTTTGTCGACGTCCTCGGCAACCCCGTAGCGCTCGCCTACCAGCTTCATGTCCGGATAATTCTTTTTGATGTATTCGATCGCCGCGTCAGCCCAGGCATTGTGTAGCGGCACAGTAAGCGAGCCGACAAAGACGGCATATTCGCCCTTGCCGCCCATCTTATCGGCCAGCAACTTTGCGTGCGCCTCGCCGAAACCCGTCGCTGAGGCCAACTCGAAATCCCAGTCCGCGCCCTTCTGACCTGGCGATTCATGCGTAAGCACAATGATGCCGGCGTCCTTGGCCTTCTGCAAAACGGGCTCGAGGACCTTGGCGTCGTTCGGCACTACGCCGATCACCTTCACACCCTGTGCGATGAGGTCTTCGATGGCACGCACCTGGAGGGCAGGATCGGCGCTGGTTGGGCCGACCATGAATGCGTCAACTCCAAGCTTTTGACCGCGCTCCTTAATACCGGCCTCCATGGCGTTGAACCAGGGAATGCCGCCGATCTTGACGACGACGCCGACTTTGCCTGCCTCCTGCGCAAAAGCAGCGAACGACGCGCCAATTGACAACGACGCGACGAGAGCCGCGACCAAAAACCTCTTCATGGGTACTCCTCCTAAAGGGCTCCCGCTGGGAGCGTCACGATGATGCCGCGAGGAACATCCGCCCGGCCAATCACGCCTCAACGCCAATAGGTCCTCTCCCTGGCGCTCCGTCGATGGAGTTCGCAATGCACAATCGATGGTGCATTGACTTTTGTATATTTCCGTTGTCTCGTCAAGCCAATTCTAATGCAACCGCCCAAAGGAGGATTCGTGGATCGGGCACTCCGGAAAAAGGCAACGATCTACGATCTGTCGGTTCTCTCTGGCAGTTCGCCATCGACCGTCAGCGCCGTACTCAACGGTACATGGCAGAAGCGACGTATCGCGCAGGCAACGGCGGAGGCCATTCTCGGTCTGGCTGAACAGCACCAATACACGACCAACCTTCAAGCGCGTGGGTTGCGCCGATCCCGCTCCGGTCTCGTGGGCCTGCTTCTGCCTGTTTACGATAACCGCTATTTTTCCTCGATGGCCCAGACGTTCGAGGCATTCGTACGTCGCCGCGGGCAATGCCCCATTGTTGTGAGTGCTTCACGCGACCCCGACGAAGAACGAAAGACCGCCGAGACTCTCATCTCGTATTCGATTGAGGAGCTGTTTGTCGTCGGCGCGACGGACCCGGACGGCGTCAATGACGTCTGCCGTGCAGCCGGCATTCGACATGTCAATATTGATCTCCCAGGCACCAAGGCCCATTCCGTTATCAGTGACAACTACGAAGGGGCGCGACTGCTGACCGAGGCGATCATCGCGCGTTTTGGCCCTGAAGATCCCCTCCAGCCTGACGAGTTATGTCTCTTTGGTGGGCGTGACGACCACGCAAGTCGGGAGCGGATTGCGTCCTTCCAAAAAACCAAGACTGTACTTCTCGGATCAAATACCGAAGGTGAGGTACAGTCGACCGGGTATTCTCCGGAAATGACCTTGGGTGCTTTCGAGAAATTTTATGCAACCCATGGCAAATTGCCTCGCGCCCTGTTTGTCAACTCCTCCATCAACATGGAAGGTTTGTTGCGATTTATGGCTCGGCGCCCAGCGTCAGCTTTCACCAACCTTGTGGTCGGTTGCTATGATTATGACCCCTTCGCTTCATTCTTGCCGTTTCCGGTCATTATGATACGTCAGGACATCGAGACAATGATTGCAAAGGCATTCGAGCTCTCCAACCAGCCGCCTAGTCCGCCGCAGACCTTACTTGTCCAGCCAGAACTTGTGCAGCCGCGCTCGGCCCTAAAGGGGCCGTTGGATTCGCTAAGCAATAAGAACAGCGCTTGAGAAATCTTGAGGCTACGTGTCGGATCCAGTGCACCGCACTGGTAGGCCATCGACGCTCGAAACCCTATCGGATACGTTGTCCGTTCGCGGCATCGAACAAAAATATCCTGCCGGGCGTCAGCGCAATGCCAACCCGTTGACCGACGCGCGCCTGGAAATCTTTCGATGCTTTCACCGTCACCGAATCCTCGGCTGTTGAAACTGTGACCAGTGTGTGGTCGCCGATCAGTTCAGTAGCGAAGACGTTGCCTTCCAAGGCGCCAGTATCCTCGGCGACGATGTTTCCGTCCTCAGGCCTAACGCCGAGTATGACGTTAACTCGACTGCCATTAACCGCCGTGCTTATCCGGACGCCCCGCTTAACGAAGGAACCGTCCTCAAGCACGCCGCGGATCATGTTCATTGGAGGCGAACCGATAAAGCCTGCCACGAAAAGATTGGCCGGGTCATTGTAGATCGTGCGCGGTGTGTCGAGCTGCATCAACTTTCCGTCCTCAAGCAGCGCGACGCGGTGGGCGAGCGTCATTGCCTCGATCTGGTCGTGAGTGACGTATATTGTCGTGATGCCGAGTGTGTTCTGCATATGCTTCAGTTCTACGCGCATATGCCCGCGCAATTTGGCATCAAGGTTGGATAGCGGCTCGTCCATCAAAAACACTTTCGGCCGCCGCACCATCGCCCGCGCTAGCGCCACCCGTTGACGCTGTCCTCCTGACAGTTGGCGCGGATAGCGATCAAGCAGCGCACCGAGCCGCACCTGGTCTGCAACCTCGCGGATTGCTGCATCGCGCTCCGCCCGTCCCAGGCCCCTGAGCTTTAGCGGGTAGCCGATGTTCTCGGCGACGGTCTTGTGGGGATAGAGTGCATAGGACTGGAACACCATAGCTACGTCGCGGTTCTTCGGGAGCACATTGGTGACATCGCGCCCCGCGATCGTGATCACCCCCGATGTCACCGGCTCAAGGCCGGCGATCATGCGGAGCGCTGTCGTCTTGCCGGAGCCAGAAGCACCGAGCAGGACCAGAAACTCGCCTTCCGCAACTTCGAGATCGAGATCGTGCAGCACCTTCACTGAGCCGAAGGATTTCGCCACCTTCTTGAGGCTCACGGTCATTGCCGACTATCCTTTTACCGCGCCGAGCAGCAGCCCCTTGGCGATGAAGCGCTGCAGGACCAGCGTCAAAAGAATAACCGGCAAGATCATGATAATGATCAGGACGCTCATGTACCACCATTGCGGGCCGCGCGTCGCGTTCTGTGCGGAAACCAAGAGCGGGATGGTCTGAGCTCTGGCAGTTGAGAGGAACAGCGCGAGAAGGTACTCGTTCCACGCAAGAATCAAAACCAGAAGCGCCGTCGCAATCAGGCCGGGCAGTGCGAGCGGCAGGATGATCTCGACGAAAATGCGAATTCTCGACGCGCCATCTAGTTCGGCCGACTCCTCAAGGTCCCTTGGGATCGACATGAAGAAATCATGCATCAGCCACACGACAATCGGCAGGTTCACGGTCGTGTAGGTCACGATCAAGGCGGCGTGTGTGTCGAGCATGCCGAGCTGTTGGAACATCACGTAGATCGGGATCGCAGCGACGACAGGTGGCAGTATGCGTTGCGAGATCATCCAGAAGAGCACGTCGGAATTGGAGAGGTGGGGCGAGGGCGCCTTTTGCAAGGCGCGTGAAGCGATAATGATCAAGGCAAGTGCCGCAGCTACGGCGAGCCGCCAGTCGACGCCGAAGCGCGCGACTATCACAATTGCCCCCGCTATGCCGAGGATGAAGACGATGACCGTGACGAGTCGCGGCCGAAACGAAAAGCGCGACAGCCCATAGGCGGCCAGCGAGCCGATAGCCATGGCAAGGCATGTCGACGCGACCGCCACAATCACTGAGTTGAGGTACGGTCGGAATGTGTCGAGTCCGATGTCGACGAAGATATATTTCCAAGCGTGCAACGATGGCCAATAGTCAACGAAGGGGAGGTAGACCGGCCCGTTCGCGACGTCGATCGGCAACTTCAGAGACGTGACCACGACCCAATAGAGCGGAAATAGGACAATCAGCGTCCACAGGCCGAGAAGCCCGTAGACAACGATTTTTGTCGCAGGCGCCATCTCGCCGAGCTGCTTTGTTTCGAACAATCTCATTGGCGAGTCCGTCTCAGTGGCTCGAGAATGAAATTGAAAAAGGAAACGCAGAAAATAGTCGAGACGAACAGCAGCGCATAGGCGACCGCGGCCGACGCTCCGAGATCGAGCGCGCGCCACTGCATGAAGGAATGGAGCGTCAATGATTCGGTCGAGATTCCGGGGCCGCCATTGGTGAGCACGTTTGGCAGGTCAACGATCTTGAAGGCTTCAATCATTCGGATCAGCGCAACAGTAGCCGCGATCGGAGCAACTGCAGGCCAAGTGATGTCGCGGAAGATTTGGAAAGTCGACGCACCATCCAACTCAGCTGCTTCGACCTCGTCGCGCGGTTGGCTTTCGAAGGCTGCGAGCATGACGATGAAGATAAACGGGATCCATTGCCAGCTCTCGCCAAGCATGATGACGAGTCGGGCCGACCATTGATTGGTCGCCCATTCAAATGCGCCGAAGCCAAAAACCTGCCCAATGGGTGCCAAAGGACCGACAGTCATATCTGCCAACATGCGGAACGTGTAGGCAATACCGACCGGTGTCACCATCAGTGGAATAAAAAAGACAACGCGGAAGAAGGTACGCCCGCGGATCTTCTGGGCGCATATCCAGGCGAGTGCGGTGCCAATCGTGAATTGCAGGGCAAGCCCGCAGCAAACATAGAACAACGTGGTGCCGAGCGAACCGAGCTGGCCACCCCGGCCGATCGTTGAAGCCAGCAGCCAGACCAGCGAACCAAACACAGCGTAGGCTATGGTGCGGCCAAGCAAGCCAAAAACCGTGATGCGGCCGGACCGGGCATACAGAAAAGCCGATCGACCAATGAATGCAGCGACCACGACAATGGCCAGCCAGCCAAGGGTCGACTTCGGCACGAAAGTGCCAAGGAAATGATATTGTTCTGAACCTATGAGCAGTTTGCGGAAGTTGAGCAGTCCGACGAAGCGGATATCATAGCCGCCCGCGGCAAGCTTGAAGCGCGACAGCGCGAACCACGCGGAAACAATCAATGGAAAGATCGAGAAAGCGAGTATGAGGAGCACAGCCGGCATGACAAACAGCCGGCCACTGTAGCGGTCGAGCCACTCGGAGAATGTTTCGCTACCGGCTTGGCGCATCGAGGGGCGGTCCGTTCCTATCACAAGGAAAGGCAGACTCGCGCGGCTGTCGCCGCCGCGCGAGTCGCAAATTGAGCTCCCTATTTGGCGCCGATGGTTGACTTGTAGGCCGCAAGTTGATCGTCGCGACCGAGTTCGTCAGTGATCTCGTTCCAGCCGTCCTCGATTGCCTTCATCGTCGCTGCGGCGTCGATTTCGCCAGCGAGGAAGCGGGCCACCGCCGTGTCAAGCACGATCTGCTGGTATCGCTGGTTGGCCGGGATACGGAGGTCGAGGATCATGTTCGGCGAATTGAGCGAATCCTGGATGGCGCCAAGATAGTTTTTGGCGGCTTCCTCGCTCATCCCTGCCTTGGTCCAGTTGTCCAGCTGCTGGAACTGCGTAAGGCGATACGGATTGAACCCTGACGCGCCGATCGTCACGTCGACATTCGACTGCTCAGGTTGGCTCATGTAGCTGAAGAAGGCATAGGCTGCGTCCTTCACCTTCGGGTCGGCCTTGGCGTTGATGCCGCCCGACCAGCCGCCGAAGGCCGCGAGCGGAGCGTGGTTGATGCCGTCCTTGGCATATGGGCAGGTATCGGCTGTGCAATCGACAAGCTTGCCGCTTGCTGAATCGAGCACGCGCTTCGATCCGGGCGTTATTATAGCGCCGACCTTGTCAATGACCTTCGACTTTTCCTTGTCAATCGCAAGAGAGCCGATGTCTCCCCAGTCAAGTGACAATGCGCACTGGCCGGAGATAAACAGGGTGCGTGTATCGCCAACATCGAGGTTGATCTCGTTCGGCGGGCCGAATTGTGTCGTCTCGCTGTAGAGGCGCAGAGCTTCGGCGACTGCTTCGTTGTTGACCAGCGGCTTCATGTCGGTCGTGTCGAAAAATGCGCCTTGGGATGTACCCTTGGATTGCACCATCGGGCCGATAAGGTCGTAAATAAACCAGTAGGCCTGCGCGTTGCGTTTCTTGGAAATACAAGAGCCGAAGTCCGGCTTGCCGTCGCCATTCATGTCCTTGCCGTGCGCGGCCTTGGCGAAAGCGAGATAGTCGTCCCACGTCTTTGGCGCTTCGAGGCCGAGCTCCTTCGCAACATCGGCCCGGTAATAGGCCATGTGAAAATCGCCATCGAGCGTCAGCATGTAAGTCTTGCCATTAAACTTCTGAGAAAACTCTCGAAAGAATGGTGCGATGTCGTCCTGTTTTATAGCTGTGTCCTTGGCAACACGCTCAGACAGATCCTCGAGTAGGCCCGGAGTTACATAGTCGACCATCCACTGCGGAGCAAAGACGCCGGCGTCTATCGAGTTTGTACCAGTCGACCAATCCGTCAGCAGCTTCTGATAGAGGTCGGAAAAGGGCACGGTAATGACATTTACTTTAGCGCCTGTCAGCTTTGCGAAGTCTGGCGCGCGCCGCTGCAAAGGCTCGGCGATCTGTGGACCGGTAAAAGTCATAATGTTGATCGTGACGCCGTCGAACTCACCGGCTTGCGCAACTTGAGCAAAGACCACCGCCGAGCAAGCGACGAATGCGCGCTTTGCGAACCATGTGCCTGTCATCGTTTCCTCCCAGAATTGTTATGAGCAAAGCCGACTCGCGCCGGCAACGAAGCCAGTTTGAAGGCACTATCTTTGTTGATCGTCAGGCGCCTCCCTTGGTCATTGTTGCGTCGGGACCTTCGGTTGGGCCGAATGGCTGCAACGCTTCAGCGAGGGGTGATAGTCGGCTTGTGGTCGTATCTCGATCCGCGAAGACCTGAGGATGTGTCTCGGAAAACGCCTCGAGCTCAATCATGACGGCGTCGATGTGGGCAAGCATAGCAACACGCGCCGCTTCGACCCTGCATTGCTCGATCGCATCGACGATCCTTAGGTGTTCCTGATAGGTGACAGCGTGACGGCGGGGCGATGCGAGCAGCCGACGGACGCGGTCGAGCGCCAGCCTCGCTTTTTCCACCGTCGCCCTGACCCGGGGAAAGCCGGCAGCGGCGACGAGAAGGTCGTGGAAGGAAAGATCGAGGCGATGGAAGCCCGCGCGGTCGTCGGCCTCGACCGCCGCGCTCTGATAGCGCAGGTTCCGGCGCAATTCGGCCACGATGGATTTATCGTTGCGCGCGGCGAGCAGGGCCACAGTCTCTGCCTCCAATGCACGCCGCAGGAACATGTTCTCGCGGATGTCAGCGAGCCGGATCAGAGATACGGTCGAGCCGCTCTGGGGACGAATGTCGACCAGCCCCTCGTCCTTGAGTCTGTTAAGCGCCTCCGCCACCGGGAAGCGCGAAACACCGAAACGGGCGGCAAGCGCGGACTTGTCGAGCGGGGATCCAGGTTGAAGCTCCAACGTCACAATCGCTTCGCGCAGCGCTCCGACGATGCGATCAGTAGCCCCCCCGGTCGGGCTACGGTCCACCAGTCGAGTTGAAGTTGCGGCCATGCCAACGGCGGAAATCATGCTAACATGTTAGTACCGCGAAACCGATGTGGCAAAGTTAAATGCGCGTTCGACGATTAGACCGATCTACCGAAGCGTCCTTCGCAACTCTTGGTTCGGCAAGGTAGAATTAGCATCGTCTTCGAACACAAACTGGCAGCCTCTGCCAACACGCCAGGCCTATGCCAACTGCTGCTGGCATTTGGATTGCAACCAGCGAACTCTGCCAATCAACAAGGAGGAGATTGCTCATGCGCGAGGCGATGATCGTCTGGGGTGGATGGGCCGGACACGAACCGGAACAAGGAGCCCGCATCATTGCGGGGATACTTGAGGAGCACGAATTCACGGTGCGTATTGAGAACTCGACTCGCGCGTTCGCCGATCCGGCTCTGGCGGGTATGAGCCTAGTCGTACCGATTTACACTATGTCAAAAATCGAGAAAGACGAACTCGCAAATCTCACCAGCGCGGTTCTGTCCGGCGTGGGCCTCGCCGGCTACCATGGAGGTATGTGCGACGCGTTCCGCGACGCCACAGAATATCAGTTCATGTGCGGGGGACAGTGGGTCGCGCATCCGGGCAATATCATTGACTATCGCGTTGACGTGACAAAACCGGCGGATCCGATCATGGAAGGCGTCGAAAGCTTTCCCTATCATTCAGAGCAGTACTACATGCATGTCGACCCATCGAACGAGGTTCTCGCAACCACGACCTTTACGGGCGAACATGCCTTCTGGACGAAGGGTGTTGTCATGCCTGTTGTGTGGAAACGCTATTACGGCAAGGGGCGGGTCTTCTATTCGTCGCTCGGGCATGTCGCGAAGGAATTTGAAGTTCCCCCGATGAGAACGATTCTTACGCGTGGCCTTCTTTGGGCAGCGAGGTAAGCCGAGACGCTCCTGACAGGCTGCGAAAGGTCATTTCCGCCTTGTCCGACACAGACTGGTGGCAGCGCTGACCATTGCGATTTGTTAAGAGGCTCGCTCTATCGAATTCCGCTGTCTCCTTGTGCCTCAAGGGACATCGCGCAAGTCCGGACCTAAGGGGACGATGCCGTTAGGGTTGAGAAACGGAATCGAATAGTAGCCGCGCTTGATATGGTCGATGCTGACAGTGTCGCGGATGCCCGGGATATCAAGCACGCGATAAAGGTAGGCGCTCAACGCTGAATAATCGGCTATGCGGCGGAGGTTGCACTTGAAGAGCCCGTGGTAGGCCGCATCGAAACGGACAAGCGTCACGAATAGTCGAATGTCGGCCTCCGTAAACCGATCCCCCAGCAGGAAAGGGCCTCCCCCGGCCAACCTATCCTCCAGTTCCCCGATCATTCCAAAAACGTCAGCGAAAGCCTCCTCGTATGCCCCCTGCGTTTTGGCGAACCCCGCGCGGTAGACCCCGTTGTTGAGGTGCAGATATATGCGGTCGTTCAGCGCATCGATTTGTTCCCTGAGGTCATCCGGATAAAGATCGATCGTCGGATCGGCCATTTCGACGAAGCCGGAATTGAGAATGCGTAGGATGTCGGCGGATTCATTGTTGACAATCGTCTCGCGCAGTTTGTCCCACAGCACGGGCACCGTCACCCGACCTGTGAAGTGCGGATCGGCGCGCGTGTAGGCCTGATGAAGGTATTCGAAGCCGGTGTCGGCGCCATGGGCGAAGTGCCAGCCCTGAGCGCCCATCGCTGGCTCGGCAATCGCGACGGAGATAATCGTCTCAAGGCTCTTGAGTTTGCGCGCGATCAGCGTTCGCGAAGCCCATGGACAGGACAGGGAAACCAGAAGTTGGTAGCGACCCGACTCCGCGGGGAATCCACCCTGGCCCGTCGGCCCGCCGTCGCCATGCGGAGTGATCCAGTTACGGAAGCCGGATTCCTGCCGGACGAACCGGCCGCTTTCGTCCACCGCCAGCGTGCGCAACCTGTCGTCGGACCATTGACCGTCTATGAGCATCGCTTCAGCCTCCTGGGGTCACGCCTTTGTTGGTGCGCATTGATGAGCTTAGCGCGATTGCCGGCGCTTTGCTTGGATTAGCGACGTAACGCGGGCTATCCAATGAACGGTGGCAAAGTTCAGCGCAGACTGCCTGCCAAACTCGAAGTCTATGTGGTCGATCTTTTCCCAATTGGCGGCTGACGAGTAGGCGCGGCGGTTCGCCTCAAGGCAGTGCGCAACATAATGCTGTTCGACGGATCGGCGCTTGTAGCGCCATGCGGCTATTATGAGCCAGAGCATCCATTCTTTGCGCTTCACCGTTATGTTGCTGACTCGACAATGCTTTTCGCGCCCCAAACGGCTGCTAGGGATCCGAGGTTGGCGCGAACAATCTTGATCCGCTGGGGGCCTATCTCTGGCGATAGCCGGTCGAAAACCGCTTGTACGAGCCTCTCGAAAGGATAGCCCCTCATCGTGGTGACGCCGCCTCCGATTACAACGACTTCAGGATCCAGAAGCGTTACAGCCGTTGCGATGGTCAGACCCTGGTCCCTAACGAACATCTCCAGGCCGCGCTCCAAGGACGGCTCCGAACGCGTCTCGAAAGCCTCTTGGATGCCAACCCCATGTTCGTTTGCAAGTGCTTCCAGCACCAATCCCGAGGCATACGCTTCCACACAGTCCACCGCGCCGCCCGTTCCGACACGTCCCTCGCCGCGCAAGGGAACATGGCCGATCTGCGTCCGGTAGATTCCGCCAACCAGTCTGCCATGGTCGAGGAACGCGGCGCCGACGCCGGTTCCAAAATAGACGCCGAGCACCAAATCAAACCCGGCAGCACTTCCGCACAACGCTTCGCCTCTGGTTTGAAGGGTTGCGTCGTGATCGAGGTAGACTGGCACGCGACAGGCGTCCTCCAGGCGATCCGCAAGAGCCAAACCGTTCAGCGCCTTCACGTTTGGAGTGTTGACGACACTTCGCCGTTGTCGGTCGAGTATCCCCGGTATCCCGATAACCACACCAGCCAAGCGCTCGATCGAATTTGCCCTGATATCCTCAATCAAGGTCGCGAATACGCTGATCGGGTTTTCGTTGCGAAGCCTTTCCGCAGACTGGGAGGCACTGGTAATCACGGCGCCGGACGCATCCGCCGCTGTCGCACGGATGAAGGTGCCGCCGACGTCTATTGCAACAACAGCCATCGTCCGCTCTCTACGGCGATGCCATGCGGAATGAAGGATTGTCGACGACTCGATAGCCGGACGGATCGTCGATGACGAGCCTACGCATCCCACAGCTCGATATTTCTGCGTAATCGTGACCCGCTTGGGGGTTGCAGACCCAAACGAAGACAAGCCGGTCGTCTCCGACATTGATCGATCGATGAGCCCAGTCGGGAGGAATGAAGGCGCAGAGACCTGGATGCATCTCCACCAATTCGGACTGTCCTGTGCGGCTCTCTAGGAGAAGTACTCCCGTCCCGTGGTGCGTATAGTAGACTTCCGCCATGTCACGTCTTCGGTGAAAATGGCCACGCGTCATATAGAATTCGTTGCCGACCTTGCCGGGGAAAATGGTCGTGGTACCGAAAAAGAGGTCGCTCCCTTCCTCACGGTATTCCATGACCTCGTACACCAGTGGATCGCCTCGCATCCGAACGTCGCGGTCGCGCCCCTCCTCGTCTTGGAATATCCGTTCCAGCTCCGACAAGCGTTTTTGATATCGGCCGGTGAACGGCGCGAGATGGCCTGTTGTCCCGTCAATGAGGATCGCTTGCGGCAGCACAGTTTTACTCCCTATTCAGCCGCCCGCGGTCCTCCGGCCGAACCTCGCAAGGCGACCGGAGGCCTCGGAGAGGGACTGACTATTTGTTGGTCTTACCGCACGTGGTCAATGCATCCTCGGGCGTGCACACCTCCGTCCCAGTCTTGATAAATGGCTCGACCTTTTCGCCCTTAGTGAGCTTGTCCAGCGTCATGATGGTCTCATAGCCCATATCATACGGGCGCTGGCCGATGTTGTAGTGGCTAAGACCCTCAGCGAGCAGCGGCAGCTGCGGCCCGAAATTGTCGCCGAATACGACGATGAGGTCCTTGCTGTCGAGGCGCGCCTTCAGCGGTTCCATCGCCTGCTTGTAGGCCTGCGGAGCGTACTGCGCCCAACCGCCGACTGCCACGAAGGCGCTCAGTTCAGGGTTGTTCGTCATGACGTCGCGGACCTGCTGCGCGGCAAGCGTGATGTCGTCGTTGTTATAGACGGGGCACCCGGCGGGCTCTGTCCAACCGTTCTGACCCGTCAGGGATTCCACCGGCTTGTCCCTCGTGGACCCGGCCAAGGTATCGCGGATGCCCTGAACCCGGGCTTTCAGGTTCTCCGACGCGGGAGCGCCGGACTGGATGCACACAGTGCCGCCGCTCTTCTTGTGTTCAAGCACCTTCTGGGCGAGGGCCACACCGAACTCATAGTTGTCCGTGCCGATGTAGGTCGAACGAAGGCCTGCATCCTCAGGAAGCACGTCGGTGTCGTAAGTAACGACCGGGATTCCCTTTTCCTGCGCCATCTTCATGATGCGCGCCATGGCCTTCGGGTTGCCGGCAGAGACACCAAGGCCGGCAACGCCTCGGGTCACCATGTCCTGCGCGAGTTGAACCTGCTTGGCCTCGTCGTATTCGGTGGGGCCAACATATGTGCAGACCACATCGCCGAGTTCCTTGGCGGCGGCCTGACAGCCCTGTTCGATGGGCGGGCTGAATGCGTTGTTCAGTACTTTGAAAACGAGCGCAAACTCGCGTTCTGCAGCGCCTGCCTGCGCCACTGTCATGCCGATGGCCAGACAGGTCAGCGATAGGGTGGTTCTGATTCTCGACTGCGACATTGGGGTTCCTCCCGTTACGTTAGCCGTTATCTCCGCTCCTAGCGGCGCAAAGAGCGGATTCTTTCGAGCAGAACCGCCGCGAGGATGAAGCTCCCCACGAAGGTCCCCTGCCAGAAGGGGTTGACGCCTGCAATCAGCAGGGCGTTGCGAATGACCTCGACCAGAAGGGCGCCGATGGCAGCCCCAAGCGCCGTGCCGAATCCGCCCGTCAGCGATGCTCCGCCGATGACGGTCGAAGCAATGACCTGGAGTTCGTAGCCCGTGCCGATCGCATTGGTGACGGCGCCGAGCCAGCCGACCAGGAAGATCGCCGTTATAGCCACCATGAATCCGCTAAAGGCATAGGCGGAGACCTTGATGAGATCCACCGGAATGCCGGCAAGACGCGCTGCACCTTCATTGCCGCCGATAGCGAACAGGTACCTGCCCCATCGGGTGTTGGTAAGAAGGAAGTGCAGGATGATTACGCCGACGATGAGTGCATAGACAACATTCGGCAATCCCAGTGAATAGCCGCCACCGAGAGCAATGATTGATTCCGTAGCTTGGCCGAACTCATAGAAAACTTGGTTGTTCGTGATGACCAGCGCGAGACTTCTGCCGATCGAAAGCGTGGCGAGCGTCACGATGAATGGAGGCAGGTTGATGTAGGCGATGATCGCGCCATTAAATGCGCCGCACCCAATGCCAACCAGGAGCGTGACCAGAATCCCCACGACCAGCGGCATATCCGCGTTGAGGACAACGCCGAGCGAAACGGCGCACATTCCTAGGATCGAGCCGACCGAGATGTCGATGCCGCCGCTTATTATGACCGGAGTCATGCCAAGAGCCATGAGACCGATGAAGCAGGCGTTCTGAAACACATTGAGGAGATTGCCGGGCGTCGCAAATTTGGATGAGATCAGCGATACGACAATTCCGAGCACCAGGATGGCCAAGGCAATCCAGGTCTCCTGGGCGAGGAGAACCCGGCTACGAAACGAGCGCGTCGACCCTTTGAGCAGATCGATTTCCATACCCGGACTATCGTTTGGGGCACTCATTGGAATCTCCGCGAACTAAAGATCGAGTTTGGAGTCAGGCGACTTGGATCGCACCGGTGATGAGGCCGGTAACTTCTTCGGGGCTCGAATGTTCAATCGGCTTGTCGGCGACTTTTCGCCCGCGACGCATGACGACAACCCGGTCACAGACTTCGAAGACGTCGGGCATGCGATGGCTGATCAGGATTACCGAGAGACCCTGCTCTTTCATCCGGCGGATCAGCGCCAGCACTTCGGCGACCTGTCGCACGCTGATCGCGGCGGTAGGCTCGTCCATCAGCACGATCCTCGATTTGGCGAGGCGAGTCCGTGCAATCGCCACGGCCTGCCGCTGCCCACCTGACATCCGGAGGACGAGATCGGCCGGACGCGTTTCTGACTTGAGTTCTCGGAAAAGTTCGGCTGCCCTGATGTTCATCCGCCGATGATCCAGAACTCTCAACGGTCCGACCTGACGCATCATCTCGCGACCAAGAAAAACATTTGCTGCCGCTGTCAGATTGTCGCAGATAGCAAGGTCCTGATAGACGACCTCGATGCCTTCGCGGCGCGCATCTGCAGGTCCGTGAAACGTCACCGGCTTGCCTTCGAGATGGTAAGTACCCGAAGTCGGCTGGAAATTTCCGGCGATCGTTTTGACCAAGGTTGATTTGCCGGCGCCGTTATCGCCCATGAGACCCAGCACTTCGCCGTGATGGACATCCAGAGAGACGTTGTCCAGAGCGCGAACGGCTCCGAAATCTTTCACGATATGCTCGAGACGCGCCAAAGGAGTCATTTTTGCTCCTCTCAGATTTTGTATATCTAGAAAACAAATCATCCTTTCGTCGGCACGTCAATAGTCAAGAACGGATCGAAAGTTTGCTGCATTGCACAAGGAAATTGCGCTTTGACAATAGGCGACAGGTTAATTAGTATTGTAATCGAACAAATTGGAGGCCTTTTGCTGATCTCGACCGATCTTCGACCGAACGAGGCGCGCGCACTGGAGGCTCTCTTTCGTGCTGGAGCATTGAGTCGCGCTGCTCTCGCCCGGGAGCTCGGACTTACCCGGTCGACGACTGGAGCTTTAGTCCAGAATCTACTTGATGCCTGCCTCGCCAAAGAGCGGCCGGATGCTTCCGACGGCCCGACGGATAGCCCTACGCGCGTTGGCAGACCGGGCATTCTCGTAGAGATCGATGGGGATGGCGCCTTCTTCCTTGGCGCCTATGTCGGGGTGAACTGGATAGGCGCGCTGGCGATTGACCTTACCGGAACGGTTCGAGCGAGAGCTTCCGCTGACTTCACCGGGGCAGGGAGTTCACCGGAGAAATCGGCGGAAGCCATCTCCGACTTGGTTGCTGAAATCATAGCGAAACTCCCCCCCGGCGCGCGCTTGAACGGCCTGAATGTTTCTGTGCCAGGTTTTCTTGCTGACGACGGAGTCACCTACCATGCTCCGATTCTGGGGTGGCACGGCGTAAACCTGGCGGAGCTCCTCCCTGCCGCTCTACACATTGAACTCCCAATCCTCTTAGAGAATGACGCGAACGCCGTCGCCGTCGCTGAGACATATAGGGTCAGGCGCAGGGAAGAGGCGGGGGAGGACTGCCTCGTCGTGCTGATCGAGAACGGCGTCGGCGGCGGCATCGTCAGCGCTGGCGGATTGCATCGGGGTCAACGTCTGGGCGCAGGCGAAATCGGTCATATTCCGATCGGCGATGAAGGGTTCGTCTACGATGCACAGCGTCCGGGACGGCTGGAGACTTTTTTGGGGAAAGATGCGCTGTTCGCCCGCTATCGCCATGTCGGCGGTCATGCAACA
The DNA here is from genome assembly GCA_040512755.1 of Mesorhizobium sp. Taxonomy (GTDB): domain Bacteria; phylum Pseudomonadota; class Alphaproteobacteria; order Rhizobiales; family Rhizobiaceae; genus JBEVEP01. The sequence goes on from JBEVEP010000244.1 coordinate 25,473, forward strand.
ACCATCGATGACTTCACGCGCGCGCTTGAGAGAGGCGAGCCTGCCGCTGTCACTGCGTCGCGCGATTGGGCGCGATGGCTGGCGCGCGGACTGGCAACGCTGACCTGTATCCTCCAGCCGGGCCGGATCATTATCGCCGGGTCGGTAAGCGTCGTCTATCCTTTCGTCGCAGGGCACGTCGAAGCATATCTGTCGACATACCTGATCGAAGGCTATCCACTCCCGAAAATTGAAATGTCCAACGCCGGTGCTGATGGCCCGGCGCTTGGCGCGGCGTATCTCCTTCATCAGTCCGCGCTTTCCGGCGACATCCGATTTCCGCTCCGAGGCCGTAAGCGGCTGGAAGATCGACCGCTCAGTCCAACATGGCCTCGCTAGGGAAAGAGGTCGCCGCGGCCGTGCCAGTCGGCCGCTTCGCCACGAGATCGCACAGGCCATTTCTCCTCGCTGCGGCCAAATACATGGTCGGCCCGACCATAACGTGGACGGCGGGAATGTTGAATGGAAGGCAAGGAAGCAAATGAGCGAAAGTGAAAGCAGGCTTCTCAAGGTGGGAGTTCTGGGCTGCGGGCCAATTGCGCAGGCCGCGCACTTCGAGAGTGCCACCAAGGCCAGAAACGCCGAACTTTACGCGGTGTGCGATGTAGCCGAGGACCTGGCGCAGCGCATGGCGATCACTCACGGCGCGCGGAAGGTCTTCACGGACTACGGGAAGATGCTCGCCGATCCGACGGTGGATGCCGTTGTGATCGCCACGTCGGATGCGTTTCATGTCCCCGCGTCCAAATTGGCGCTCGAGGCAGGCAAGCACGTACTATGCGAGAAGCCGATCGGCGTGTCGGTCGAGGAGGTCGAGGATCTCGCCGTTGCCGTGAAAGCATCGGGCCGCCTGCTGCAGGTCGGGCATATGAAACGATACGACCAGGGCATCCAAAGCGCCAAGGCGTTCGTCGATAGCGAGATGGGCGAGATGCTGGCGCTAAAAGCATGGTACTGCGACAGCACCCACCGCTACCAGGTCACCGATGCGGTCCAGCCTCTGATCGTGCGAAGCGCTGCCGCCAAGCGTCCGCCTGGCAACCCGAAAGAGGATCTGCGCCGCTACTATATGCTCGCCCATGGTACCCATCTCGTCGACACGGCTCGGTTCCTGGGCGGCCAGATCGTCGAGATCGAAGCGCGGCTCAAGGAAAGCTTCGGCGCATACTGTTGGTTCGTCGACGTGGCCTTCGCAAGCGGCGCGCTCGGTCACCTCGATCTGACCCTTCCGGTGCGCATGGACTGGCACGAGGGCTTCCAGATCTACGGGAGGAACGGCAGCGTAACGGCAAAGACATCGAATCCTTGGCTTTTCCGCTCGAGCGAGGTCGAGATCTTCCATGAGGCCAACGCTACGACGACGCGCGTACTCGGCGCGGACGGCCATTTCTACCGCCGTCAGCTCGAAGGTCTTGCCGAGTCAGTGCTCCACGGCGTTCCGCTCAAGGGCGCGGACATCGAGGACGGCGTCGCCTCCATACGTGCGATCGTGGCCATCGCGCGGTCGGTCGAGAGCCGCAAGCCCGTCAGGCTCGCCGACGTGTCCGGGGCACTCGGATGAAGCTCGGCATCTTCGCGAAGACCTTTGAGGGAAGCACGCCGCACCGCGTCCTGCGGGCCGCCCGGGATGCGGGATACGAGGCCGTCCAGTACAACATGGCCTGCTCGGGCCTCCCCTCCCTGCCGCCGGACGTGCCCGAGGAGGCCGCCGATGCCGTGGCGTCTGCGGCAGAGGAGACAGGTGTGGCGATAGCCGCGGTTTCTGCGACCTACAACATGGCCCATCCCGACGCAGCGGAGCGCGAAAAGGGACGGCACAGCTTCGAGGCTATCGCCTCTGCTGCGCAGCGCATGGGCACCGCACTCGTCACGGTTTGCACCGGCAGCCGGGACCCTCAGGACCAGTGGCGCTTCCATTCTGGCAATGAGAGCGCAGACGCGTGGCAGGACATGCTCTCGGAATTCCGGCATGTTGTGCGGATCGCCGAGAGGCATGGCGTGCTGATCGGGGTCGAACCGGAGCTCGCGAACATCGTGAGCACACCTGCCCGTGCACGCCTTCTCCTTGACCTGTTTCCGTCCGGCCCCATCCGCATCGTGCTCGATCCGGCGAACCTGTTCGAGCAGGAGGGCCGCCGGCGCGTGCGCGATATCGTCTCCGAAGCGGTCCAATTGGTAGGACCCGAGGTCGCGCTCGCACACGCCAAGGACAGGAAAGCCGACGGTAGCTTTGCGACCGCGGGGCAGGGCGTGGTGGATTGGGACCACTACATCGCCACGTTGCGCGGCGCGGGATATCGAGGCGCACTGGTCACCCACGGCCTCGCCGCCAGCGAGGCGGCCGGGGTCGCGCACTTCTTCCAGTCCAAGATTGGTACGTCGCGAACATGTTGATCGAGCGGAACACCTTTATCCGCGACGGACTCGTGCTGTCGGTCGCGAGCTTCGGGACTGGGCGCCCGATAGTCTTTCAGCATGGCCTGGGCGGCGACGCGGCGCAGACGGCGGATGTCTTTCCACAGAACGCTGGCTGGCGCGCCCTAACCTTGGAATGTCGCGGTCACGGCCGATCCGAACCCGGGCCGCCGGAGGGTTTCTCGATCTCGACTTTTGCCGCGGATGTGGCAGCGATGATAGAAGCATATGGCGCTGCGCCCCTTCCGGTGGGCGGCATTTCTATGGGAGCGGCGGTCGCCCTTAGGATCGCTTCTACACGACCGGACCTTGTATCCGCGCTGATCCTGGCGCGCCCGGCATGGCTCGACGCGCCTCGACCGGACAACATGCGTCCAAACAGGTTCGTCGGCGAACTTCTACGCGACTATACAAAGGAGGACGCGAGGGAGATCTTCGAGAAATCACTCTTGGCCCAACGGCTGGCGCAGGAGGCGCCAGACAACCTCGTGGCCCTACGTGGCTTCCTCCGACGGGACGACGTGGATGTCACGCGAGAGTTACTGCTGCGCATCCCCGACGATGGCCCTGGCCTCGACCGTCGCGCGATCGCGTCCCTGCGAATGCCTGCGCTAGTGATCGGCAACGGGCGCGACGCAGTGCATCCGCTGGAGATGGCGCGTGAGCTGGCGCACCTCCTCCCCGGCGCGCACTTCGCCGAGATTGTATCGAAGTCGGACGACCGCGATCGGTACCGCGAAGGATTCCGGACCGCAGTCGCAGCATTTCTGAAAGACTGCACCCAATGAAACCATCTCCTCACTGGCTCGATTCCCTCCCGCGCGACCGCCTGCTTGCGGAAGTGTCGCTGTGGTCCGCTGACCTCGGCAGGATGGCCGATGAGATTGCGCGCGTCGATGAGTACGCCGACCTCTACCACCTCGATGTCGCCGATGGGCACTTCTCCCCGGACCTGCTCCTCTTCCCGGACCTCGTCCGGATGATCAGGCGGCAGACGACTAAACCCTTGCACGTCCACCTCATGGCAATGGACGAAATCTTGCTCGACCAGATTCGCCAGTTCGCCGAAGCTGGTGCGGACGCGTTGAGCATCCACGCCGAGAACGGCCGTCTCGAGGAGGGTCTAGCACTGATCTCGGACCTCGGTATGGTCGCCGGGATCGTCCTTCAGCTCCACACCCGGGTCACGACAGCCGCCCCTTGGCTTGATCGCATCGGAATCCTGACGCTTCTCGGTACCCGCATCGGCGTGAAGGGGCAGGATCTTGACCTTCGTGCGATCGAGCGGCTTGCGGAGGCTAGAGGCATGATCGCAGGCGCCGTCTATCGGCGCCGAATATTGCTTGCCTCGGATGGAGGTAATCGGCACCACACTGTGCCTTTGCTAAGGCAGGCCGGGGCTGAGACTGTCGTGCTCGGCTCGCTCGCATTCGACGATCCCGACCTGGCGGGACGGATGGCCTGGCTTTACGCGCTCGAGAGGGAGGGCTGATCCTTGTCATCCCGACTGGCGATAGGCATCGACCTTGGCGGCACGCAGGCGCGCGTTGCGCTGGTTGGCGACGGCAAAGTGCTGCGACGGGCCGCGGAGAGAACCGATGTCGCAGGTGGCCCGGCGGCGGTTCTTGCGCAATTCGAGCGGATGATCGGCGAGGTCTGCAGCAAGCAGGAGAAAACGCGGCTTTCGGGCGCCGGGGTAAGTGCACCTGGGCCGCTAGACTCAGAAACAGGAACTGTGCTTCACATCCCCACTCTCCCGGGTTGGGAGGGTTTTCCTTTGCGCGATGTGCTGGGCCAGAAGTTAGGGCTTCCCGTCATCGTCGAGAACGACGGCATCGCCGCGGTCTACGGCGAGTGGAAGTTCGGAGCCGGACGCGGCTTGCGGCACGTCGTTTTCGTGACCGTAAGCACAGGAGTCGGCGGAGGGGCGATAGTTGATGGACGCCTTCTGCATGGGCGGCGCGGAATGGCGGCGCATGTCGGCCACTTCCGCATGGCTCCGGATGGCCCTCGCTGCTCTTGCGGTGCTACCGCCTGCTTCGAGGCCTTCGCGGCGGGGACCGCCCTCGCGCGCCGCGCGCGCCAGGCCGCGACAACCGGGGAAGGCTACCTGTCCCGGCTAGCCGCGCAAAGGGAAATCGAGACTCCCGACGTGGTGAAAGGTGCCCGTGAAGGGGACCGGACTTGTCTGGCCCTGATGGCGCAGGAGGCCGAATACCTCGGTCAGGGGTTCACGGGCCTCATCCATCTTTACAGCCCTGACATAATCATCATGGGCGGCGGCGTCTCGAACGCCTTCGACCTGATGGCCGATGGCATCCACGATGTCATCCGCCGCGATGCCATGCAGCCCTTCAAGTGCGTCCCGGTGATCCAGGCGGAACTCGGCGACAACGCAGGTCTCGTGGGAGCAGCCGAGCTCTCGTTCGGGGCGAGAGCGGATGGAGAATAGGGAGGAAACTAGAAGTTCGGGCGTCGGTTGACGGCGAAGGCCGGTACGTCAATCATCTGCGACTGCGCGATGATGACCACCGTAGTGCGCGATTAGTTCCCTACCAACGAAATGGGTGAAGACATGGAAACCGCCGAAATCGGCCTAATCGGGCTTGGCGTCATGGGATCGAACCTGGCGCTGAACATTGCGGAAAAGGGCCATCGCATCGCCGTCTTCAACCGCACGACTGCCAAGACGGCAGCGTTCGCGGATTCGGCTGGGGCGCTGCGCGGCAACCTTGTGCCGTGCGAGACAATCGAAGAGCTTGCCGCTGCGATCCGTGCGCCGAGACCGGTCATTATTATGGTTCAGGCTGGGGCAGCGGTCGACGAGCAGATAGCGTTGCTACGCCGGGTGCTCGCGGCGGGAGATATCATTATCGACGCGGGAAATGCCAATTTCCGGGACACTGTCCGTCGGTTCAACGACCTGCAGGATTCCGGCCTCGCCTTTATCGGCATGGGTGTTTCGGGCGGCGAGGAGGGTGCGCGTCACGGCCCCTCGATCATGGTTGGCGGCCCCGAGGAGGCTTACGAGCGGATCGAGCCTGTCCTGACCGCGATCTCGGCCAAGTACGAAGGCGAACCATGTTCGGCCTGGCTCGGTACAGGCGGAGCGGGTCACTTCGTCAAGACGGTCCATAACGGGATCGAATATGGCGATATGCAGATGATAGCGGAAATCTACGGCATCCTGCGTGACGGGCTCGGCATGGAAGCCAAGGAGATCGGCCAGGTTTTCGATCGATGGAACCAGGGTCGGCTGAATTCCTACCTAATCGAGATCACGGCAACGGTTCTGGCAGCTGACGACACGAAGACCGGTGCGCCGATCGTGGATGTCATTCTCGACCGGGCCGGGCAAAAAGGGACGGGGAAATGGTCTGTCATCGAAGCACAGACGCTCGGCGTCCCGGCAACAGCCATCGAAGCAGCCGTAGCCGCACGTGTGCTTTCTGCGATGAAGAACGAGCGGGAGGCAGCCGAGATCACGTACGGAAGGAATCTCACCGGCCGGTTTGTCGCTGATCGACAGACTATCCTGCCCGATCTGGAGCTTGGCCTGTTTGCCGGCAAAATAGCGGCCTATGCCCAGGGTTTTGCCGTGATGAATGCGGCGTCTAGGGAGTTTGGCTGGCGGCTGCCTTTGCCCACGATCGCGAAAATCTGGCGCGCCGGGTGCATCATCCGCTCACAGTTCCTTGGTACCATCGCTGAAGCCTTTGAATCCGGCGGCGGGCTCGACAATCTGCTGATGGCGCCGGCGTTCATCGCCGTGATGAAGGAGACGCACTCGTCGCTCCGCCGTGTCGTGGCGGCAGCCGCGGAAGCCGGCCTGCCGGTACCGGCGCTGTCTTCCGCTCTTGCCTATTTCGACGGCTATCGCCAGGGGCGCGGCACCTCCAACCTGATCCAGGCACAAAGGGACTTCTTCGGCGCACATGGCTTCGAGCGCATCGACGCCCCTGGCGCGCATCACGGGCCATGGGCTGCTGTCGAGAAGGACACGTAGGATCGGTTGCCGCCCTGTCGATTTTAAGCGGTGCGGTACCTCAACACGGAGCCGACTATGAGCTCGGCGCCAGCGCGCGCGTACTCGAGCGCACGATAAGCGACGCTTCCAGCACCTGCCTCACAGGCGGAAGAGCGGGCGAACGATCCTGACTGCGGATGAGCGCAATCAGCTCAGCCGCTGCGCTCCCGCCAATGTCGAAGCGGGGCTGCCGAATGGTTGTCAGGCCCGGGATGAACCGTTCGGCAATATCGATGTCGTCGAAACCGACCACTGAAACGTCCCTTGGAACTTCGACGCCATGTTTGTGCAGTTCGGACATGAACCCGCACGCCATCTCGTCGTTCGACGTTGTCACGGCGGTGGGGCGTTCCGGCAACGCAAGCCAGCTGCGTGCGGCCCGGGCGCCGGCGGCGAGGGAGAAATCGCCCTCGAAGAACCAGTCAGGCCGGATCGGCAGGTTACGCGCCTTCAACGCTTTCTCGACGCCGCGGCGCCTTTCATGCGTCAGCACGTTGCCGAGTGGGCCGAGGACGTGCCCGATCTTGGTGTGGCCCAGGGTGGCGAGGTGCTCGAGGGCAAGGACAGCGCCGCCTTCATTGTCGAACCGGATAGAGGGAAGTTTGGTACCCTCGCTCCATTCGCATGCGAACACCACCGGCGGACGCGTGCGGTTGGGGGCCAAAAAGAAGCGGTCTTCCAAAGAGCCGTCCAGCACGAGAATGCCATCAGCGCGGTTGTTGTCCAGATACTCCTGCAGCTGACCTTCCTGTGCGTGCGGCTGCCGCGTGTCCGCAATCAGCACATTGAGACCCGCTTTCGAAGCCGTGGTTTCAATGCCGGCAAGTATCTGCGAAAAGAATGGATTCCCGATATTGGGCACCAGCACGACGATCGCGCCCGCCTGTTTGCGCCGCAGATTCCGAGCGGTGAGATTGACCTGATAGCCCGTCTCCTGCACGGCCTCGATGACGAGTCGTCGCGTTTCTTCCGCCACGCGGCCGGGCGACGACAGCGCCCTTGAGACCGTCGCGGTCGAGACATTCGCGACGCGCGCAACGTCCTGGATGGTCGGCGACTGCTTGACCGTTTCTTTCAACTCCTGTTCCATCGTCGGCCGCGATCCTCGAAGTCGCTTGACATTTGTTTTTTTTGAATGCCAAAATAAATGTAATCGATTGCATGCGCAGCGTAAGCCGAATGGAAATCGATTACAAGTATGCCCGAAGTGGAGGCAAAGGCGGAACGCTATCAACACCTGCTGTGGGAGCGGCAGGTCAAACGGGAGGAAAATCATGAATGCATTCAAGGCGCTAATTGCGGCATCGACGATGCTCGCGTCGGCCGGCGTGGCTGCCGCCGCAGATCTTGAGGTCATCCACTGGTGGACGTCCAAGGGAGAGTCGGCGGCCGTTTCGGAGTTCGCCAAGGCACTCGACAATGACGGTCAGGGAGACAAATGGGTCGATAGCGCCATTGCACTTGGCGAAACCGCCCGCGCTACTGTCATGCAGCGTGTGCTCGGTGGCGACCCGCCCGGAGCGGCGCAGTTCAACCCCGGCCGTCAGTACGAAGAGCTGATTGCGGGGGGTAAGCTTCTCGACCTCACCGACGTCGCAACGGAAGGCAAGTGGGAAGAGATAATTCGCCCCAAGGCAATCGGCAGCGCATGCCTTGTAGACGGCCACTGGTGGTGCGTGCCGGTCAATATCCATTCCAACTACTGGGCATGGTATTCGAAGCCGGCGTTCGAGAAGGCCGGGCTGCCTGAGCCGAAGAACATGGCCGAGTTCGTGGCGGCAGCACCCAAGCTCAAGGAGGCCGGCATCATTCCGTTCGCCGTCGGCGGTGACGGCAATGGCTGGCAGATCCAGCTGCTCTTCCAGAACATGGTGACCGAAGCGCTCGGCATCACCAAGCGCGACGAGATGTACACCAAGAAGAGCGCCGAGATCGCGGGCGGCCCTGAAATGAATGGCGTGTTTACTCAGCTGCGCGCGCTCAAGCAGTTCTCCGATGAGGGCTATGCCAACCGTAACTGGAACGACACGACCAATCTGGTGATCACCAACAAGGCGGCGCTACAGGTCATGGGCGACTGGGCGCGCGGCGAGTTTGCGGCTGCGGGTATGACCGGCGTCAAGGACTTCGGCTGCATGATTGGCCTCAACGAAGACAAGCCGATCGTCAGCACTGATGGCGACATCATCCTGTTCTTCAAGCAGGACGATCCGGAGGTCGAGGCAGCACAGAAACGTCTGGCTGCGTTGTTGATCAGCCCTGAGGTCCAGGTCGCCTTCAACAACGCCAAGGGGTCAATGCCCGTGCGCGCCGACGTTGACATGTCGACAGCCGATCCGTGCATGCAAAAGGCGTTGAAAGCAGTCGATGATCCGGCCAAGATCGTTACGGCGACGAACCGGTTCATCACGGAGAACACCAACCAGCGGATCAACGAGCTGGTCGCGCAATTCTTCGCCGACGACTCGATGACTCCGGAGGACGCCACGGCCAAGTTCGCCGAGGTCATCGGCAGCTCCGACTAACAAGCCGATCTGCGCAGGCGCCGCCCCTGGGCGGCGCATGCGTTCTCGAAGTAGCTGCGGAAACGTTGCCGACGATGGCTGCGAACGCCTGCGACAGGCCGGCTTCGGCTCGAAGCAGCGTAGTCAGAGCCAATCGATGGCCGCAACCGCATTCCGGGCGCGCTAGGCTGAAGAGACAGGCGAGACGGACCATGCAGCAGAGCTGGAGACGCAGAGTTCATCTGCCGGCCATCATCGGCACAATCCCGATGATCCTGGTAGCCGTCGGCGTCTTCGTGATCGGGATCGGTTTCTCGGTGTTGTGGTCCTTCACTGCTTCGAAGCTGTTTCCCGCATATGACTTCGTAGGCCTCGCCCAGTATCGACGTCTGTGGAGCGATGGCAGGTGGCTCGTCTCCGTAAACAACATCTGGTTTTTCGGGTTGATGTCGATCACCTGCAATATGGTTTTCGGCTATCTGCTCGCTGTCTTCATGGATCAGCGCATCCGCCAGGAAGACCTGTTCCGCTCGATCTTCCTCTATCCCTTCGCCATGTCGCTGATCGTCACCGGGCTTGTCTGGCAATGGGCGCTCGACCCCAATCTCGGTCTTCAGTCGGCGCTACGCAACTTCGGCTGGTCAAACTTCAGTTTTGCTCCGTTGGTCAACGCTGAAACGGCTCTCTACGGCCTCGTCGTCGCGGGCATCTGGCAGGGCTCCGGCGTGACCATGGCGATACTGCTCGCCGGCCTCCGCGGCGTCGATGCCGAAATCTGGAAGGCTGCCAAGGTCGATGGCATACCGACCTGGCGAACCCATCTCTATATTGTGGCGCCGATGATGCGCGGCGCCTTCGCTACAGCTTTCGTGCTTCAATGCGTGAGCGTGGTTCGCGTCTATGACCTGGTCATCGCCATGACCGGCGGCGGCCCTGGCATCGCTACCACCATGCCAGCGGTCTACGTCATCCAGTTGATCACAGTGCGCCAGAACGTCGGTCAGGGGATGGCCGCAGCCACGATGATGCTCCTGCCAATACTCATTATCCTGGCCGTTGGCGGGTTGTTCCGATTGCGGCGCAATCGTCTTCGGTGGGGACGGGCATGAGTACGGACGCTGCCACGGTGACAAAACGAGCGGCGTCCAACGGTTCGGCAACCGTCGTTGAACCGCGCGGAGCGAAGCCGCGCCAGCTGTCGCCCGGGCGAATTGGCGTCTACGCGTTTCTTCTTGTCTCGGCGCTGTTCTTCCTCGTGCCCCTCTACATCATGATCATTACGTCCCTGAAGGGCATGCCGGAGATCAGGCTCGGCCATCTCTTCAACCTGCCGGCGGAGCCGACTGTGCAGCCATGGATCGATGCCTGGTTCAATGCCTGCACAGGACGCGATTGCAAGGGGCTGAGCCCCGGCTTCCTGAATTCCGTGAAGATCACAGTGCCGAGCGTGATCATCTCCATCGTTTGCGCCTCGATCAACGGTTATGCGCTGACCTACTGGCCCTACAAAGGCGCGAACCTGCTGTTTGGCCTCCTGGTCTTCGGGGCCTTCGTGCCCTACCAGGTGGTCATCTATCCGCTGATCATAGGGCTGAGCTCCGTTGGGCTTTTTGCCTCGCTGCCCGGCATTATCATCGTCCACACGATCTTCGGCATGCCGATCCTGACACTGCTGTTCCGAAACTTTTACGCGGCTTTGCCACCAGAGCTGTTCAAGGCAGCACGCGTCGACGGCGCCGGCTTCTGGGGCGTGTTCTTCCGCATCATGCTGCCGATGTCCGTGCCGATCACGGTCGTCGCGGTTATTTTGCAAGTGACAGGCATCTGGAACGACTTCCTGTTCGGCGTCGTCTTTGCCGGGCGGCCGAACTGGCCGATGACCGTGCAGCTCAACAACATCGTCAACACGACGACGGGCGTGCGGGAGTACAACGTCAACATGGCGGCTACCATCCTGACGGCGGCGGTGCCGCTGTTGATCTACTTCATTTCAGGACGCTGGTTCGTGCGCGGCATCGCTGCCGGCGCCGTCAAAGGGTGATGCGATGACAAGTGTGCTGGTCAAGGACGTCTCGCTGAACTTCGGCCCGGTGGAAGTGCTGAAGGCGCTCAATCTTGATGTGGCCGAGGGTGAGTTCATCGTGCTCCTCGGACCTTCCGGCTGCGGAAAATCCACTCTGCTCAATTGCATCGCTGGTCTGCTCGACGTTACGGACGGGCAGATCTTCATCAATGGCAAGAACGTCACCTGGGAGGAGCCAAAGGACCGCGGGATCGGAATGGTGTTCCAGTCATATGCGCTCTACCCACAGATGACGGTCCGGGGAAACCTGTCGTTCGGATTGAAGAACGCTGGTGTTGCCAGGGACGAGATCGACAAGCGTATCGCGCGCACAGCAGAGATCCTGCAGATCGAGCCGCTGCTCGACCGGAAGCCGTCCCAGCTCTCCGGCGGCCAGCGTCAGCGCGTGGCGATCGGTCGTGCGCTCGTGCGCGACGTGGACGTTTTCCTGTTCGACGAACCTTTGTCCAACCTCGATGCAAAGCTGCGCTCGGAACTGCGCGTCGAAATCAAGCGTCTGCACCAAAGGCTCGCCAACACAATGATCTACGTGACCCACGATCAGATTGAGGCCCTGACACTGGCGGACCGCATCGCGGTCATGAAGGGCGGCGTCATCCAGCAGCTCGATGCACCGCAGGCCATTTACAACAGGCCGGTCAACCGGTTTGTCGCCGGGTTCATCGGTTCGCCGGGCATGAACTTCATCGAAGGTAAACTGGAGACAGACTCCAATCCGACGTTCAAGGCAGGGGACGTGTCTGTCCCGCTGGGCCGCTATCCATTCGACAATGGCGTGGGGTCACGCGGCGCCGTACTGGGGGTTCGGCCCGAACACATTGCCTTTGGGCAGGGCGCAACTTCGCTGCCCTTCTCGCAGCACGTCGAAGTCGAGATCGTCGAACCCATGGGCTCCGACACACTCGTGTGGACAAAGTTTGGCGGGCAGAACGTCGCTTTCCGCGTCGAGTCCGAAAAGCCGCTTACCGTCGGGGAGCGCGTTGTAATTGGGTTCGACCCTGCCCGTGCGTCGCTGTTCGATGACGCTGATGGAAATCGCCTCTGACCTGCAACCCCCAAGACAGACGGATAAAGACATGAACTGGTCATTTCAGCTTTACAGCGCTCGCAATTTTCAACCCTGGGACAAGGTCCTGAAGACGCTTGGAGACCTAGGCTACAAGGAAGTGGAGGGCTTCGGCGGGGTCTATGAGGACCCGGCGCGCCTGCGCGCCGAGCTCGACAAGAACGGCCTGTCGATGCCGACTGGGCATTTCTCCATCGACCTTCTCGAGAATGATTTCTCCAAAGCCAGGCAGATCGCTGATACGCTGGGCATCAAGGTAATCGGCTGTCCGTACCTGAATCCCGAGGACAGACCAGGTGACGCCGCCGGCTGGCGCGCCTTTGGTGAACGGCTTGGCAAGATTGGTGAAACGGCGAAGAAAGCCGGTCTGGCCTTCGCCTGGCACAACCATGATTTCGAGTTCAAGCCGCTCGCTGACGGGTCCGTTCCGCAGAAGCATATTCTCGATGCCGCGCCCGACATTGGCTGGGAGATCGACGTGGCATGGGTGATCCGCGGCGGGGCCGACCCGCTGAAGTGGATTTCCGATCATGCCTCACGCATCGTCGCGGTTCACGTGAAAGACATCGCGCCTGCCGGACAGGGCACGAATGAGGACGGCTGGGCCGATGTCGGCCACGGCACCGTCGACTGGCGCGGGCTGATGAAGGCGTTTCGCGACAAGACCAGCGCCAAGTATTTCATCATGGAGCACGACAATCCCAGTGATCTCGACCGCTTCGCCAGACGTTCGATTGAAGCTGCCCGGTCATTCTAGGAGTAGGTATTCATGGCAAAGAAATTAGGCGTGGGCGTCATCGGCTGCGGCAATATCTCGACAACCTATCTGGGCCTGGCGCCGCTGTTCCGTGGCATCGAAATGCGGGCCTGCGCGGACATCAACATGGATGCCGCCAGGGCGCGGGCCAAGGAGTACAAGGTACGCGCCGAGACGGTCGACAATCTCCTCAAGTCGGATGATATCGACATCGTGGTCAACCTGACCATCCCAGCTGTCCACTATGAGGTCTCGAAACAGATGCTGGACGCCGGGAAGCACGTTTACTCCGAAAAGCCGTTCGTTCTTTCGGTAAAGGAAGGGCTCGATCTGAAGAAGCGCGCGGAAAAAAAGAACCTGCGTGTCGGTTCGGCTCCGGATACGTTCCTCGGTGGCGCGCATCAGCTTGCCCGCAATCTCATCGACAGTGGCAAGCTCGGCAGGATCACAAGCGGTACCTGCCATGTGATGAGCCACGGCATGGAGCACTGGCATCCGAACCCGGACTTCTTCTTTCAGCCGGGGGGCGGCCCGATCCTCGATCTCGGTCCTTACTATATCTCAAACCTTGTCCAGCTGATCGGACCGGTGAAGCAGGTGGCCGCACTGGCGACGATACCGGCGAAGGAGCGCACGATCTCTTCCAAGCCTCGCGCGGGCGAGAAGATTCCGGTGAATACGCCGACGACGATCCAGGCGCTTATGGAATTCGAGAACGGCGCCGCAGTGACGTTCAATGCAAGCTGGGACGTTTGGGACCATGGCCACGCGCCAATGGAACTCTACGGCGAGGAAGGCACGATTCACGTGCCGGATCCAAACTTCTTCGGCGGGACCGTGCGCTACTCAAAGAAAGGTAAGCCGATTAAGAAAGCGCCGAATTGGGAGCATCCGTTCGGCGTGCCGAACCAGCAGCATAAGCAGGGTCCCATGGCCAACTATCGGACGGCTGGGCTCGCTGACATGGCAATTGCAATCGCGCAAGGAAGGCCGCACCGTTGCTCGCTTGAAGCTGCGCTGCATGCGATAGACGTGATGACGGGCATTCTGAAGTCGGGAGAAACCGGCAAGTTCGTCGCCATGCAGACCACATGCGATCGCCCGGCAGCGCTCGGCATCAAGGATGCGAAGGCGCTTCTCGCTGCCAAGAAATAAGCTCAATGAGCGGACGCCCCAACGCGTCCGCCGGCTCATTCAAAGGAACCGAACATGTCGTGGTCACCAGCCGAGAACCGTTACGATGCCATGGTCTACAACCGGTGCGGACGTTCCGGCCTCAGGCTTCCAGCGATTTCGCTCGGACTTTGGCACAATTTCGGAGAGGACACGCCGCACGAGGTGAAGCGCTCGATCTGCAAAAGAGCCTTCGACCTCGGCATCACGCATTTCGATCTTGCCAACAATTACGGTCCGCCGCCCGGTTCGTCGGAAACTGCTTTCGGGGAAATCCTGCGCACGGATTTCCATGGGCTTCGTGACGAACTGATCGTATCGACCAAAGCCGGTTATCTGATGTGGCCCGGTCCCTA
>JBEVEP010000206.1:0-4354 GCA_040512755.1 Mesorhizobium sp.
GACCAGAACCCTTCGGTCTATGGGCTTTTGCACCAAGGGCAGATGAGCGTAGCGGGGATCTACGCCTTCGGCGCCGTAGCCGCTGATGAAGGCAACAGGCACTTTCTTTTCAAGAAGAACGTCTGCAACCGGATAGACTCTCCGTTCTACGGACTGGTGACTTCGCGTAAAAGCAAAACTCGTCAGGCGCGGCAAATGCCACTCCAACGCATTCAACGCACAAGCGCGAAAAAAGCTCCGGTCATTACCGAACCGTAATGGGGGCTTTGGTGTTTCAGTTTGTGAATCGATCCGCTTCATGTGACGCTGCCTCTTATGCATAGTCTTTCTCGAGCCATGGCAATGATCGGGATTGTGCTCTTTGCACTTCCTGTGACAGGCGCGCTTTGCGCTCCCATGGAGAGTACGCACCAATCCCCGTCGACAAATCAGGCGAGTGGTACGGGAAAAACCGAGCTAGAGGCTCCCGCCGTCACTGAGGACGGGACCCCGGCAACCATCATCGACGATCGCGAGGTGGAGGGCGTTCTGGGGAAGAGCGTTCGCAGCAATGCCGACGAGGACATGGGCCAGATTATCGACGTGATCGTCAAACGCGACGGTCACGTGCGCGCCGCCGTCATCGATTTCGGAGGATTTCTCGGTGTCGGCAGCCGAAAAATCGCCGTGGATTGGAGCGCGTTGAGCTTCCCGCCCAGTGGCATGATCGACCATGTCATTCTGAACCTTACGCGCGATCAAGTCCGGCTTGCTCCCGAATACCGAGCGGGTGAACCCGTCGTCGTGCTGGGCGCCGCGGAAGCTGTTCAGCCCAAGCCCGATCGTCCGGTGCAAACGGAAAATCTCGCGCCGGAGAAGTGACGTTGCCAGCCCCCCTGCGCAAACATGGACGGCAGGGGCGACTGGAGGCGGACCCGAACGAAGCGCACAACGCAAGTTCAGAGCAAAGTTCTTCGCCTGCGTCGGACGATCCGCCGTCACGACCGTCGCGCCGGAGCTTGCGGGGCCTTGACTGGTTCGTTTTCTTCCTCGCGGACACGCAGATGGGATTCGGCCCGTTGGTGGCCGTCTATTTGACCGCACAGAAATGGACTCAAGGCGATATCGGGCTTGTGTTGACCGCTGGCGGCTTGATCGCTCTGGCTGGCCAGATGCCGGGCGGCGCGCTTGTTGATGCCGCGCGCTCTGAGCGATTCCTGGCCGCCTGTGCCGTGCTGGCGATCGGCGCAAGTGCGTTCTTGATCGGTGCCTGGCCGGTTTTTACCGTGGTGTTAGCGGCCAAGCTGTTGCACTCGGCTGCAAGCTGCATCTTGGGACCAGCTATTGCCGCCATCAGCCTTGGGCTTGTTGGCCATTCCGCAATAGCCGAGAGGCTTGGCCGCAATGCACGCTTCGCTTCCATTGGCGCGGGGCTCGCTGCCGCAGGGATGGGCACGGCCGGTTATCTCATTTCGAACCAAGCCGTCTTTTTCATTACCGCTGCGCTCTGCGTGCCGACACTCTTTACGCTCTGGATGATAGGCGCGGGCCAAGTCGATCCGGAGCAAGCTCATGGCGGCAAGGCCCCCCCGCATCCCGGCGACCCCACGGCAACACTGAGGATGCTGGTGCAAAATCGCCCACTTATGGTCTTCGCCAGCTGTCTCGCTCTGTTCCATCTGGCCAATGCGGCGATGCTGCCACTCACTGCCGGCATGGTGACGATGCGGTCGGGCGAGTGGGCCGCGGCCCTGGTGGGCGCCTGCATCCTCGTGCCGCAGGTGGTGGTCGCAGCATTGGCGCCGTGTATCGGACGCCAAGCAACGATTTGCGGACGGCGCCCGATACTTCTTCTCGGCTTCGCGGCATTGCCGGTGCGCGGCATCCTTCTAGCATTCGTAAACGATCCCGACATGCTTGTTGCAGTGCAAATTCTCGACGGCATCTCTGCGGCGGCGCTTGCCGTGCTGGTCCCGCTCGTTATTGCCGACGTGACGCGCGGAACGGGCCATTTCAATCTTGCGCAAGGGATCATAGGCACAGCGGTCGGGATCGGCGCGTCAATAAGCACGACACTCGCCGGCTATGCGGCTGATCAGTTGGGAATTGCGGCGGCCTTTGTCATGCTCGCCGGTCTTGCCGCGGCGGGGTTCTTCGCAGTCTTGGCTTACATGCCCGAAACCGCCGGATTCCCGGAAGATAGCAACGATTCTCGCCGCGGCGCGTTGTTTCTCAAAGTCTCTCGCGCGCGCCGGCGTTGACACAACCGCTTGTGTCAAGGCCTTAAGCCGCGTCGTCAGCGCAACATGGTGAATACAGCGTGCGCCGGATCAGCAAGGCCCATGGCACAAACCGCAGACACACTCGTGCTCTTCGGAGCCACTGGCGATTTGACGCAGCGGATGCTGCTGCCTTCTCTCTTTGCCCTGCATACTGATCATCTGCTCCCCCCGAAGCTTGCAATCCTCGGCGCGGCGCGCAGCGATATGGGGAACGACGGCTTTCGCTCGCTGGCTGAAGCGGCGCTCGCGAAACATTTGCCGGCCGATCGCTATCTGTCCGGAGCAAGCACGGATTTCCTGAAGCGGATCCACTACGTCGCACTGGATGCAGCGCAGCCTGAAAGCTTTGGCGCCCTGTCGAAGGCACTCCGCAACGGCAGGGCGCAGACGCATGCGATCTTGCTTTCCACCGGGCCGTCATTGTTCCAACCGGCCATTGCCGGGCTTCAATCGGCTGGACTGACCGGGGATAAGGCGCGCATCGGGCTTGAGAAGCCGCTTGGTCAAGATCTCGCGTCGTTCCACGACATCAATGACGCCGTGCTCAGCGCGTTCCCCGAGGAGCGGACGTTCCGAATAGACCACTATCTCGGCAAGGAAACCGTACAGAATTTGCTGGCGCTTCGCTTTGGCAACAGGCTGTTCGAGCAACTGTGGAACGCGGCTGGCATCGAACACATTCAGATCACTGTCGCCGAAACGGTGGGCCTCGAGGGGCGCGGCGGCTTCTACGATGAAGCGGGCGCCTTACGTGACATGGTGCAGAACCACATGCTCCAGCTGCTCGCTCTGGTGGCGATGGAGCCCCCTGCGCATTTCAATGCGACCGAAGTCCGTGACGAGAAGGTGAAGGTGTTGCGCTCGCTGCGCCCGATTGACCGGGCGACCGCTGCAACGCACAGCGTGATCGGCCAATATGGCGCAGGAGTCGTCCGCGGCGCGTCCGTTCCGGGCTATGTCGAGGAACTGGGCAGGCCCTCCGGCACCGAAACGTTCGTTGCCCTGAAGACGTATATCGACAACTGGCGCTGGAAGGGGGTTCCCTTCTATCTCAGGACCGGCAAGCGATTGGCGAATCGCCAATCCGAAGTCTTCATCCAGCTGCGACACGTGCCACACTCAATCTTCGAGAGCGGAGGCGCGTTGGTGCGGCCGAACAAGCTGATCATCCGCCTCCAACCCGAGGAGAATATTCGCCTGTTGGTGATGGCCAAGGAGCCTGGCCTCGATCGCGACGGCATTCGCCTGCGCGAAGTCCCGCTCGACCTGTCTCTCACCAATGCCTTTGCCGGCGTACGGCGACGCATCGCCTATGAGCGGCTGCTTCTGGACTTCATCGAAGGTGATCCCACCCTGTTTGTGCGTCGGGACGAGGTCGAGGCGCAATGGAAATGGATTGATGCGATACGCGATGGCTGGGCATCGGGCCAGATGCGCCCGCAGGCTTACGCGGCAGGAACCTGGGGGCCACCGGCCGCCAATGCCCTGATCGAGACAGACGGAGCGGATTGGCATGACTAACGTCGCATGGCGGGACTATGATACCGCCAGCGAAATGGCGAGTGCGGTCGCCGATCACATCGGCCTCTTCGTTGAAGCCGCACTCGATTTCCGCGGAGAAGCGCTGGTTGCGCTGCCCGGCGGCAAGTCCCCGATTCCCCTGTTTGAACGGCTGGCAACCGCAAACATCGATTGGAGCCGCGTCACGATTATTCCCACTGATGACCGTCTCGTCCCGGTAACCGACTCTATGAGCAACGTCGCGATGATTGCCCGGCATTTCTTGCCAACGGGCGCCCACGTACTGCCCATCGTCGTCGAAGGAGACGCCCATTATCGCAACGCCGGTGAGGCGGCCGATGCGCAGTTGGCCAAGGTTACCTGGCCCCCGGACCTTGTCTGCCTCGGCGTCGGCGCCGACGGACACACCGCATCGATTTTTCCCGGACCCGATCTCGAAGACGCGCTCGATGGCCCCCCAAATCGCAGGGCACTCGGGCTGATGCCGGATCCCCTGCCCGCTGAAGCACCGGTTGCGCGCGTCACGCTCAGCCGAGCGGCAATCCTTTCGGCGCGCGCAATTCTACTGGTGA
>JBEVEP010000160.1:0-32053 GCA_040512755.1 Mesorhizobium sp.
GCGAAGCGGGCCCGGGCCTCGGATGAAAATTTCCAGCCGCGTTTCCGCCACGCGACCGGCCCGGCACCGCCGCCCTCCCTGATACCCGGTGCGCACCAGGTTCCCGTGAGGGCGATGCCGGGGATTATGCGAGAGGGGGAAGGGGCGTGGATAAAGAAACTTCGTTTTCTTCCTCCAGTGCTGGGAGCCGCAACGGATAGGGGGCTTCCAGCTTGGCTGCGCCGCGCTCCGGCCAGCACCCCTCATCCGACCTCGCCTGCGCTGCGCTCCGGCTCGGCCACCTTCTCCCACAGGGGGAGAAGGAGAGGCGCGATATTCAGCGCTTCAGTTAATCTCGAACGGTGGTAATTGCCGGCCGCGGTGAAGCGGTGCCCCCCTTCGCCCCTTGTGGGAGAAGGTGTCAAGGCGAAGCCGAGACGGATGAGGGGGGATTGGCATCGAATTCATGCCGTGCGGCTGATCGATTGGATTTGCAATGGGTTTCCCGACCGAATACTCTTGCAGTGCAAGAAAGGAATGCCCCAAGTCGCTTCCCGGGCGGCGTGTCACCGATCCTAAGATTGGATCGGTCACGGCCTGAGCAAAACCCTCGGTGGTGACCGCGGCAATGCGACATGACTGGTATGGAATTCCTGCCGGTTCTTTTCATGGTCGCCGGAATTGTTCTGGTGGCCATGGCGACCCTTTTTGTTTCCTCTCTACTGCGTCCGTCAAATCCTTATCCAGCGAAGAACATGCCTTATGAGTGCGGCATGGACCCGGCGGGCGAGGCGGCCGGCGGACGCTTCAGGGTGCAATTTTTCATCGTCGCGATCCTGTTGGTCGTCTTCGATGTCGAGGCGATGTTTCTCTTTCCCTGGGCCGTCGTCCTGAAGGAGATTGGGCTGGTCGGCTATGTTGAGATGTTCGTCTTCATATTGCTGCTTCTTGTAGGCTTCGCCTACGCCTGGCTGAAGGGAGCGCTGGAATGGGAGGAGTAAACAACGCCATCCGCGACAGCGTGCTGTTCACCACGGCCGACAGCGTGATCAGTTGGGGACGCAGATCGGCGCTGTGGCCTGAGACCTTCGGCATCGCTTGCTGCGCCATCGAGATGATCTCGGCGGGTTGTGCGCGCTACGATCTCGATCGGTTCGGCGTGGTGTTCCGGCCCTCGCCGCGCCAGTCCGACGTGATGATCATAGCCGGTACCGTGACGCGGAAATTCGCGCCCGTCGTGCGCCGGCTCTATGACCAGATGCCCGAGCCGCGCTGGGTTATCGCGATGGGCACCTGCGCGATCTCGGGCGGGGTCTACAACACTTATGCCGTGGTGCAGGGTTCGGAGACATTCGTGCCGGTGGACGTGCATGTGCCTGGCTGCCCGCCGCGGCCCGAGGCGCTTATGCATGGCTTCCTTCTGCTTCAGGAAAAGATCAAAAAATCCCGCGCGCTGGCAGGGACTCCCCTGGAGCGGGTCGCGGCATCATGAGCGCGGCTCTCCTCGACCGTGCCCCGATCGCCGAGCGGTTCGGGGGCGCAATCGAGGACCTTGGCTTCGGGCATGGCATGCATGCTTTCGCCGCTCCGCCAGAAATGATCGTCGAGCTTTGCCGGTTTCTGAAGGAACACCCGGCGCTGCGGTTCAATTTCCTGTCTGACATCTGCGGGGTCGACCATTATCCCGAGGCGCCGCGTTACGAGGCGGTGTATCACCTCTATTCGCTGCCGAACAAATGGCGCATCCGGATCAAGTGCCGCCTAGGCGATCCGCCGCGGATCCCGTCGGTAACCGGGGTCTGGCGCACCGCTAATTGGCATGAGCGCGAGGCCTGGGACATGTACGGGATCAAGTTCGAGGGCCACCCCGACCTGCGGAGAATCTATATGTGGGAGGGGTTCGAAGGCTTCCCGCAGCGCAAGGACTTTCCGCTCCGGGGCTACAAGGACAAACTGAACCCTTTTGGCGCCGAGGGCCCGCCGCCGACGCAGCCTGACCTCGCTACCAGGGACATACCGTAAGGAGACGATCCCACGACGGGAATTTGAGATGACAGAAATCACGGAACTGAGCCGGCCGGAAGGCGAAGCGCTCAGCACCAAAGAGGTGCTTCTCAACCTTGGCCCACAGCATCCCAGCACGCATGGGGTGCTGCGGCTCGTCCTTGAGCTTGATGGCGAGTATGTCGCGCGCGTGGATCCGCATATCGGCTACCTCCATCGTGGCACTGAAAAACTGGCCGAGAGCTTCACCTACACGCAAATCTTTCCGCTGACGGACCGGCTGGACTACCTTTGCCCGCCTTCGAACAACCTGGCCTTCGCGCTGGCAGTGGAAAAGCTGCTCGGCATCGAAGCGCCGATCCGCGCGCAATACATCCGCGTGATGATGGCCGAGTTAGCGAGGATTTCCGGTCATCTCCTGATCACCGGCGCGCTGCCGATGGACCTGGGGGCGATGACCGCGTTGCTCTATGCGATGCGCGAGCGCGAAATGATCATGGACCTGCTAGAGATGATCAGCGGGGCGCGGATGCACACCTCCTTCTGCCGGGTTGGCGGTGTGCGCGAGGACCTGCCCGATGGGTTCTTCCCCAAGATCAGGGAGTTTTGCGCCATCTTCCCGAACCGCATCCGTGACTATGAACGGCTGATCGAGAACAACCGGGTGTTCCTGAAGCGCACGCGGGGGATCGGCGTGATCTCCGCCGAGGACGCCATCGATCTCGGCCTGAGCGGCCCGAACCTGCGCGCTTCGGGCGTCGACTGGGACATCCGCCGTGACGAACCTTACGAGATCTACAACCGGCTCGACTTTAACGTGATTACCCGCGACGAGGGCGATTGCTACGCACGCTGGCAATGCCGGGTGGAAGAGATGCGCGAGAGCATCCGCATCATCGAACAATGCCTCGATCAGATGCCCGAAGGGCCATTCCAGATCGACATGCCGACAATCGCTTTCCCGGTGGACAAGGAGAGAGTTCATTGCTCGATGGAGGCGCTGATCCAGCATTTCGACCTGTCGGCCTATGGCTTCAAGGTGCCGAAGGGCGAGGTGTACTCGGCGATCGAGGCGCCAAAGGGCGAGCTTGGGTTTTACATCGTCAGCGATGGGTCGGAAAAACCGTTCCGCATGAAGGTGCGGGCGCCGTCGTTCGTCAACCTTCAGGGTCTGTTCGGGGTTCGCAATGCGCGTTACCTGGCGGACATGATCGCGGTGCTAGGCAGCCTCGACCCCGTGATGGCCGAGGTCGACAAGTAGCAGAGGATTTTGACGCGATGACCATGCGCGAAAAGATCGAGGCGGCGGCGGCGGCGTATCCCGACCAACGCTCGGCGATCATGCCCGCGCTTCTGATTGCGCAGAAGGAGCATGGCCATCTGCCAGGGCCGGTGCTGGAAGAGGTTGCCAACATTCTCGGTGTCGAACGGATTTGGGTGTACGAACTAGCTACCTTTTATACGCTATTCAATACCGAGCCAGTGGGTATGTTCCACCTGCAACTCTGCGACAACGTCTCCTGCATGCTGCGCCGATCCGAGGACCTGCTGAGGCACGTGGAGGCGGTGCTAGGGATCAGGAATGGCGGTACGACCGCCGACGGGCTGTTCACGCTTTCGACCGTCGAATGCCTCGGCGCTTGTGAAATGGCCCCTGTGATGCAGGTCGGCGACGACTATCATGGCGACCTCGACATCGCGCGGATCGACGCGCTGTTGGAAAGGCTGCGGGCGACAGTGGGGAAAGCAACTGGCGCTGACCTGGCGGCCGTAGCGCCGCCGGGAGAGTAGAGCCATGTTCGAACCGGTTCTTCTAAGGAACATGGACGTGGCGGATGGCCATCTGCTCTCGACTTACGAGGCAGGCGGCGGCTATCAGGCCTTGGCGAAGGCGCTGCGCGAACACACTCCCGACGATATCATCGGTCTCGTGAAGGAATCCAACCTGCGCGGTCGCGGTGGAGCCGGATTCCCAACCGGAATGAAATGGAGTTTTGTGCCGAAGCGGGCCGGCAAGCCGAAATATTTGTGCTGCAACGCCGATGAGGGCGAGCCGGGCACGTTCAAGGACCGGATCATTATGGAGCGTGACCCGCACCAGTTGGTCGAGGGCATGGCGATCAGCGCCTACGCGATCGGGGCGGAAACCGCCTATGTCTATGTCCGTGGGGAATATGTGCTGGCGATTGAGCGGCTGGAGCAGGCGATCGCCGAGGCCCGTGCGAAGGGGTATCTGGGAACGGGGGTTCTGGGCTCGGCTTTCAATTTCAACATGTATATCCATCGCGGCGCCGGCGCCTATATCTGCGGCGAGGAGACTGCGATGCTCGACTCGCTCGAGGGCAAGCGGGCGCAGCCGCGTCTTAAACCGCCGTTTCCTGCGGTCGAAGGGCTCTACGCCAGCCCGACCGTGATCAATAATGTGGAAACGCTGGCCTGCGTGCCGCATATTGTGGTTCGAGGGCCGGGCTGGTTTCGCGGCATCGGCCCGGACAAAAGCCCGGGCCCGAAGCTCTATTGCCTCAGTGGTCAGGTCCAGAAACCGGGCCTTTACGAGCTGCCGATGGGAATATCGTTGCGCGAACTGGTCGAGGACCATGCCGGCGGGCCGCTGCCGGGGCGCAAGATCAAGGCAGTGATTCCCGGCGGAGTCTCGGCGCCGCTCATCCCGGAGCGCGGGCTTGACGTCGGGATGGACTTCGACTCGCTGGCCGCCGCGGGCTCGATGCTTGGCTCGGCCGGTGTGATCGTGATTGACGACTCGACCTGCATGGTCAAGGTCGCAACCCGCATTATCGAGTTCTTCCATCACGAGTCCTGCGGCAAGTGCACGCCCTGCCGCGAAGGGCTGGACTGGGTTGTGAAAGTGCTGCGCCGGGTCGAGGCGGGACAGGGCGTGCCAGGCGATGTGGAAGAGCTGGAGGCGCTTTGCAAGGGCATTTTCGGCAACTCGTTTTGCGCTCTGGGCGACGGTGCGGCCATGGGGCTGCGCGCGGCACTGGCGCATTTCGAACATGAATTCGTCGCCCACATCAAGGAGCAGAGGTGCCCGTTTCACTGAGGGGCACGAAGGAAGAATTCCGCGAGGAAGCCGTGGTAAGCGTCACGATCAATGACCAAACGCTGGAAGTGGAGGCGGGCTCAACGGTGCTGCAGGCCGCCGAGCGGTTGGGCATCGAAATCCCAACCTTCTGCTATCTGAAGCGGCTACCGGCGCTGGCCTCCTGCCGCATGTGCCTGGTGGAGATCGAGGGGCAGCGACGGCTCCAGCCTTCCTGCGCCACTCAAGTCACCGACGGCATGGTGGTGCGGACGAACACGCCGCTGATCGACGAAACGCGCTCTTCCATGCTCGACATGCTGCTCGCCAACCATCCACTCGACTGCCCGATCTGCGACAAGGGCGGTGAGTGCGAGCTTCAGGACTTGGTGATGGCATACGGGCCCCGCAAAAGCCGCTTCCACGATATCAAACGTGTGTTCCACTCCGAGGACATCCGTCTCAGCCCGGTCATCATCATGAACGTTAACCGCTGCATCCAGTGCCAGCGCTGTGTCCGGATGTGCGAGGAGGTCGTTGGCGCGGTCGCCCTGGGCACCGTCGAAAAAGGCATGGATACCGCCGTCACGGGCTTCGAGGGCAGTCTCGCAAGTTGCGACCAGTGTGGCAATTGCGTCGAGGTCTGCCCGGTGGGCGCGCTGATGAGCTTCCCCTACCGCTACAAGGCACGGCCCTGGGATCTGGTCGAGACCGACACGGTTTGCCCGCATTGCGGTACCGGCTGCCAGCTGACTGTCGGCGCACGCAAGGGCGAATTCATGCGGGTCCGCTCGAAGTGGGAACATGGCGTCAACCGGGAAACGCTTTGCGTGCGGGGGCGCTTCGGCCTCGACTTCATCGAGAGCCGGGACAGGATCAAGCGGCCGATGATCCGTCGTGATGGCGCGCTGGCTCCGGTTTCGTGGGACGAAGCGGGAGACTTTCTGCGCCGCCGCCTGTCGGCCGTCGAGGGCAAGGCAGTGGGCGGGCTGGCCTCGCCGCGCCTCCCAAACGAAGTGCTTTATCAATTCCAGAAGTTGATGCGGACGGTCTTCCGAAGCAACAACGTCGACTGCTCGTCGCGCTGGCCGACATCCTTGGATGTCCTGGGCCCTCTGGTGGCGGGCTTCTACACCCGCGGGCCGCTAGAAGAGGTGATCGGCAACGACTGTGTGCTGGTTATCGGCGGCAATGTGACCGACGAAAACCCGGTCACCGAATATCTTCTGCGGGACGCAGCGCGGCGGCGGCAGACCGGGTTGCTGATACTCTCGGCTCGGCCGTGCCGTCTGGACGCCGACGCCAACGCGGTCTTTCGCGTTCCTCCGGGCGGCGAAGCGGCAAGCCTTGGCGCGGTGGTAGCCAGGGTGATGGGTCCGGCTAGTCCACCCTTGCCGGGGGTGGATTTCGCGGACGTCGCGACAACCGGCGCGCAAGCAGCAACCACAAACCGTGGCGGGTCCGACCGCCTGGCCGCCGCGTTGCTGGAAGGTCGGAGCGTCACCGTGCTTGTCAGCATTGACCTCCTGAGATCGCCAGAAAGGCGCGCGATTCTGGAGCAACTCAACAACTTGTTGCAGGTTCTCCGCGCGCTCGGCAAAGGCCCGGCGATGCAGTTCCTCTTCGATCGAGCTAATCAATTGGGCGCCTGGGATATGGGAGTTCTGCCGGCGGCGCTTCCGGGGCTCAGCCCGGTCGCCGATCATGCGGTGCGCGAAAGTTTGGAAGGAGCCTGGGCCGCCGAAATCCCGTCTGAACCAGGTGCGGATTTCGACGCCATGCTGGACATCTGTGACAGGGGGGAAATGGGCGCGCTCTATGTCGTCGGGAGCGACCCCTTAATAACCTATCCCGATCGGCAATTCGTGAAGCGGGCGCTTGGCGCGGCCGATCTCCTGATCGTGCAGGACGCGTTTCTCACGGATACGGCGGGCCTGGCCGATGTGGTTCTGCCAGCGGCTGGTTATGGCGAGGAATCCGGCACGTTCACCAACAACGAAGGCCGGATGCAAAAGGTCTCCAAGTTCCGCGAACCCGTCTTCGAGGCGCGCGGCAATCTGGAGATATTCGACTTTGTTGCCGCACTCCGCAGCCACGCTCTGCAACCGTCGGCGCAAAGCGAAATCTTCGGTGAGATTGCCCAGCTCGTCCCGGCCTACCAAGGCTTGACGCAGGACAGGCTTGGCGCGGATGGCGCATTCACAAAGGCGACCCCGACCGCACCGGCTGGCGAGTTTTTAGCGCCGCCGCCGGCTCCTAGTGCAACCGACCGCCTCATGCTGGTCACGGGAAACTGCCTTTTCCACAACGGATATCTTTCCGAACGTTCGGCGATCCTGAATACGGTCGCGGATGATCCATATGTCGAGATGGGCGAGCAGGATGCTGCGCAGCTTGGCCTTTTGAACGGCGATCAGGTCGTCGTGCGATCCGCCCAGGGCGAATTGACTGTGCAACTCAAGATCAACAGGGACTTTCCCAAGAGCCTCGTATTTGTTCCCGAAAACTACAGAACCCTACGTCTCAACAGCCTGATGCTGCGTGGCGAATACCCATGTCCGGTGGAGGTTCAAAAGGCGCATGAGGCCTTCGAGATCGCCCCTGTGACCGGACCAGAGGCGAGGCCCGAAATATTCACGCCGTGACGGCCTGCGTCCCTACCGTCAGTGATAGCCGGTGCCGGTAATGTAATCGTGCAACACTTCTTCGTTGTGCATCGATTCTTCGAGCCGGTGCTTGACCACGTCGCCGATGCTCACAATGCCGACAATGGCGCTGTCATGTATCACCAGCACATGGCGCGTGCGCAGCTCGGTCATGGTCGACATCACGGAGGGGAGAACATCATGTGCCGAACAGCTTGCGTAACTGCAGTTCATGATGTCGGCGACCCGCATTAAGGGCGCCTCGGCGCCGTATTCAGCCACCGCATTGCAACAGTCCCGCTCCGACAGCGTGCCCAGGCACTCCCCGGGCGAACTGCCGACGACCACGAAGCCGATGTTTTTCTCCCGAAACAGCCGCAGCACTTCCACCATCGTGTGATCCGGAGTGACTGAGATCACCTCGGCAACCTTGGTCTTTAGGATTTCGCCGACATGCATCTGAACCTCCTTTCTGCGCTCCGGCTTTACGGCTGGAGCGCGTTCACGTTCGGCGGATATTCCGCCACCAATTGTATCCCTGCGACTCGCTCGCCTCGACCAGCACGTTTTGTTCGGTGTTCAGGCGGGCAGCAACCACGCCGCCGCCGGTCGTCGCCTTGCCCGGTTTGCCGAGCAGGTCGTCGCGCCCGACCACCAGATCGTGCGAGGAAAAACTCGAAAATTCGTACTGTTGGCCAAGCGCGATCGCGTCCGCCGGGCAGGCGTCCTCGCACAGCCCGCAGAACAGGCACCGGGACATGTCGATCTCGAATTTTGCAGGACGCCGGTTGCCCTTGTCATCCTCGTAGGGGACGACTTCGATGCAGTAGCAGGGACAAATGCGCGCGCAGAGTTCGCAGGCCACGCATTTGATCTCACCCTCGTCATCGCGCTTCAGGAAGTGATGCCCGCGGTAACGCGAATAGGGCAGCCATTTTTCCTTGTCCGGATACTGCATGGTGACGGATTTGGAGAACATGTAGCCGAAGGTGAGCGCTAAGGCATTCGCAAGATCGGCGAAGAACACCCAGCCGATCCATGTTCCACTTCTGTCAACTGCGCGCGACATCGCCGTCACGCTCCAAGTCCTAACGGCCCACAGACCCTAAAGAAAGACGACTCCAGTAATGATTATGTTCGCCAATGACAGTGGAAGCAAGACTTTCCACCCGATCGCCATCAGCTGGTCATAGCGATAGCGGGGGAAAGTGAAACGGAACCAGATGAATAGATAGACGAAGAACGCAACCTTGAGCGCAAACCAGACGAGCGGCGGCAATGGGATAAGCACGCCGTTCCAGCCGCCGAAGAACAGAATCACCGTCAGGACCGACACCAGAAGCATGATGGCGTATTCGCTGACCATGAAGAACGCAAAGCGGATGCCGCTATATTCGGTATGGAATCCGGCCCCCAGATCGCCTTCCGCCTCTGCCAGGTCGAAGGGAATTCGCTGCGCTTCGGCCAACCCGGCGACAAAGAACACGAAGAACCCGACCGGTTGATAAACGATGTTCCACACATCGGCCTGCGCCCGCACAATCTCGATCAGGCTCATGGATTGCGCCAGCATCACCACGCCGATGACCGCGAACCCCATCGGGATCTCGTAGCTGATCATCTGCGCGCAGGTCCGGAGGCTGCCCAGAACCGCGTACTTGCTGTTGGCGGCCCACCCGCCGAAGATGACGCCATAAACCTCGATCCCGATCACAGCGAACACGAAGAGCAGCGCCACGTTCATGTTGGAGACGTAAAGCGTGATCTCGTTGCCGAGGACCGAGACGGTTTCCCCGAACGGGACCGCCACGAACACTATGAAGGGCGGGGCGAGCGCCAGGATTGGCGCCAGTTTGAACAGGAAGCGGTCGGCTTCGGCCGGAATATGATCCTCTTTGGTCAAGAGCTTGATACCGTCCGCCACCGGCTGCAGCAGCCCGTGCCACCCCACGCGCATCGGTCCCATCCGTTGCTGCATGCGTCCGGCGATCTTGCGTTCCAGCCAGGTCAGCGGCAATGGCAGTAGCAGCAGGAAGGCAATCAGCAACGCAACCTTGAAGACGATCAGGCCGAGGGCGACGACAAGTTCCATGATCCGCGGTCACCTGTTCAACGGGTCGAGACCCGCGACGGCGGTTTTGCCAACGGCAACCACCGATCCAACGATGGTATCACAGTCATTTCGTAGCTGGCTACGGTGCGTAGACCAGCGCCCGTCTGTCCGCTCGCCGCAAAGACCGAGAGCAGCCTCAGCCGCGCCCGAGTGTTTGTTCAATCTGCGCCCTCAGTTGAGGGTCGATGTTGAGGGCGTTTGCGAGGGCGTCAAGATAGTTTCGCTCCGCAGGTGTATCGACCGTCGTGGCCAGGACTGAAGCTGCGTAGATCTGGAGCCCAACTTCCGGCGAGTTCGCGGCAGTCACGATTTCCCGGGGATCGACGGGGGTTGTCAGTTGTTCAACCAACGCCCGACGATCGGCTGAACTCATGCCGAGTTGATCGAGGCGACCGGCGAGCCTGCGCTGTTCGTCCTCGTCAATGACGCCGTCGGCTTGCGCTGCGGCGACCATGGCCTTGATGAGTACGCCGGCGAGAGCATCGGGACCGCCGCGCGCCTGGCCGGGATGAAACCCGCTGTCGGGCGGCGGTACCAGTGCGGCCGAAGCGTCTTTCTGCCCGCCGCCTTGCTGGGCCTGAAAGCGCTTGAGCGCCTGATAAGCCAGAACACCGATCACCGCCATGCCGCCATAGCGTACGAGATCGTTCATTCCCGCCCCCTCCGCCATTTCGGCCTGCTGCTGGCGCGAGGACGAACCTGGCTTAGGTTCAGCCGGCATCCTATCGCCAGCCCGCGCGCCGCGGTCAGGTTCGGTTCCCCCGGAGTCACTACCACTGGCCGCGCCCCCAAGTAGGCTGCCCAGGATCTCGCCGAGCCCTCCAGAGGCGCCAGCCCCTGGTCGGTTGGTCGCGGCGCCACTTCCGGCGGCGGCGCCGAGGAGGCTACCGAGAATATCGCCGATGTTGCCCGGGGCATCTGGCTTGGCCCGGGCGGCCCCCGCCCCTCCTCCTTCCCGCTCGCGGAGCCCACCTCCGCCTAGTGCAGCTTGAAGCATCTGCTCAAGCGCCGATTGGTTGCTGGCCATGGAAGCCTCCTTCCTAGAGGTCGATACTCCTTTGTCAGGCCGAGAGCTGGAGCGCCTTCGAGACATCCTCAAGGGTCGCCTTCTCGGCATCGCTGACCCGAACGCCGCCGAAACCCATGAAGCCGCCTTCTCTGGCGGCATTGGCCACACGCTCGCTGACCTGGAAAAGCCAAGCCTTTAATCCAGCGGCGTCATCGGGAGCTTTTTCGTCAACCAGTGCGGCTGTTCGACCAAGCGCCGCCAGGATAGCTCCCTTCATTTCGGATGTCTGCTTCCCGGCAAACTGGTTCTTGATGACAGCGCGTGCGGCCGCGCGTCCTTCGGAGGTCTCGAAGTCGGACACGATGGACTTGATCAGGGCGTTTGATTGGGGATCGGTCTTTGCCGCGACGAGCGCGCTGCCGCTGGCCAAGCCCTCCTTGGTCATGCCGATCAGGCCGCTTGGATCGGCGAGCGTGACGGCCATTCCGGCCATCATCACGCTGCCGAGCACCTGGCTCCATTCCTCCGCCGTGAAATTGGTCTTGGTCGCCATGGGTGCTCTCCGTTCTCGACAAACAGAACCCAAACGGCCCAAAGCTGGCCGCGCCCACGCCATATCCAGTCTGCGCCTCGGCGAGGCGAAAGACCAATAAAACTTGCAGATTCGAGTGTATTTTCCCGATCGTAAATGTATGTCGACGAGAGCGTACTCGGCATTGGCGGGGTGTGTCTCATCGTCGACGGCGGGTCGCTTGCCAAGTCGGATCGGCCCGCCAGACATCGCGATGTCGGTCGGTCGGTGGCCCGCCATTGTTAGGGGGCAGTTCGGGGTGGGCGAAAAGCCATTTAGAAGGCTGTGTGGTTGGCGCCTGGCTGCCTGTACGGAGAATGACTGGCAACCAGATGTCCATCACCGACATCCTGAAGGGCAACCTTTGCAGGGGGATTTCTGATGCTTCGCACCGCGCTGGGAATCTCGTCAGCAAGACGGGCAAAATGCGCGCGCCGCCGGTTGGGGTCCGGTACAGGAACGGCTTCGATCAGACGCCTCGTATAGGGATGGAGCGGATTTGAAAAAATCTGGTCGCGCGTCGCCATCTCCACGATTTGGCCCAGATACATCACGGCGACACGGTCGGAGATGTTTTCGACAACAGCCATGTCGTGCGAGATGAAGAGATAGGCGACACCGAACTCGCGTTGCAGCTCCTTCAACAGCTTCAACACGCGGGCTTGCACTGAAACGTCGAGCGCCGAAACGCTTTCGTCCGCGATGATCAACTTGGGTCTCAGCGCAAGAGCGCGGGCAATGCAGATGCGCTGGCGCTGGCCCCCCGAGAACTCGTGCGGATAGCGCTCCATTTGATCGGGGGATAGGCCGACCCGCTGGAACAGCGCTGCTACGTTGGCCGTGCGCTCCTCCCTCGTGCCAATGCCGTGGATCAGAAGCGGCTCAGCGACCAGGTCTCCGACCCTCATGCGCGGATCAAGCGAGGCAGAGGGATCCTGGAAGATCATCTGCACCTCGCGGCGGATCGCCTTGCGCTCGTCGCGGCCGAGCGTGGCGAGGTCGCGCCCGGCTATCGAGATGCTGCCGGAATATGGCGCCAGACCGGCGATCGCCTTGGCTGTCGTCGACTTGCCGCAGCCGGACTCGCCAACAAGCGAGACGGTTTCCCCCGCCGCGATCGAGAAGCTGACGCCCTCGACGGCGTGGACACGGCGATCGACGCGGCCGAAGAAGCCGCCTCGAAGATCGAAGCGGACATGGAGGTCGCGAACGTCGGCTACCTGCGCAGGCCGTGGCGGAACAGCGTGACCATCTCTGGCGTTTCGTCCGCCGCCGATCCGCGGCACCGCCGCCAGAAGCTCGCGCGTGTAGTCGGCCTTCGGGCGGGTGAAAATGTCGGCGGCTCTGCCCTGTTCGACCATGCGGCCATTGCGCATGATGATGACGCGGTCGGCCATCTCGGCGACCACACCCATATCGTGCGTGATCAGGATCACGCTGGTGCCGTGCTCGCGCTGCAGATCGCGCAGAAGTTCCAGCACCTCTCCCTGGACTGTGACGTCCAGCGCCGTCGTGGGCTCATCCGCGATCAGAACGTCCGGCTTCAGAGCCAGCGCCATCGCGATCATGACGCGTTGGCGCATGCCCCCGGAGAGTTCGTGAGGATATTGCTTCAGCCGCCCATCGGCGTCGGGAATGCGGACCGCCCGCAGCGCCTCGACTGTCCTGCGCCTCGCCTCTGCGCGAGATATCGGGACATGCGCTTCTATGGCCTCGATCAGTTGCCGGCCTATTGTGAGAACCGGGTTCAGTGACGTCATCGGTTCCTGGAAGATCATTGCGATCCGGTTGCCGCGGATGCTCCGCATGCGGCTTTCGCCAAGCGCGGCAAGGTCCTGACCGGCGAGGCGGATCGAGCCGGTTGTGATGCGCGCTGCCGGCTTCGGCAGTAGCCCCATGATCGCGAGCGCGGTCATTGACTTACCGGAACCGGATTCCCCGGCGATGCAGAGCGTCTCGCCAGCCCTCAAATCGAAGGACAGGTCGGATACGACCTCTCGCTCACCATCCTCGCTACGCACGCTGACGGTCAAGCCGGTGACACTGAGCACCGGACTGGCTGAGCTATCCGGAGCGATTGCCCCGGATAGTTTGATGTCCTCACTGAACGTCATTCGAAGACGCAGCGGGGAAAGTAGAACGAGACCACCCAGTTAGGCATGTCGACGATCTCGCTGATGCGCAGATCGCCGCACACCGAGACGAGCATGTAGGCGTCAGCCGGGTCCATTCCGTAGCGTGCGGCAAGCAACTCGACCATTTGGGAAACGGCACTTTTGGCCCCTTCCATCAGGTCGGGACCGATGCCGGTCGTTACCTCGTAGCCCTTTGCGTCGAGGTGACGTGACACCGGGCCAGGCGTCGTGAAGCGCGGCGTCTTCAGCCTCGCATCCTTGACCAGATCGAGCGTCAGGACGGTGTTCATCGGGCTCTCGATCGCGGTGCCGCAAACCTCGCCATCACCTTGCGCTGCATGCGTGTCGCCAACCGAGAACAGCGCCCCCGGCACCTCGACCGGCAAGTAGAGAACCGTTCCCGCCGCAAGATCGCGGATGTCGAGATTGCCTCCCACCCGACGGGGTGGGACGACCGAATGGAGGCCCGGCTCGGCCGGAGCATTGCCAATGGTGCCGGCGAAAGGCTTCAGCGGCACCCTGCCGTTCTTGCCGAACAGCGCCGGCTCGAGCGAGGACGCGTCATATTTCCAGATGTTCAGCGCCGGCTCCTTGAAATCGTCAGCCAGCAGCCCGAAGCCTGGAATGCACGCCGTCCAGCCGAAGCCGGACGGCTTGAACGCCTCAACGGTGATCTTCAGCGCGTCACCGGGTTCCGCTCCATCGACATAGATCGGCCCGGTCACGGGATTGAGCCTGGCGAAGTCAAGGGCGCTGACATCCGCCAGGGTGCTCTCGGGCGTCAACTGGCCGCCCGATGCGTCAAGGCACTCGAACTCGATCGTCGAGCCGGGCGCTACCCGTTGGGCCGGGGCGTTGCTGTTGTCCCAGCCGAAGTGATGGTGGCGTCCATGAATCGTATAGTCGCACTTATTGCACATCGTTCACGTAGATATAGTCGTAGTTGATCGGGATATGGACCGGGTCGACATAGAGGATGTCGGCGCCTGCCATACGTGGCGAACGCAGGGTAAAGCGCTGCTCGTTGAACACCGGCGCCCAAGGCGCATCCTCCATGATCTTGCCGAAGATCTCGCTCCACATTTTGTAGCGTTCTTCTGACTTGGCCGGATCGGTGATGGCGTCGGCTTCGGCGGCCTTCTTGTCAAGTTCCTCGTTGCAGTACCATGACCAGTTCCAACCGCCCGGAACCGCGCCGCCGCAGCCGAGGATCGGACCGTAGAAGTTGGCCGGGTCAGGGAAGTCGGCAATCCAGCCCATGCCGCCCGACCAGATCATGGGCGCGCCGTCCTTCTCGCCGCCGGCAGCGATGACGTTCGCCTGGGCGAGCGCCTGGATGTTGGCCTTGATGCCGATTGCGGCGAGGTCCTGCTGGATCGCCTGTGCGATGCGCGGATTTGGATCGGTGTTCATCGCGAACAGTTCGGTTTCGAAGCCATTGGGATGTCCAGCCTCGGCGATCAGCGCCTTGGCCTTCTCGACATCATATGCGTAGCCCTTGTAGTTTTTGTCGTACGCCGGCATCGACGGAGGCAGCGGCTGGTTGGCCGGCACGGCGCGGTTGTTGATGAGCTGGACGATGCGGTCCTTGTTGATCGCCATGTTGACTGCCTGGCGCACCTTCACATTGTCGAAGGGCGGCTTGGTGGTGTTCATGGTGATGTAGCCGGTGTGCAACTGGCCACCCTCGACCACCTGCTTCTTCTGCGCAGGGTCGCTCATGACCTCCTGGAATTTCGCCGGCGGAATCGGGTCGCCCGAGATATCGACCTCGCCCTGTTGCACGCGCAGCAGCGCGACGATCGGCTCCTGGCCGATCTCGAAGGTCATCTTCTCGAGATAAGGCAGGCCCTTGTTCCAATAGTCGGGATTGCGCTCGAAGACGAGGCGTTGTCCGAGCGTCCACTCTGTCAGCTTAAAGGCGCCCGTGCCGACCGGGTGCTTGCCAAAATCGGCGCCAAACTCTTCGACCGCTTCCTTCGGCACGACGTGAGCGAAGTTGATCGCCATCACGTGGAGGAAAGTGGCGTCGGGCCGCGATAGCTCGATCTTGATTGTCGACGGGTCGACGACAGTGACGCCGGACAGGCTTTCCGACTTGCCGCTCGAAATATCTTCATAACCCTTGATCGAGGCGAAGAAGCCCGAGCCCGGGCTCTGCGTCTTCGGGTTGGTGACGCGCTCGAGCGAGTACTTCACGTCTTCGGCCGTCAGCTCCCGGCCGTTGTGGAATTTCACCCCCGGCCGCAGCTTGAAGGTGAAGGTCTGGCCGTCAGGCGATATCTCATAACTTTCGGCCAGCTCCGGCCGCAGCTTCGTCGTGCCCGGTTCGTAGTCCATCAGCCCGTCGAACAGGCTCTTGATCATCGACCAGTTCTGCCAATCATAGCCGATTGCCGGGTCGAGCGTCGCGACGTCGTCCTTGTATGTGATGACGATCTCGCCGCCCTGCTTTGCATTGGGGTCGCGTTGTTCCTGCGCCGTGGCCGGTATCAAATTGAGCATTAGCGCTAGGGCAGAGGCCGCGACAGTTGATGCAAGGTATTTTCTCATCTGTGTTTCCTTTCTCCCTTGGTTGCCTTGTTTTCGAAGTCTGCTGTCACCGCAGCTTGATGCGGGGATCGATGAAAGGCGCGACGATGTCGGCCAGGAGGTTGCCAATGACGATGGCGCAGGCCGAAACCAGCGTGACGCCCATGATGATCGGAATGTCGACGCGCTGGATCGCCTGCCAGGCGAGTTGTCCGATCCCCGGCCAGCCGAACACGCTCTCGACCACCACGATGCCGCCCATGAATATGCCGATGTCGATGCCGACCATAGCGATGACCGGCAGGATGGCGTTGGGCAGGGCGTGGCGGAACAGGATCGTACCTCGCGCCAGTCCCTTGGCGCGCGCGGTGCGGATATAGTCCTGCCGGAGAACGTCGATCATGGAGGAGCGCATCATGCGCGAGTACCAGCCGGCTCCGAGGATGCCGAGCGTCATCGATGGCAGCACAAGATGCCGCCAGGTGCCATAGCCGCTGATTGGGAACCAGCCGAGCTGGACCGCGAACACATAGAGGAGCAACAGCCCCACCACGAATTGCGGCGCAGATACGCCGACGAATGAGCCTACCATGAGCGCCTGGTCGAGACCGCTGCCGCGCTTGACGGCGGCGACCAGGCCCAAGGTGAGCCCGATGGCGAGCTCGCAAACAATGGCGCCGGCCATCAGCAACAGGCTCGCCGGCAGGCGCGAGACGATGAGGTCGGAGACTTCGGAGCGTTGGATGTAGGAGCGGCCGAGATCGCCGGTGACAAGGTTGGTCAGGTAGCGCCAGTACTGGAAGAAAAACGGCTGGTCGAGGCCGAGCTGCCGGCGGATGTTCTCCACGGTCTCCGGTGTCGCGCTTCGGCCCGCGATCTGGCGCACGGGGTCGGCGGGCAGCAGATAAAGCAACGCGAAGGTGATGAGCGACACTCCAAGAAGGATCAGCGCGGACTGGACCAGTCGCCGGGTCAGATAAGCGATCATGCCTGCCCCTGCTGTGTCGGATCGAGAATGTCCCGCAGTGCATCGCCGACCAGGTTGAAGGCGAGCGCCAGGGCAAGGATTGCCGCGCCGGGATAGAAGACCAGCCACGGCGCCGCCTGGAAATAGGTCTGGTTCTCAAAAATGATGTTTCCCCAGGAGGCGGTCGGAGGCTGCACGCCGATGCCGAGATAGGAAAGTGTCGCTTCGAGCAGGACCGTGGTGGAGATGCCGAGCGTTCCCCATACGATGATCGTCGGCAGCAGGTGCGGAAGGATGTGGTGGAACAGGATACGCGGCGTGCTGGCCCCAATCGTTCGTTCGGCATCGATGAATTCGCGCGCGGCGAGCGAACTCGTTTCCGTGTAAACGACGCGGGCGGTCTGCACCCAGTTTACCAGCGCGATCACCAGCGCCACGATCCAGAGGCTAGGCTGCAGGATCGCGGCGAGGCAGATGGCGAGCAATAGTGCCGGGAACGCCATCATGAGATCCGTAAAGCGCATCAGCGCGCCGCCGATCCAGCCGCGGAAATAGCCTGCGGTCACACCCACCAGCGTGCCGATAAGCAGGGCCGCGCCGTTTGCGATGATGCCGATGATCAGCGACGTGCGCGCTCCATAAAGGATGCGGGTAGCCAGGTCGCGGCCGAGCAGGTCGGTGCCGAGCCAGAATCTGGCGCTCGGCGGCAAAGGCGCGCCTTCGAGCGTCAGCCCATCGAACATCTGCTCATCGGGATGGTATGGAGTTAGCCAGGGCGCGAAGACCGCTCCGGCAATCGTGACGGCGATGATCACCAGCCCTATCACTGCAACCTTGCGCTTGAGCAGCCGGCGCCACACGCCGGTTCGCGGCTTCATCGGAACGGAGGTCGCGGCGATTTCAGGCGAGATGGGAACGGTCATCGCCCTCGTCCTTTTTGATCATGGCAACGACGCGCCTGGCCGCCTCCTCCATGCTGATGTGCCAGCTCATCGCAAGCGAGCGCAACTGAGAATAGGCCCGGTCGTCGTCGATCCCCTGCCCCGAAAGCGCCGCGACGGCGCGCACGATCGTCTGCCTCTCGGCAACGCGCGACTGCAGGGCTGCAATCTCGTCTGCTTGTCGGCGGCGCGCCTCGAATGCCTGGCGCGCGATCAGCAGCGCGCTGTAGACGCCGGAATTGCCGACAGGTTTCAGGAGTTGGGCATCGGCCCTTTGAGACAGCGTCCACTCGATCCTGCCCGGAGCTTCCGAGCCGATGAGTGCTATCGTCGGCATCGGGGCTTCACCCGGCCGCCACGGAAATTGCTGGTCGAAGCCGAGATCGACGTCGAAGAACACAAAGTCGGCCGCCAGAGCCTCGGCTGGGAGTTCAGGCCAGCAATCGGCAGCATCGAGGCCGATCGCCGTGAGTTGCCGCATGATTGCCGTGACGGTCGGATGCGGGCGATGAAGTACGAACGCCTTTGCGCCACCAAGATTGGGTATGCGAGAGACGGGGCTCATGACACCACCTTGAGCCGGGGCCGCCCGAAGATCGCGGCACGATCGTAGCGCGAGAGGTAAGGATCCGGCGCGACGTCCTCAAGGCGGCTTACCGTTCTGAAGCCCTGACCCTCGATGCGGCCGATCTCCACCGGCAGGGTCGCATGTTGCGTCTGCGGGTCGATCACAGTGCGGCCGAACGGCGTCTTGAAGCTGCTGTTGCGGAATATCTCCGGAAGATCGGCGAAGGTCGCGTCCGGTTTTTGAGTAAGCACCGTGGCCAGGACCTGGACCGACGCATAGGCCGCGGCCTCGAAGGACGAGGCGGGCAAAGCCGCTCCCGAGCCTGCCGGTTCGCCGTAACTCGCCCCCGTTGACCTGCGAAAATACGGGCCGGCGGACAGATGCCCCTGCCCAGCCTCGCCGAGCGCAGGCAGTTCGCATTCCGTCAGGTTGCACGACAGGATAGGACGCCGTTCCGGAGCGAAATGCGGGTCGCGACGCCCGAGTTCTGCGTAAGCGGCTATGAAGGCATAGGACGACGTGCCGATCAGGTTGTTCAGAATGAAGTCGGGCTTCGTCGTGCGGATTTCCTCTATCAGGCGATGCACATCCGTTTCGCCGATGGGTAGATAGCGTTCCCCGAGAACCGTTCCTCCGGCATCGGCGATCAGGTCGCGGGCGACGCGGTTGGTCTCCCAGCCCCAGATGTAGTTCGAGCCGAGGAGAAAGCCGTTGGCGCCGTGCCGGGGGACGACGTGGCCGAGCAGCGGCACAAGATGCTGGTTCGGACAGGCGTGCATGTAGACGACGTGCTCGTTCGCCTCGAAGCCCTCGTAGGGGCAGACATACCAGAGTGTCGCGTCCGATTTTTCCAGGATCGGAATGGTTTCCTTGCGGCTCCACGAGGTAACGCAGCCGATCACATGGCGCACGCCGCCTTGTCTTAGCATCTCCTCGCAGAGAGGCGCATAGCGGTCGACATTTCCCTGTGGATCGGACTCGACCGGGATTAGTTCCACATGACAGGCAGGATTGGCGTTGACGTCCGCGATACTCCGAAGGACACCGAGTCGGCAGGACTCGGAAATCAGGCTGTAGGTTCCCGAACGCGAATAAAGGATGCCGATGT
Source organism: Mesorhizobium sp. (assembly GCA_040512755.1). GTDB lineage: Bacteria > Pseudomonadota > Alphaproteobacteria > Rhizobiales > Rhizobiaceae > JBEVEP01. The sequence goes on from JBEVEP010000160.1 coordinate 19,613, forward strand.
CGATGCGACGTTTCAAGTCATTCCCCAAAAATGACAATGCCCCGCAGCCAGCACCGCAGTGGCGAGGCATACGAGGCATACTTGCCGCCCGGCAGCCAAGGCCGGTATTTTCGCTCAGCCTATCGAGTGCTGCTGCTTAGTCAAGTGAGAACGGGCGGATATGGCGCGAGCAGATCTGCGCCCCGCGGATCGATCGCAGTTAACTCGCCGACAGGCCTACCCCAGACGCCGCTTGAAGGGTTCGGCTACTTTTTGGTATACATCAGCAATTCTGATACGCTTTCAGGCCGCTAGCTACTCATGGACCTTCCGCTCAAGAATAACCGCAACTTTCTCACCATCAACGCCGCAGAAGGGTTGGAGGTCCTCAAGGGGCTATCCTCACCAGTGCGTATTCGCATCTTGAAGCTTTTGCATTCCCGCGGACCACTGAATGTTAACGAAATCAGCGACTCCCTCGGGCTGCCACAGTCGACGGTCGCCACAAACATCCAAGTACTTGAGGGGTGCGACTTGATCCGAACCGAGACGGTGAAGGCAACCAAAGGACAGCAGAAACTCTGCGTTGCCCGCTTCGACGAGATCGTGTTGCGCTTCGACGATTACGACGTGAAGACGAGGTCGAACGTCATCGAGCTTTCCATGCCGCTCGGCCTCTACACAAACTGCAGTGTATCGCCCCCTTGCGGATTGTGCTCCACCGAGTCGATCATCGGCCTTCTCGACGTGCCCGACTTCTTCCTCGACCCGGACCGCATGAAGGCAGGACTGATCTGGTTCGAGCGCGGCCATGTCGAGTACAAGTTTCCGAATAACGCCAAGGTCCTCAAGGCAGAAATCGATGCGCTCGAATTCAGCCTGGAGCTTTCATCCGAGGTGCCGGGCACCAACGCCAATTGGCCATCCGACGTCTCCGTATGGGTGAACCACGTACTGGTCGGCACTTGGACTTCGCCAGGCGATTTCGGCGACAAGCGTGGGGTCTACACGCCGCGCTGGTGGAAGCTCGAAGGTTCACAATACGGCCATCTCAAGACCTGGAAGATAACCGAACACGGCACCTTCCTCGACGGCGAGCTTGCCTCCGACGTCACGTTGGACCAGCTTCACCTCGCCGACCACCACTCGATCCGGCTGAGAATCGGCATCGACGAGCACGCCGAGCATCCCGGCGGTGTGAACATCTTCGGCAAGGGGTTCGGTAACTATGATCAGGACATTCTGATGCGCCTCCACATTCGCCGGGAGGACGCAGAGGCCCCTGCAAAGCCCATCGCGAGCCGATTGGAACCCGACCGCCGTTAGCCCTCCTTCGCCATCAACTATTGATGGTTGACTCCTGCACATTCTTTGGGATCAGATTGTATGGATACATATCCATAGTTCTGATACGGTGGAGGAGCGAGATGAAGGCGCGGGTTTCCATCCACAAGGACTTTCGCATTGGCCATGTCGACGACCGCGTGTACGGCGCGTTTCTGGAACATCTCGGCCGGGCGATTTACACCGGCATCTACGAGCCCGATCATCCGACCGCTGACGAGCGAGGCTTCCGCCGCGATGTGCTGGAACTAGTGCGCGAGATCAATGTGCCGGTAACCCGCTATCCCGGGGGCAACTTCGTCTCGGCATACAACTGGGAAGACGGGATCGGACCGAAGGAGGACCGGCCGGTCAGGCTCGACTATGCCTGGCGCACCAAGGAAACCAACGAGGTCGGGATCGATGAGTTCGCGGCCTGGTGCGAGGCGGCGGGCACGGAACTGATGCTCGCGGTCAATCTCGGATCGCGGGGCCTCGATGAAGCACGCGGCCTGCTCGAATACTGCAATCATCCGGGCGGAAGCCACTGGAGCGATCTGCGCATCAAGAACGGCCGGCGCGATCCCTATAACGTGAAGCTTTGGTGCCTCGGCAACGAGATGGATGGGCCTTGGCAGGTCGGTCACAAAACTGCCTACGAATACGGCAGGATTGCAAACGAGACGGCGAAGGCCATGAAGGCTTTCGACCCCACACTCGAACTCGTGGCCTGCGGCAGCTCGCACAGTCTCATGCCGACCTACCCGCAATGGGAAGCTCACGTCCTCGACCAATGCTACGAGAACGTCGATTACCTGTCGTTGCACATGTATTTTGAGAACTACGAGGACGATTACCTGAACTTCCTCGCCAAGCCGGTGATTCTCGACCGCTATATCCAGACCGTCAGCGGCGTGATTGACTATGTGAAAGCCAAGAAGCGCGCGAAGAACGACATACATATCTCGTTCGACGAGTGGAACGTCTGGTATCACTGTCGCCGGCAGGACCACGACAACTTCAAGAGCTGGGACTGGCCGGTGGCGCCACCGCTACTCGAGGAGGTCTACAATTTCGAGGACGTGCTGGTCGTCGGCTCTATCCTCAACACCTTCATCCGCCGCGCGGACCGCGTGCGGATCGCCTGCATAGCGCAGCTTGTCAATGCGATCGCGCCGATCACGACCGAACGCGGCGGCCGCGCCTTCCGGCATACGATCTTCTACCCTTACCTGCTGGCCTCGCGCCACGGTCGCGGCGAGAGCCTTGCGGTGGCCGTGGACGCGCCGCGCTACGACGCCAAGGCCGCCGCCGACGTGCCCTATGTCGATGTGGCAGCGGTGCTCGATCGAGCCGGCAAGACCATCTCACTGTTCATCATCGCCAAGCATCCGGACGAGGAGACGGAACTGTCGGTCGACCTCGCCGGCTTTCCGGCAGCGCGGCCAGTCGAGCATACGCTCATTCACCACTCGGACCTAAGGGCTGTTAACAGCGCTGATAAGCCGGATGAAGTGACGCCGCAGTCACTGAGTGGAACGGTAATGGTTGAAAGTGGCCGGCTGCAGTGCCGGCTGCGTCCTCGCTCCTACAACCTCATCCGTCTGGCGGTCTGAATTCGGCGTTCGTTAGCGGTCTCGTCATTCATATCAGCATTGCCGATATGTATCAGTTGGAATTGACGAGTCTACACCGCCACGTTAACTTTGCATGCAACGACAAGACGCCGATGGAACGATCGGCATAGGGAGGACAAGCGATGCGCATCCTGAGAATCTTGGCGTTCGTCCTGGCAGCGCTGTCGATCGGACAACCGGCCTTCGCTCAAGGGATCTCGAACCTGCCCAGACAGGACACCATCATCATCGAGAACCCTCAGGGCACGATTACCAACCCGACCTGGTTCAACATCTGGGTAGTTGCGCGCGGGGGCGTCTCGACCGGCCTGCAGCAGCTCGGCATGGATACGCTCTGGTACATTGACGCCGACGCCGGCCTGGACGGCGTAAGGGACAACTCGCTCGCTGCGGACAAGCCGCAATACAACGCCGACTTCACGGAAATGACGGTGAAGCTTCGCGAAGGCATCTATTGGAGCGACGGCGTCGAGTTCACTGCCGATGACGTTGTCTACACGGTCGAAACGCAGATCAAGAACCCGAGCATGCTCTGGGGCCCTGTCTTTGCGGCGAGCGTCGAAGCGGTCACGGCGCCCGACAAGCACACCGTCCTTTTCAAGCTCAAGCGACCCAACTCACGCTTCCACGCCACATTCACCGTGCGCTGGAACGCCGCCTGGATCATGCCCAAGCATGTCTTCGAAAAGGTGGAGGACCCGACCAAGTACGACTTCAATCCGCCGGTTACGCTCGGTCCCTACAAGCTCCATAGCTTCGACCCCAACGGAAAATGGTACATCTGGGAAAAGCGCGAGGACTGGCAGCGCACAACGCTGGCTCGCTTCGGGGAACCTGGGCCCAAATATGCGGCCTACATCGATCCGGGTCCGCCCGACAAGCGCGTCATCCTGCAGCTCAATCACCAGCTCGACATCATCCACGACACGTCGCCTGAGGGTGTGTTCACACTCGTCAAGCAGTCGCCGAGTTCACACGGCTGGTTCAAGGGATTCCCGTATGCCCATCCCGACCCCACCCTGCCATCAGTGATGTTCAACCACCAGGTGAAGCCGTTTGACAATCCCGACGTGCGTTGGGCGCTCGCGCTGCTCATCGACATCAAGGCGGTTTCCATGGCCTCCTATCGCGGCGCGGCGACGATCTCGGCGATCGGCGTCCCACCGACTGGGCTGTATGGCCAGTACTACTTTGAACCGATGGAGGACTGGCTGAAGAACTTCGAGATCGACACGGGGAAAAGCAAGTACAAACCCTACGACCCGACCGCCGGCCAGCAGATCGCCGATATGCTGAGACCGTCGATGGGCGATCAGATCCCGACCGACGCCAAGGAGATCGCCAAAGCCTTCGGCCGCGGCTGGTGGAAGCCAAACCCAGAGGTGGCCACCGAGCTCCTGGAGCGCGCCGGCTTCACCAAGCAGGACAACCAGTGGATGAAGCCTGACGGGACGCCGTTCAAGATCACGCTGCTTGTCGAAGGCGACCAGCGGCCGGTTATGACCCGCGCCGGCACCATGATCGTCCAGCAGTGGCGACAGTTCGGAATCCAGGCCGAGACGCAGGCCTATCCTTCGGACTTCTTCCCGCGCGTAGAGCTCGGGGATTACGAAGCGGCGATCGCCTGGAGCGTCGAGACCTGGGGCGGCCATCCCGATCTGTCGTTCTTCCTCGACAGCTGGCACTCGGAGTTCCTGAAGCAGCCAGGCGACCGCCAGCCGCCGCGTAACCGTCAGCGCTGGAAGAGCGCCGAGCTCGACAAGATCATAGAGCAAATCCGCAAGATCGACTTCGACGATCCCAGGGGCACCGAACTCGGCATAGAGTACATCAAGCTGGCGGTGAAGGAGATGCCGACCATCCCGTTGATGTCCTACAACGTGTTCACAATGATGGATACCACCTACTGGACCGGCTATCCGAACGCGGAGACGAATCCGTACACTAACCCTGTCCCGAATTGGGCAAACACGAAATACATGTTCGTCAAGCTCAAACCAGCGCAGAGCCAATAACTACTCCTGCGGAGTCGCGAGCGAGGCGGTCTACATCCCGCCTCACTCGCTTCAATGAGAAGCGACGAGGCGCAGCCCCAGTGAAGCGATGAAAACTTACGCGCTCTATCTTGCAAGGCGTCTCGCGCAGTTCGTGCTCGTCGTTTTCATCGGCATCAACATCGCCTATCTCATCACACACCTCACGCCGATCGACCCTGTCGAACAGGCCATTGCGTCGGCAACCATGATCGGCCAGTCCAGTCCCGAGATGGTCGAGGGGCTGCGCAAAACACTGCGCGAACTCTACGGACTGGAAGGCTCAGCTTTCGAGCAATATGTCGCCTTCTGGAGACGGCTTGCGACGGGCGATTTCGGCCCGTCCCTCTCCGCCTTTCCCACGCCCGTTTCGACCTTGATCTGGCAGGCGCTGCCGTGGACCGTCGGGCTGTTGGTCTGCTCAATCGTCATCGCCTGGGGCGTCGGCAACTTCCTCGGCGGGCTGGCCGGCTACTACCGCGGGAACTTGCTCCTGAAGCTTGTCGGCATCGCGGCAATGAGCCTGCAGCCGATCCCATACTACGTAGTCGCCTTCATCCTGCTGATCCTGTTCGGCTTCGTCTGGCCAATCCTGCCAATCAGCGGCGGTGCCGAGATGAACATCGAGCGGTCTGGCTTTGCTTTCATCGTGAGCATCGTCAAACATTCCATCCTTCCCGTCCTGTCCCTCGTTCTGGTCGGGATGGGCGCGTGGTTCATCGGCATGCGCTCGCTGGTCTCCAACATTGTCAATGAAGACTACGTCACCTATGCCGAGTTCGGGGGGGTAAGCCGCCGCCGCATCCTGTTCTCCTATGTGATGCGCAATGCGCTCTCGCCGCAGGTTACGGGGCTGGCGCTCTCGCTCGGCGCCATCTTCAACGGGGCGATCATCACGGAGGTCGTGTTCGGATACCCAGGGCTGGGCACGCTCCTGGTCCGCGCTGTGAACGCCGGCGACTACAGCCTCGTGCTCGGCATCACCTCGGTATCGATCTTCGCCGTCGCTGCGGCCATCCTTGTGATCGATCTCATCTATCCGCTGCTCGATCCCCGGGTGGCTCAAGGCTGACGCGATGCTCAGGACGATCGGCAATCTCCTGCGTAACAACCGGGAATTCGCGCTTGGCGCGATCCTCCTCCTTTTCGTGCTCGCCTTTGCGGTCGCCTCCTTCTTCTCGCCCTATCCGCCGCAGGATAGCTACGTTGTTCCGCCCGACGTGCCGCCCTCATGGGCCTATCCGCTCGGCACCAATTCGCGCGGTCAGGACGTCTTCTGGCAGCTCACCTTTTCGATCCGCAACTCCCTGCTCTTCGGCTTGTCGGTCGCGCTGATGAGCCGCATGTTGTCGCTCGTCATCGGTCTCGTCGCCGGCTACGCAGGCGGCGTTGTTGACCGCGTGCTGATGACGATCAACGACACTTTCGTCGTGATCCCGCTCTTTCCGATTCTCGTGCTGTTCTTCTTCATGATGCACGACCAAATGTCTTGGGCGCTTCTGGCGATCGCCATGGCGTCTCTCGGCTGGCCGTATGACGCGCGACTCATCCGCTCAGTAGCCCTCAGCCTGAGGCACCGCGAGTTCACGGCGATGAGCATCTTCTCCGGTATGAGTGCTCGCCAGATACTCATGGAGGAACATCTGCCCTATGTGCTGCCAATTGTCTTTTCGACGACACTCAACAACATGAATTGGTCAATCGGGCTGGAGGTGACGCTTTCGGTCATCGGCTTCACCAATATCGAGACGCCGACGATCGGCACGATGATCTACTGGGCCAACCAGCACACGGCGATTGTAGCGGGCATCTGGTGGTGGGTGCTCTTCCCGATCGTCCTGGTCGTGATGACATTCCTCGGGCTTTATCTGCTCTCGGTCTCGATGAACGAGTATATCGATCCGCGCAGCCGCCTGCTTGCGGTGGAGGGCCAGAAGTGAACGGCGACAAGGCAAGGCCGAAAGGCGCGGCCGACATCGTGCTCGACGTAAGGAACCTGCGCGCTTTCTACGTCATGGGCAACGTTCAGCCGACCCGCGAGGTGCGCGCTGTCGACGACATCTCCATTAGGGTTGCCCGCAACGAAATCTACGGACTTGCAGGCGAATCGAGCTCCGGCAAGACAACCTTCATCAAGACCATCGCGGCAGCCATCCGGCCGCCGCTCAGAGTTGTCAGCGGCTCGATCCGCTACAGCTTCCTCGAACGTGACATCTACCAACTCGACCGCGCGGCGCTGTCGGCAGTTCGCTGGAAACACCTCGCGTACATTCCGCAGGGTTCGATGAACGTGCTCAATCCGGTGCGGCGCGTGCGCCAGTCCTTCATCGATTTCGCCTTTCCGCACATGGGACTTTCGACCGCGCGATTCTTCGACGCTGTCGCCGCCCACCTCGAGCGGCTTCACCTCCAGAAGTCTGTGCTCGACGCCTATCCCCACCAGCTGTCGGGCGGTATGCGCCAGCGCGTGACGATCGCGCTGGCGACGGTCTGCCGACCGGAATTCATTATCGCTGACGAGCCTACTACCGCACTCGACGTAGTCGTGCAGAAGAGCGTGCTCGGCCTGATCCACGAGGCGCAGCGCAAGATTGGCTCTTCCATGGTCTTCGTCACCCACGATATGGCCGTGCACGCCAACATCACGGACAGACTCGGCATTATGTATGCTGGGCGGCTGGTTGAGGAGGCACCGACCCCAGAGCTGTTCGCCGAACCCAGGCACCCTTACACGCAGCATCTCATCGCCAGCCTGCCAAGGATCGGCGACACGTCTGCCAAGCAGGCGCTGTCCGGCACGCCGCCAAACCTGTCGAACCCGCCCGGCGGTTGCCGATTCCATCCGCGCTGCCCGCTCGCAATGAATGTCTGCCGGGAGACGCATCCAGAGATGCTGAGTGTCGGCCCCCATCATCGCGTCGCCTGCCACGCGGTCGCTCTTCGGGAGCAAGCCATGGCCGAGGGGAAGGCGATGCCGCCGAAAACTGCACGGTTCGGGCTCGCCCAATGACAGGCGATCTGCTCAGCGTCGAGAAAGTCACGAAGACCTATTCGTCGGGCGGGTTGCTCGCCCGCGCTACCTTCAACGCCGTCGATGAGGTGAGCTTCCAGCTTGATGCATCCAAGCCGGAAGTGTTCGCCATCATAGGCGAGTCTGGAAGCGGCAAGACGACGCTTGCGCGCATGATCCTCAACATGATTCAGCCGAGCGCCGGCACGGTCCGCTTCCGCGGCAAGGAGCTCGCCTCAGTCCGAGGGCGAGAGGCCCGGCTCGACTTCATGCGAGCGGTCCAGCCGATCTTCCAGAACCCCTATGAAGCCTTCAACCCGCTGAAGCGGGTCGAGCGCTACCTCTACGCTTCGGCACGCAATCTCACAGGGGCGAGCCGGAGCGACAGCGAGGGGATATGCGACGAGGCTCTGCGCAAGGTAGGCCTTTCGCTCGCCGAAGTGCGTGGGCGCTTTCCCCACGAGTTGTCCGGCGGCCAGCTCCAGCGTGCGGCGATCGCCCGCGCGCTTATCCCGCGCCCCTCACTGCTTGTCGCCGATGAGCCCGTTTCGATGGTGGATGCCTCGCTGCGGATGTCGATAGTGCATCTCTTCAAGGTGCTGTGCGACGAGTTCGGAATGTCGATCGTCTATATCACCCATGACCTCGCCACTGCCTACTACATCAGCAATCGGATCATCATCATGCAGACAGGAAAAGTGGTTGAGGGAGGCGACGCACGCGCGGTGCTGGACAACCCGCAACACCCCTACTCGAAGCTCCTCAAAAGCGCGGTGCTTGAAACAGGTGATGTTGGAGGAATGGAAGCTTGTGCAGGGTCTCAAAGCGCAGGTCAACCACACCCGCCCGACAACTTCAGGGTCGAGGATTTTAGTTAACGAAGGGGTCAGGGCAACGCATCGGGACCAATATTGTCGTCATTGATTTCTTTGCATGGGTCACGTTGGCCGCATCGTCTTCGCCTGGTTCTCGGACCCCAAGAGAAACTGCCGTGTAGGAGAGAGAATGATGGAGTACCGACTGCTTGGCCGATCTGGCCTGAAGATCTCGACAATCACACTGGGTACGATGACCATTGGTGGCAAGGGGGCTTTCGCCAAGGTCGGCAATGTCGGGCTGGATGAGGCGAAGCGCCTGATCGACCTCTGCATCGATGCCGGTGTCAATTTGATCGACACTGCCGACGTGTATTCCTCTGGCGCGTGTGAGGAGATTGTCGGAGAGGCGCTAGCGGGCCGCCGCAAAGGCGGCGTGCTCATCGCCACCAAGGCGCGGTACGCGATGGGAGAGGGGCCCAACGACCGGGGCCTGTCGCGCCACCATCTCATCCGTGCCTGCGAGGCGAGTTTGAGGCGTCTACGCACGGACGTCATCGACCTCTATCAGGTGCATGAATGGGATGGCCAGACACCGCTCGAAGAGACCCTGGAGGCGCTCGATACGCTGGTGCACCATGGCAAAGTCCGCTATGTCGGCTGCTCCAACTACTCGGGCTGGCACGTCATGAAGGCGCTGGCTATCAGCGCAGCCGAACACCGTCAGCGGTTCGTCAGCCAGCAGATCCACTATACGCTCGAGGCGCGAGAGGCGGAGTATGAGCTCGTACCGATCGCCATCGACCAGCAACTCGGCATCCTGGTCTGGAGTCCTCTTGCCGGCGGCCTGCTTTCTGGAAAGCACCGCCGCGACCAGGCCGCGCCGGAAGGCTCGCGCCAGCTCGCCGGATGGACCGAGCCACCGATCCGCGACGAAGAGCGGCTCTGGCAGATCGTCGACATGCTGGTTGCGATAGCGGAGGATCACAACGTCTCTGCGGCGCAGGTGGCGCTGGCGTGGCTGATGGGTCGGCCTGCCGTCACCTCGGTCATCATCGGCGGCCGCACCGAGGCCCAGCTCAAGGACAACCTTCGGTCCGCAGAACTACGCCTCACGTCAGAGGAACGGTCGCGGCTGGACAGCGTCAGCGCCCCGCCTATTCTCTATCCGTATTGGCACCAACTTTGGACGGCAAGCGATCGTTTGGGTCGGGCCGATCTTTCATTGCTCGGTCCGCATATTCATCGCTGACAACGATTTCAGGCGAGACAGTTCTTATCTGCGGGTGAGGCACGGTCGCGTGGCCGGTTGCGCGGCGAGGGCAACCGCCGAAACGCTTTTCCCGGCCGGCTAGAAGTGGGCGCCAGCTCATCGAAAAAATGACGAGCGATATTCGCGGGGCGACATGCCCCGCAGCCGCCGAAACTGCCGATTGAAATTGGCGAGCGAAGTGTAGCCCACCTCTTCCGCGATATGTTGGATGGGCTGGTTCGTTCCGGACAGGCGCGAGCATGCTTCGCCGATGCGCAAGCCGATCAGATAGTCCGAGATGCTTGCCTGCGTGTGTTTGTGGAACATGCGGTGCAAGCCTGAGAGGCTTAAGGAGGCAATCTCGGCCAGGTCCACCAATCGCAGCGGCTTGTGATAGTGCTGATGGAGGTGCAGCAGGACACGGTCAATGCGCAAGCGGCTTCCTTCCACCGGCTGCGGCGCTTTGGTCGAGAGCTGCTGAATGTCGTCGGCTTTTGCGATCTGCAGAAGGATCTCGATGAGCCCTATGAGACGCTGCGCCGGCGGCCGCGCGAAAATCGCCTCGAACTCCTGAGCCAGCGCCCGGCCAAGCCCGGTGCCGAATGCCAACCCTGTCGCAGCACGGCCGATAAGCCGTGCGACGGGCCGGAACTCCACCGTGCCGCCGATCAAGCCTTCGATCCATTCCTTGCGAAACCAGAGAACAAGCGCGACATGCGGTCTTGCCGGGTCGATCTTTTCGCGGGATGCCCACGTGTGCGGAAGGTTGGGCCCGACCAGCACGAGGTCGCCGTCGTCATAGCTGCCGACATGATCGCCCACAAAGCGCTGGCCGCGTGAATTGAGCGTCAACGTCAGCTCGAGCTCGGGATGATGGTGCCATTGGAACGGAATGGCATCGTCCAGCCGACGATTGAGCATGCTCCATGAGGCGTCCAGCGGTACCGGCAAATGTTCCAGGAATGGCCGCATCAAGCGCTGATCGTGTTCATCACGCCAGAATAGTATCAGAAATCGCCAACTGCCGACAACATAAGGCTGTTGGCGCGGCTATTCTGTCCCCATCGTCTGACGACCAGGGATGCCGAGACGGGAGACCGATATGCAGACTGCACTCAAGCGTGACAGCCATCCGACCACTTCCGCAACGACCCAGCTCAAGGATATCGGGAAAACGATGCCGCTGCGTGTTTTATCGAAGGCGGATTGGGAGCATTGGACGACGAAGGGATACCTCATTGTCCGTGGGGCGGTGCCTGCGGCCAATGTAGAGCGTCTTGTCGACCTGCTCTGGAAGTTTGACGACAAGGACCCGTCGGACCCCTCCACCTGGTACACGCCCCAGCGCCGCGAGCATAAGATGAAGGAGCTCAACAACACGGGCATGCTGGAGATCTACAATCACCAGTACCTTTGGGATAATCGCATGGACAGGCGCGTCTACGATGCCTTCGTCGATATCTGGGACCGGGAAGATCTTTGGGTCACCATTGACCGCGCCAATCTCAATCCGCCCAGGAAGGTCAAGGGCAACCCCAACGGCTTCATCCACTGGGACGTCGACACCTCCCTTCGGCCGCTGCCGGTCGGTGTCCAGGGCGTACTTAGCCTGCAGAAGCAGGACGGCGACGTCGGCGGCTTCCAGTGCGTGCCGTATCTCTTTGAGCATTTCGAGGAATGGGTAAAAACCCAGCCAGAAGATCGTGACCCTATGCATCCTGACATGACGGGGCTGGAAGTGGTCAACATCGATATGGAACCAGGCGATCTGATGATCTTCAACTCGTTGCTGGCTCACGGCGTTCGGCCGAACCATTCGGACAGGCGGGTGCGCATGGCGCAATATATCTCCATGTACCCCGCCGAACAGCAGAATGAGGCGGAGCGGCAGGAACGCATCCGGCTCTGGCGCGAGCTGGATCATCCCAAGCGGGATGCCTTTCCGGGTGATCCGCGCGAATGGGAAAAGCACAATGCCAGAACCGCGACACTCACTCCGCTGGGCGAAAAGCTGCTTGGCCTCGCGCATTGGTGACACGCACAAGTAAAGGCCTGGTGACGGCGGCTAGACGCGCGGCCGCCATCGCATCGAAAGCATCGCGCGAACCGAGAACCTCGCCGAGGCTTTGCCCGAAACGGGCAGCAGGACCATGAGCCGGTCGACAGGTGGATAGCCTGATCAGCGGCGCAGTTTGCGCCAACGACGATCATTCGAGCGCGAGCGCGCTATCCTCGGAGGAAAAACCTTCCAAGCTGCCGCTAGATGTGAGCTTTCAGGAGGTTGTCCATTCGGTCCCAACCGAGAAGACTGAGGTTGTCAAAGCTTCAGCGATTCTCGGGAGGACCGAATGAACATTCACAAGAATGCCCGTCTGACACTGCTGCGTCGAGA
>JBEVEP010000266.1:0-10160 GCA_040512755.1 Mesorhizobium sp.
GCCGGTCGCGTGGCGGAAACGCGGCTGGAAATTTTCATCCGAGGCCCGGGCCCGCTTCGCGGCTCCCCCGCACCGGCAAAGGCCACCGCGGGGGCCCCGACGATCGGGCAAGACCACCGGCGGGGCGCTGGGAAGGCGCCACATTATTACTTAACAGGGCACCGACCCAGCGCCCCGCTTCCCGACTGCTCCCGACAGGGAGCGTTCTTTGACAATGGCCAGACCGGAAACGGGGCGTGGCGATGAAGGGACATGCCCGGCGATCGGCCCATTCAAAGGGCCGTTAGCGACGCGGAGGCGAGATGGCTGGCCGGCGAGCCGATGAGGAGTAGACGATTTCTCGGCCGCGTTGGCTCACCGCTGCTGCGCAAAAGGCAGGGATGGCATTCGCCCGCCCGATGCGTTATCTGACGCCAACCTCCGCATCAACCGGTTCATCCATGTCTCGCGAAAAGTTCTATATTACGACCGCGATTTCCTATCCGAACGGCAGGCCGCACATCGGCCATGCCTATGAACTGATCGCGACAGATGCACTTGCCCGCTTCCAGCGTCACGACGGGAAAGATGTGTTCTTCCTTACCGGTACCGACGAGCATGGGATAAAGATGCTCCAGACCGCGAAAAGGGAAGGAATAAGCCCCCGGGATCTGGCCGAGCGCAATGCAGCCGAATTCAGGACCATGGCCACGGCGCTCAACGCCTCCAACGACGATTTCATCCGGACAACGGAGAAGCGCCACTACGAGGCGTCGCAGGCAATCTGGAAGGCGATGGCTGCGACGGGCGACATTTATAAAGGCGGCTATGCCGGCTGGTATTCTGTGCGCGACGAGGCCTACTACGGCGAGGAAGAGACGGAGGTCCGCGCTGACAACATCCGCTATGGTCCTCAGGGCACACCCGTGGAGTGGGTCGAGGAGGAGAGCTATTTCTTCCGTCTATCAGCCTACCAGGACCGCCTGCTCGAACTCTACGAAAACCAGCCGAACTTTATTGGTCCGGTCGAGCGGCGAAATGAGATCGTCAGCTTCGTCAAATCGGGCCTGAAGGATCTGTCGGTCTCACGGACCACATTTGACTGGGGCGTGCCGGTTCCGGGTGACGAAAAACATGTGATGTATGTTTGGGTAGACGCGTTGACCAACTACATCACCGGCGCCGGCTATCCGGATATCGACGCGGCTCGCTGGCGCTACTGGCCGGCTGACCTCCATGTGATCGGCAAGGACATCACGCGTTTCCATGCCGTCTATTGGCCGGCCTTCCTGATGTCCGCGGGCATCGACCTGCCGAAGCGCGTGTTCAGCCATGGCTTCGTGTTCAATCGGGGCGAGAAAATGTCGAAGTCGATCGGCAATGTGATCGATCCGTTCGCTCTCGTGGCGCACTATGGCCTTGATCAGTTCCGCTATTTCCTGCTTCGCGAAGTCCCCTTCGGCCAGGACGGCAACTATAGTCACGAGGCGATCGTCAACCGAACCAATGCAGACCTTGCGAACGATCTCGGTAATCTGGCGCAGCGTTCCTTGTCGATGATTGCCAAGAATTGCGGCAGCGTTATCCCTCCGCGCGGCACACTTTCAGATGCCGATCGGACAATACTGGATCAAGCAGTGATGGCTCTCGCGACCGCGCGGAAGGCAATGTCGGAGCAGGCGATCCATCTGGCCCTTGCGGCAATTTTCGGCGTCGTGGCGGAGGCGAACAGATACTTCGCTGCGCAGGAACCATGGGCGTTGAAGAAGACCGATCCCGAACGGATGGCAACCGTGCTTCACACGACCGCCGAGGCCATCCGGCGGATCGCCATACTCTGCCAGCCTTTCATTCCGGCTTCGGCGGGCAAGTTGCTCGATCTTCTTGCTGTGCCTCAAGACATGCGGAATTTCGAGCGTCTTGATGATAGCCATGTCCTGGTTGCCGGGGCAGCCTTGCCGCCGCCCGAGCCTGTGTTCCCGCGCTATGTCGAACAGGCAGAGCCCGCCTAGAAATGCTTGTCGACAGCCATTGCCATCTGGACTTTCCTGATTTCGCCGAAGAGCGTGACGAAGTGGTCGCGCGCGCTTTGGCTGCCGGCGTCGCGTTCATGGTAACGATTTCTACGCGCGTGAAGCGGTTTCCGGCCATCCTCGAAATCGCGGAAGCCAATGGTCCGGTGTATTGCTCCGTGGGCACGCATCCGCACAATGCCGCCGAAGAGCCCGACGTGACGACCGAGGACCTTGTCCGGCTCGCGGAACATCCGAAAGTGGTGGCGATCGGCGAAGCTGGTCTCGACTATTTCTACGACCGCTCGCCGCGGGAGGTACAGGCAGAGAGCTTTCGCCGGCACATCGCCGCCGCACGCGCCACAGGCCTGCCGCTGGTCATTCATTCGCGCGATGCGGATGACGATATGGCAGCCATCCTCGAAGACGAGACAGGGAAGGGGAGCTTTCCATTCATCCTTCATTGCTTCTCTTCCGGACGCCGCCTTGCCGAGGCAGGTATCCGGCTCGGTGGCTATGTCTCTTTCTCGGGCATATTGACGTTCAAGAAGTCTGACGACTTGCGCGAGATTGCGGCGAGCATGCCGCGCGATCGCTTGCTGGTCGAAACGGACGCTCCCTATCTGGCTCCGCAGCCATTCCGAGGCAAACGCAACGAACCGGCCTACGTCGCCCATACGGCTGCGGTGCTCGGGGAGACGATCGGCGTCGGCGCGGACGAAATCGCAGCAATCACCACGGACAATTTCTTCCGCCTTTTCACCAAGATGCCGCGTCCAGTCAGCCGGGACGTCTGAGCTGTGGCTGACCGGCTCCGATTCACCATCCTCGGCTGCGGCTCGTCACCGGGAACACCGCGTATCACGGGTGATTGGGGCAATTGCGATCCCAACAATCCGAAAAATCGCCGTATGCGTGCGGCCGCACTTGCCGAGCGGGTGAGCGATACCGGTGGCGCAACAAGCGTGGCTATCGATACAGGTCCCGACTTTCGCGAGCAAATGTTGATGGCAGGCGTGAAACGCCTGGATGCGGCAATCTACACGCATGCTCATGCCGACCATATCCACGGAATCGATGATTTGCGCGGCTATGTTCTTGGGCAACGCCGGCTTATGGATATCTACGCGGACAGGCCGACCCTGGATCGACTGCGAGAAGCATTCGGATACTGCTTCGAAACGCCGCCCGGAAGCTCCTATCCGCCGATCCTACGGGCAAATATTGTCGAACACAGCACGCCCGTCGTCATCGAAGGAGAGGGGGGATCCCTCGTCCTCGAGCCGCTGCCCCAGATCCACGGCGATATCATCTCGCTAGGCTTTCGTATCGGCGGGCTGGCCTACTGTCCCGATGTTAGCGACTTCCCAGCCGACACGATCCACCGGCTTCGCGATCTCGACGTGCTGATCATCGATGCACTCCAGCATCGGCCGCACCCGAGCCATTTATCACTGTCGGAAGCGCTGGACTGGATTGCCCGGCTCAACCCGAGGAAGGCCATCCTCACTCATATGCATGTCCCTCTTGATTATGAGGCTGTGCTCCAGGAAACGCCTGCTCGCGTCGAACCAGGTTACGACGGAATGATTATCGAGATTCCTTTAGAATCAAATTGATAGATAGGGACTTCAGGTACTGCGTCGCCGTTGCCAGCTCACGCACCTCATCTAATACGCCACCAGCGGTTCTGCTTGTTGCTCGCAGATGTCAACCTGCGTCGCTCGTCCCCGTTTTTCTGAATAGAGCAAGGTGTGTCAATGTGCCAACCCTGCACGGTGCACCTTGTCATTGTTCTGACCGTAAATTCGGCTAGGTTAGCGCGGGGCTTGGATTCCGGAGTTGCGGGCGGTTGTTGACCCGCACCGATGCGGAGTTGTGGCCATGAAGTCCAAACAAAGAGATGTCAACTTGGCGACTGGCGCCATGTTCGATCCCTTCGCCCCCGCGTTTGAATACGTGGTCGACGCGGCCCAGCGAAGCGCGCTTTTCTGGGACGTCATGGGGCAGCGAGCCTCTCAGTACCAGGAGCATCAGGCGAAGGAGGCGCCCCACGTCCTCGACTACGAGACGGAAGTGGTGATCGACGGGCGCACTCTGGACCGGGCAGTGAACTACGCCCTCGTGCGCATCATCCCGCCTCAGGGCGCGACCATTGATCAGACCCGTCGGCCGTTCGTCGTGGTCGATCCTCGCGCCGGCCATGGCCCAGGCATCGGAGGCTTCAAGGCTGACAGCGAGATCGGTGTCGCCTTCAAGGCCGGTCATCCCTGCTACTTCATCGGCTTCCTGCCCGATCCCGTACCCGGGCAGACGATTGAGGACATCGCGCGGGCGGAGGCGGTCTTTCTGGAGAAAGTCATAGCGCTTCATCAAGAAGCCGACGGCAAGCCCTGCGTGATCGGAAACTGCCAGGCGGGATGGGCAGTGATGATGCTCGCCGCGCTTCGCCCTGAGTTGTTCGGCTCCATCATCATTGCAGGCTCGCCTTTGTCCTACTGGGCGGGCGTGCATGGCAAAAATCCGATGCGCTATTCCGGCGGGCTCCTCGGGGGAAGCTGGCTCGCCGCGCTGACAAGCGACCTTGGCGCAGGCAAATTCGACGGTGCCTGGCTTGTGCAGAACTTCGAGAACCAGAACCCGGCCAACACGCTCTGGACGAAGCAGTACAATCTTTATTCAAAGATCGACACCGAAGCACCGCGATATCTTGGTTTCGAACGGTGGTGGGGCGGTCATGTCGATCTGAATGCGGAAGAGATCCAGTTCATCGTCGACGAGCTTTTCATCGGGAACAATCTGGCGGCAGGACGGATCAAAACGTCAGACGGGGCCACGATCGACCTGCGTAACATCCAGGCGCCGATTGTCGTATTCTGCTCTAGCGGAGATAACATCACGCCGCCGCAGCAGGCGCTTGATTGGATCCTAGACCTTTATGATGACGTTGAAGAGATACGGTCACACGGGCAGACGATCGTCTACACAATTCACGAAACCGTCGGGCACTTGGGAATCTTCGTTTCAGCCGGTGTCGCCCGGAAGGAACACGGCGAGTTGTCCAGCAATATCGATCTTATCGATGTGCTGCCGCCTGGACTATACGAGGCGGTTTTCGAGGCAAAATCGGAAGGCACGGCGGGATCCGACTTCGTCACCGGAGATTGGGTCATGCGCTGCGAAGCGCGGACGCTTGATGACATTCGCGCGCTCGGCGGGAACGATGCGGCGGACGAACGCCGTTTCGCTGCGGCGGCCCGGATTTCCGAGATCAATCTTGCCCTTTACAGGACCTTTGCGCAGCCGGCCGTGAGGGCCTTCGTGCCGGAAGGAGTTGCAGATCGGCTGAAACAGCTTCACCCGCTACGACTTCAGTACGAACTTTTCTCCGACACGAATCCAATGATGGCCTGGTTCAAGGCGGCCGCAGACATGGCTCGCGACGATCGCAAGGCTGTTGCGGCCGATAACCCGTTTCTCGCCCTCGAACAGGCTCTATCGAAGCAGATAGAGGGGGGCCTTGATACTTGGCGCAACATGGCTGAGGCAGCTTCTGAGGCAACCTTTCTGCTCGTCTACGGATCGCCCGCCCTGCAGGCGGCTGTCGGTATTGATCCTGCCGACACGAGCCCGCAACGAAAGGCGGGCAAGACCCAGCTCCACAGGCAGGTGCTGGAGTCCCGGATCGCCGAGCTGCGGTCGCGGATTGCGACCGGCGGATTGCGCGAGTGCCTGGCGCGCGCGCTCCTCTATGTCGGCGCGGCGCGCGGCGGTGTTGACGAGCGGGGATTTGCGGTCATTCGCAAGCTTCGCGTCATCAAGGACGCGGGTGCGCAATTGAGCCTGGCAGAATTCAAGGCTCTCATCCGGGAGCAGTTCCTGATGCTTCTCATAGATCAGGAGGCAGCTTTGCAGGCCATCCCGCAACTGTTGCCGGCGGACGAGGCGGCGCGTCGCGAAGGGCTTGCAGCACTTCGTGAAGTACTCAGCGCTCGTGGCGAACTGTCGGGGGTGGCCGCTGATCGCTGGCGCCAGATTGTCGGGCTGTTCGGCGTTGACGATGAGCCGCAATCGGCAGCGCCAAAAGCAAAAGCGCCTAGAGACAGCGGATTGGCAAAGGCTTCCTAGCGCTGTGGCAGGTCAAGCTCACCCGTTTTCGGAGGACAGCGCATTGGTCCAGGACGCATCCGGCTCATCTGAAACAGGCCATGAGAAATATGAACGGTTGATCGCACGTGCAAAGCTCGCACCATCAGCCAAGACGATCGTTGTGCATCCATGCGACGAGACGTCGTTGCGCGGCGCGATCGAAGCGGCCGAGGAAGAACTGATCATCCCCATCCTGGTAGGGCCTTCACACAAGATCCGTCGCATCGCCGAAACTCATGGTCTCGACATCAGCCGGTTCGAAATCATCGACACCGCACATAGTGACGCTGCGGCCGCAAAGGCAGTCGAGCTCATTCATGCCGGCAAGGCCGAGTTGCTGATGAAGGGTAGCCTGCACACGGATGAGCTTATGCGCGCGGTCACAGCCTCCGCGACCGGACTTCGCACCGCGCGACGCATCAGCCACGTGTTTGTGATGGATGTCCCGAACCATCCAGAGACATTGTTCATTACCGATGCAGCCATCAATATTTTCCCTGATCTCGATGCAAAGCGGGACATCGTCCAAAACGCTATCGATCTCTTTACGCAAGTAGGCCTGGGCGAGCCCCGCGTTGCTATCCTTTCAGCCGTCGAGACAGTCACGTCGAAGATACCCTCGACGATCGAGGCCGCCGCGCTCTGCAAGATGGCGGAGCGGGGCCAGATCACGGGGGGCGTGCTTGATGGGCCGCTCGCATTCGATAACGCCATCGATGAGGAGGCCGCGAAGATCAAGGGTCTTCAATCCCCAGTAGCCGGCCGGGCGCAGATTCTCGTCGTTCCCGATCTCGAAGCAGGGAACATGCTGGCGAAAAACCTGACCTTCCTGACAAAGGCGGACGCCGCCGGCATCGTGCTCGGGGCGCGCGTTCCGATCATTCTCACGTCGCGAGCCGATTCCGTCCGAACGCGGCTCGCTTCATGCGCTGTTGCCGTTTTGCTTGCCGACGCCCGGCGTCGCGCTGCGGCGATTCCAGCGGCGGGATAGACATGGAGACGGTCCTTGTTCTCAACGCCGGTTCGTCGAGCCTGAAATTTCAACTGTTCGGAATCACCGGCGCCGGTTTGCAGAGGCTGCTGAAAGGCCAGGTCGATGGCGTAGGAACATCCCCGAGGCTGCGGGCCGCCGGACCTGACAAGGACGTTCTGGTTGACAGGACTTTTTCGTCATCCGAAGTGCCGGACATTTCCGCCGCTACGCAACATGCCGGGGCCTGGCTCCGGGAAAGGCCGGATTTGCAGCTGACCGCGGTTGGACACCGCGTCGTGCATGGCGGACCGGACTATTCCAGTCCCGTCAAAGTGGACGATGCCGTCCTTCGCGACCTGCAACGGTTTGTGCCGCTCGCACCGCTCCACCAGCCGAACAATCTGGCGCCGATCCGCGCGCTCCTGGAAAGGCAGCCGGACTTGCCTCAGGTCGCTTGCTTCGACACGGCGTTCCATCGGGGACATGAAGCAGTCGCTGACCAGTTCGCTCTCCCGCAACGTTTCTATGCGCAGGGCGTTCGGCGATACGGATTTCATGGGCTTTCTTACGAATACATTTCCGGCCGTTTGAGGGAGGTTGCGCCCGATGAGGCGAACGGGCGCATCATCGCCGCCCATCTGGGAAGCGGCGTTTCGATGTGCGCGCTGAACCGGGGTCGCAGCGTGGAGAGCACGATGGGATTTACCGCTCTCGACGGCCTGCCGATGGGAACCCGATGCGGCCAGATCGATCCGGGTGTCGTCCTCTACCTATTGACGAACGAGGGGATGACCGCGGAGGCGGTACAGGACCTCCTTTACCGCGAGAGTGGCCTCAAGGGTCTGTCGGGCGTCAGCAATGACGTCCGTGACCTCTTGGAAAGCGACAGCCCGCAGGCGGCATTCGCGCTCGACTATTTCGTCTATCGTGTTGGCCTTTACGCGGGCACGCTGGCGGCTGCCTTGAACGGGCTCGATGCCTTCGTGTTCACGGCGGGCATTGGAGAGAACTCGGCTGTTATCCGGTCGCGCATCGCAGAGCGACTTGCCTGGCTCGGCGCGGAGTTGGATCAGGAGGCGAACGGGCAGGGGAAGCTCGTCATATCGAGCGGAAAGAGCCGCATCCGCCTGCTCGTCATTCCCACGGACGAGGAATTGATGATCGCTCGGCATACGCTCGACGCGATCACGACGAAGTCCGGTGAATGAAGACTTCAAGGCTGCAGAGCCTGCAGCCGATTGGACGTCCCATGCGGCCAATCCGGGTCAAGTGTCGTGAAAAAGAGGGTCTTGGAATGATTCCTGCTGCAAAGGCAAAGCTGTTGGAAGGAAAGAGGGGACTGGTGGTTGGCATTGCCAACGACCAGTCAATCGCATGGGGTTGTGCGAAGGCCTTCCGAGCTTTGGGCGCAGAGCTCGCCGTCACCTATCTTAACGAAAAGGCGCGCAAATATGTCGAGCCGCTCGCGCAGGAGCTTGAAGCGCCGATCTTGATGCCGCTGGATGTAGCTGTGCCCGGCCAAATGGAGGAGGTTTTTGAACGCATTGCGAAGGATTGGGGCGAGCTCGACTTTCTCGTCCATTCCATCGCTTTCTCCCCGAAAGATACTCTTCAGGGCCGCGTCGTCGACGCGCCGCGAGAGGGCTTTCTCACCACCATGGACGTCTCGTGCTGGTCCTTCATTAGGATGGCCCATCTGGCGGAGCCACTGATGCAGAAGGGAGGCACGTTGTTCACGATGACGTATTATGGCAGCCAGATGGTGGTGGAGAACTACAACATCATGGGTGTCGCAAAGGCGGCACTCGAAAGCGCCGTCCGCTACCTGGCAGCCGAACTCGGGCCGAAAGGCATCCGTGTGCACGCCATTTCGCCCGGTCCCTTGGCCACGCGGGCCGCCTCCGGCATTCCCGACTTCGATGAATTGCTCGACAAGGCAAAATCAAAGGCGCCCGCACGCAGCCTGGTCAGCATCGAGGACGTCGGCATGGCGACTGCCTTCCTCGCGCATGATGGCGCGCGGCTGATCACCGGGGAGACCCTCTACATAGATGGCGGGTACCACATCATCGACTAGCATACGGGCGTAAGCGAGCAGCAGGTATTGCCATTCCTGGTGCGCTTTCGCAGGATTGCCCTGATTGAGCTGCTGCCATCACTGGCCTCCACCTGGAACTCTTGGTAGAGTTCCCAAACGCGCCACTTGGATATTCTCAAATGATCAGCCTCAACGACGACACGATGAGGATGGTACGCCGCAACAAGCTACTTGGTTTGTGGGCGGCGGACAAATTGGGCCTTACGGGCGACAGCGCCGAAGCCTATTCGAACGATCTCGCCATGGGCACGCTCGATTTTGGGCAAAGTGACGTGCTCAGCAAAGTCCGCAAGGACTTCGACGTCGCGGGAGTGGGTCAATCCGACGAGGAAATACTGCGCGTCATGGAGGAGTTCTGGCTCCGGGCCGCCAGTCACAAATCAACAAGCCGGCGCGATGCCAGCGACGCTGCACTGGTCCAGATTGCCCGCAATCTCATGTCGAGATAGCGCCGCAAGCGCAGCCTATCGACGGCCCTGACGCTGCGCCAGACCAGGCAATTTCAGGTCGCGATCTTTGGGAAAGGAGTGACCAATGGCTTCGACCACGGTGGCATCGGACCGGAAGCGCTCCACAGGCAAACACCAAGCCTCTACCGCCGCCCTTTCTTCTGAAGAGCTGTGGGCGATGGATGCCTATTGGCGGGCTTCAAACTACCTTTCGGTTGGCCAGATCTATCTGCTGGATAATCCGCTCCTGAAAGAACCCCTCAAGCGCGAACATATCAAGCCTCGCCTCCTCGGCCACTGGGGCACGTCGCCAGGCTTGAACATGCTCTATGTCCACCTGAACCGGGTCATCAAACGCGATGATCTCAATATGATCTATATCATCGGGCCGGGACACGGAGGGCCGTCTCTGGTTGCCCATGCCTATCTGGAGGGGACCTATAGCGAGGTCTACCCAAATATCAGCCAGGATGCCGGGGGCATGCAAAAGCTGTTCAAGC
>JBEVEP010000277.1:0-5370 GCA_040512755.1 Mesorhizobium sp.
GTGATTATTTGATGATGCCAGTGCGTGAGCGGCTTGCCGTCGCAGCAACAGCCACGATGAGAACCGCACCATAGACAATGCTTTGCGCCTGCGTGCTTACCCCGATTGCTGCGGTCCCGACCGGGATGAGCGCGACAAACAGGGCGCCGAATACGACGTTGATCGGATTGCATACGCCCCCGGTGATGGCCGTCCCTCCTGCGAGCGCCGCTGCAATACCCGGCACGAGCAGATCGCTGCCCAGACCGTACGATGAAGCCGCCCCGCTGATGGCGATGACCGACAGACCCGCGAGCCCGGCCAGAAAGCCCGACAAGCCGAAAGCCGTGATCTTGAGCCGCCTCACCGGCAGGCCGGATAGGATCGCCGCGCGCTCATTGAAGCCGATTGCCATGAGCCCCTGCCCTGTGACGGTGAAGCGTATGAAAGCCCAAAGAAGGATGGCGCAGAGAACGGCCAGCCAGAACACGACGGGCAACGTGAGGATTTGGACCTGGAAGAGCCAGGACACAAGCTCGAGATTCGACGTCGCGTAGACGACATTCGCTCCGGTGATCACCAGACAAGCCGCCTGGAGAATGCCAAGCGTGCCCAGGGTCAGCGCAAAAGACGGAATCTGCGTGAACGTCAGCACCGCGCCGTTGAGCATGCCGATGAGCGTGACCACCCCGACGCAAAGAAAGGGCGAGGCGATCCCGAGCGGCCCGAGCGTTATGGCGCTCAGAATAGCGCAGAGCAGGGCCATCGAAGCGTTCGATAAGTCGATCGAACCGACCTGAAGAACCACGCATTGGGCGAGCGCGATGAGGAGGATCGGCGTCGCCTGTTGCGCGATGATCGAAGGGCCGCCACCGCCGAGGAACTGCGGGACGACGACCGAGACGACCAGCAGCAGGCAGAGAAAGATCGCCAGCGGCGCGAGCAAGGGTCGCAGCTGATCCGGTCGAACGGATCGGACGCCCCCGAATCTTAAAGCCGAGGAGGAGTTCAAACCATTTTCTCCAGGAGATCGAGTGAAGTTGGGTTTTCGCGCGCCATATCGAAACGGGCGGTCACGTAGCCGTCGCGCATCACCAAGATCTCGTCGCCGAGGTCGAGCGCCTCCTCCAGCGTGTCGGCGAGGAGGAGGACGGCCGTGCCGCCGCGGCACGCTTCGCGGATCAACTCGTTCACGGCTTCGCTTGCTCCCGGGTCCAGGCCACGCAGCGGGTGATCGAGGATCAACACCTTGAGGTCGCCCGCGATCAGCCACTTGGAGAGAACCACCTTCTGCTGATTTCCGCCTGAGAAGCGCTCGAGTTCGAGCCCGATGTCGCGCGGGCGCACGTCGAGGCGTTCAAACCAGAGGTTGGCCAGGCGATTTCGGATGGCAGGGCTCAGCCATGCGCCCACGCGGCTCTTGTCCGGATAGGTGAGCGTCAGATTGCGGGCTGCGGACAGGCCGCCGACGACGCTCTCCACGCCGCGCTCGGCGGGTAGATAGCCGATGCCGGCGGCAATAGCTTTGCGCACGGACCAGCCGCGCACGGGAGCGCCATCGACGGTGATTGCGCCGCTATCGAAGGCTTCGGCCCCGAAAATCGCCCGGCACACGTCTTCGCGCCCGGACCCGACGGTCCCGACAATCGCCGTCACACGGCTCTGAAAGACCGTGAAGCTGACATCGTGAAAGGCATAGCGGCGCGACAGGTGGTCGACCGTTAGGACAGCCTTCGCCGGTGCGCTTGTTTTTGCGCTCGCCGGTGTCTTCGATCGGGCGCCATGGCCGATCATGAGCTCGAAGAGTTCGTCTTCCGTTATGTTGCCGACCGGCCGGTCGGCCACGAGCCTGCCGTGGCGCATCACCACGAGCCGGTCGCAAATGCGCAGCACCTCCTCGAGGCGGTGCGACACGAAAATCACCGAGCCGATCTCTTTGAGCTTTCTGATTTCGCGCTCGAGGATTTCGGTCTCATCCCGTTCGAGCACCGAGGTCGGCTCATCGAGGATCACGAGCGGCGTGCCGTGCTCGTCCTCGCTCGCGTTCAGTGCGCGCGTCGTTTCGCGCGCGATCTCGATGGTGCGGCCGATTTCGACCATCTGCCGATGAGCAAAGGAGAGGTCACTCATCTTTGTTCGCGGGTCAATCTGGGAGCCGATTCGCTTGAGGATCGCCGCCGCGTCGCTGTTGACCTGTCCCCAGCGATAGAGGCCGAATCGCGTCGACCGGGGCCCCTGCTTCGACAAGCCCATCACAATGTTCTCGGCCACCGAGAGGTTCGTGAACAGGGACTGCTCCTGGTGAACGATGCCGACGCCGACGGCATTGGCATCCTGCGGACTGCGCAAACTGACAGCCTTGCCGTTAACGGCGATCGTGCCCTTGTCCGGCCGGTGAACACCCGTGAGGATCTTGAGCAGGGTGGACTTGCCCGCACCGTTTTCGCCGAGTAGTCCGACGACCTCATTTGGGCGGATAGTGAGGGAGAGATTGTCGACCGCGACGAGCGGTCCGAAACTCTTGGTGACGCCGGTCAGTTCGAGGACCGGCGGACGATCGGCCGCAGACTTGCGACCGGGCGCGTTTTGGCCAGCGGCGGCGCTCATTTCACGACCCTCAGATGGTCTCGTAGCGACCAGCCGGCGGCGATCGCTGCGCAGACGAGAACGAGCCCTGAGACGCCGGATTGCAGACTCGGCGCAACGCCAGACAGGATCAGCCCATTGTAAATTGTGGACAACACGAGCACGCCGATCAGGGTGCGTAGGACGCCGCCTTTGCCGCCGCTGAGCGGCGTGCCGCCGATCACGATGGCTGCAAGAATGAAGAACACCATGCCGACCCCCACGTTTGCGGCGCCGGCGCCAAGGGACATGCTGGCGATCACGCCGGCAAGCGCACTGCATGCGCCAGCGATGGCGTAGACGTAGATGCAGTAGCGCGCAACCGGGATGCCAGTGAGCAGAGCCACCCCCTCGTTGTTGCCGATCGCGTAGGGCACGCGGCCGAGGCGGGTGAAACGCTCAACCAGGAACCCAAGGGCCACGACGCCGAGCGCAACGAGAAAGCTGTTAGAAACGCCAAGCGGGGCTGAGGTGGGCCACAAGGGGGCATCCGGATCGGAAAGAAACGGCTGCATCTCTTGGCCAAACAGGACCGCGGCGATCCCAAGACCAACATACCACATGCCGAGCGAAACGATGAAGGAGGGAACCTTCAAACGCGTGTGCAGCAGAGCCGTCGCCAGTCCGAGCCCCGCGCCGAGCGCAATGGCGACGACGATCGCGCCAAATCCCCAGTCCGCGCTCGTCCTGCTGTTCGGAGAAAGAAGGACATAGGCGAGACCCGCGGCGCCCATGGTCCCTTCCACCGAAAGGTCGATTCGGCCCATCAGCACGACGAACGTGGCGCCCACGCCGATGATCGTCGGGACGGCGGCGGTGTTCAGAATCGTGTTGAAGTTGGCGACTGTTAGAAAAGTGGTCGGGTTCAGAATCGAAAACAGGACGATGAGTAAGACGAGGATGGCGATTTCGGCATTGGCAGCGACCATTCTGCGGATGCCGCCGCTTTGATTGTCCTCCATCGCCTGAATGGGCGTCATGACGAGCCTCTGGCTGTCAGCTTGTAAGGCGCAAGCGGTGGCGCGTCAGATGGAATTCGTCAGCTTCCTGGCCTCAGAATTCTTCATTCGACACGGCCACCTGTTGTAACTTTTGTTCATAGGAGGTAAAATCTCGTGGCCAGCCTTTCGATGCCGAGACTCGATCCCTACGGACCTCGATTCGCGGTGTGGACGACCGGTCCGCCGACAAGATCCTTGAAGGGATTTTTGATGAGCTCATCAAGCCAGCCCGCCGGGATGCCGTCGTTTGCCTGATATTGCGCAGCGTTCTCCGGCGTGACGCAGCCGATGGCATACTGACCATGCCGTTGCTCAGGGGTGAGCTTCGAAACGTCGATCTCACCAACCGCTGCCTTGTAAGCGATGAGGAGGCCGGTCGCGGCGGCCATATAGCCGCGGTGGAAAGCTGAAGCGACGACCGCGTCGTTGCCCGCCTTCTTGACCATAAGGTTAATGACCGGCGGATAGGCGCCTTCTCCGGAGAACTTGGTCTTGTCAAGCCTGCCGGCCTGATTGAACGCCTGATATGCTCCGAGCATCATCGCGTCGTCGGCCGTCCAGACACCGTTGATTTTGTCCCCATACTTGGCGATAAGCTGCTGGGTCGTGCGAAGCGCGATCGCCTGGTCCCAATTGGCGGGCTGCGTGTCGAGCAGCTTCACGTCCGGGTTCTTCTTGAGAATATTGAGCAGGCCTTGGTAACGCTCCTGGCTCACCGTGCTGTCGAGCACGCCTTGCAAAGCAATGATGTTTCCCTTGCCGTGAAGCGCCTGAACGAGGCGCTCGGCGCCACATTCGCCGGCAGTAATGCCATTGTAGGTCCCGAAAGCGACAAAATGGTCGCCGGATGTCTGCGGCTCGGTGCCAGGGGGCATGTTCCACCAGACCACCATGTAACCGCCGTTGGCAGTGATCGTCTTGACCACGGCGGGCACATTTGAAGCCGCCACCGGATTCATGACGAGCACGATCTTCTTGCCCTTCGCAGCCTGCGCCTGGATGCCGGCCATTTCCGTCTGAGAGCTCCCGTTTGATTGGACGACCTCGAGCGGAACGCCGAGCTTGGCCGCCAGATCCTTCGATCCCTTGATCCAGGAAGCCATGTAGGGATTGGTCGCATTGATCACCGTGGTGACAAGAAGCAAGTCGGATTTCGGGTAGGTGGGTTGGCTGACCTCCGCGTGAGCGACTGACGCCCAGGCAAAGACACCGAACGAAGCCGCCGTTAGAAACTTACGCGCCAGAAAAAACCCGACATTTACTCTTTTGTCTGCAGGGGATGACATCCGTTTTGTGATACTGCCGAACTGGGGTTTGCGCGCGGACCGTAACACCCCACCGAAGGCGTGTCAAACATTTGTCTGCGTGAAGTCATAGTTCAGTGACCGAACGTGCTACTGGCCTGAACCCCAAAAGGTTCGAGCTGGACTTCGACCTGCTGGAGCAACTTCACGAGCGAGTCTCGATCCCGTTAGTTTTACACGGCGGGACGGGTGTGGATAAGGCGGATTTCAGGCCGAGCATTGAACGCGGCATTGCCAAGGTGAACGTAGGAGCGGGCTTAAAGCGTGTCGTGATTGAGAGCAACCGCCAGTACTTGGCCGAGAGCGACCTGAGCCGCATGAATCCCAACGACGTTCTTGGTCGCGGAGGTGTGCTGGATATGAACGTGCGCAGCCAGGCAGCTTTGATTGACGAAGTGATTGGATTCATTAGGGCCTTCGGCGGCGAGAACAAGGCGAGCTAAGGAGAACAGATGCTCACC
>JBEVEP010000321.1:0-22785 GCA_040512755.1 Mesorhizobium sp.
GGTCTATTTCCTTGAAACGAGCGCGTGCGGCGAGGCCGATCTTTGCCTTATCGCTTGCCGATATTGAGATCAGGCGGTCGATGGCCTGCTCGAGAGCCCGCCTGTCGACGAAGAAGTTGGTGCCGAGATGGCGTGGCTCGGAACGACTGGCCGCTACAAGGACGCCCCACGTATTGTCGATATGCTCGTTCATCGGCGGGGCATCGGTTACCACTGTGAGCGAGGCAGTCGACGTCGCCTCGAGAATATTATGTCCCCAGCCCTCCGATCGCGAAGGGCAGAGATGAATGCCGCACGCGTTCTGCAGCCGCCTGAGTTCCTGATCGTCGACATACCCTGAGATCAAGGTCACATTGGTTGGGACGCGCGCCGGGGCGTTCGCTTTCTTCTGCACAAGCACGAGTTCCGGCCAGTCCGGACGCGCCTCCCACAGAGCAAGGATGTCTTCGGTTCCCTTGAGCGTGCTCCCGCCAGCGAGGTGGAAAAAGCGGTTCCAGTCCTTCGTGATGGCCGCATCGAAGCGATCCTCGGACGTGAAGCCGAGATAGGTCACGCGAGCATGCACTGCGTTGAAAATCTGCTCCGCATGGCGGGTTTTCGCCAGCACCCGGTCAACGCGACGCAAGCGGCCAAGGTGACGGCTCGGGAACCGCTCCTGATTGGGGATCAGCCAGTTTTCCTTCGCTGCGGAGAACCAGCGGGGGAATACGCGCTCGATGTGGAGGATATGCTTGGCACGCTTGCGGCGCAGCAGGCGATCGGTCAGGCTCCGCTGGCGCCTCTCGGCAAAGGCGCTGGTGCCGTCCGCCGCCTCAATCGCATCGGCGAGGATTTGTGCGTCGCGCGTCAATCCGTAGTTATTGGATCGTGCAACAAGCAGCCAGTCGATCACTCACTTGATCCCGTCTCAGGTCCGGGGGGCGGCCCGAATAAGATATTCAGCCCTCGGCGCCCGGAGAGGCCTCCGCATAGTCTTCATCCGAGTCCAGGACAGCGTTGTGCCTGCGATGATTTCGCTTGGGCTTGGCTGGGGCGCCAGGATTCGAACCTGGGAATGTCGGTACCAAAAACCGATGCCTTACCGCTTGGCGACGCCCCATTGAGCCCGACACGCGAGTCGGAACGGCCCGTCTTATATTGAGAGAGGCTGCAAAGCACAATCCGCCGTTTGCGGATCACGCCAGACGATTCGGTTCCCCGTACGGGAGAGCAAATAAGGGGTCATTCTCCCCAGACAGCAAGTTCATTGCCGGCTGGATCCATGAAATGGAAACGTCGGCCTCCGGGAAACGAGAAAATCGGCTTCACGATCCTGCCGCCGGCGCTCTCGACCGCTGAGAACGTGTCTTCGAGGTTTTCCGAATAGAGAACCGGCAGCGGTTTTGCTACGGCCTCGCGGTCCGCGTCGAAGCCGCCATCCAGACCTTCCGAGAAGGCTGCGTAGGTCGGCCCGTAGTCGGTGAACGACCAGGAAAAAGCCGCACTGTAGAACGCCTTGACCCGGTCGAGCGTCCCTCCGGTCGCAGGCATTTCCAGATAGTCGAGCTTGCCGGTCTGTCTCATCTTTCGTCCTCATGTTCCTGTTATGTTCTATCGGGTTGCGATGCGGAAGACAAGTCTGGTGACCGCCGATCTCTGCTAATCGATTCGAACTCTGGTTTGATACCGGAGCGGGTTGCCTTTCGCAGCGCAGCATCCTATCGCTCTGGCAAGGTACCGGCCCGCCGGCGCCTTTACCAGCTTGCGGTCGTGAGGAGACGGCATGACGAAGTGGGTCTACACTTTTGGGGATGGCGCGGCGGAAGGCCGCGCGCAAGACCGGAATCTGCTTGGCGGCAAGGGCGCCAACCTTGCCGAGATGTCCAGTCTGGGCCTTCCTGTGCCGCCGGGTTTTACGATTACGTCCGAGGTTTGTAACTGGTTCTATGCCAATGGCCGGTCGTATCCTGAGGCGCTGAAGGAACAAGTGGAAACAGCGCTCGGTCAAGTCGGGCGCCTGACCGGCCGCGGCTTTGGCGATCCATCAAAGCTCCTGCTTGTCTCGGTGCGCTCCGGGTCTCGGGCCTCCATGCCCGGCATGATGGACACGGTGCTCAATCTCGGCCTGAACGACGCTACCGTCGAGGCGCTGGCGCGCGACTCGGGCGATGCGCGGTTTGCCTATGACAGCTACCGGCGTTTCATCCATATGTATTCCGATGTCGTGATGGGCCTCGATCACGAAGTATTCGAGGAGATTCTGGAGGAGGAGAAGGCCCGTCTCGGGCACGACCTGGATACCGAGCTTTCGGCCGATGAGTGGCGGGATGTGATCGCCCTCTACAAGTCCAAGGTCGAGGAGGAGTTGGGCAAACCTTTCCCGCAGGACCCGCAGGAACAGCTTTGGGGCGCAATCGGCGCGGTGTTTTCAAGCTGGATGAACCATCGCGCAATTACGTACCGCAGGTTGCACAACATTCCCGAAAGCTGGGGCACTGCTGTCAATGTGCAGGCGATGGTGTTCGGAAACATGGGCAACACCTCGGCGACCGGGGTAGCATTCACGCGCAACCCGTCCACGGGCGAGAAAAGGCTCTACGGTGAATTCCTGGTCAACGCCCAGGGTGAGGACGTCGTTGCGGGCATCCGCACGCCGCAGAACATTACGGAAGCCGCACGCATTGATGCCGGTTCCGACAAGCCGTCTCTCGAGAAGGTTATGCCAGAGGCGTTCGCTTCCTTCGTCGAAATCTCGGAGCGGCTCGAAAAGCACTATCGGGATATGCAGGATCTCGAATTCACCATCGAGCGCGGCAAGCTCTGGATGCTGCAAACGCGCTCCGGCAAACGCACGGCCAAGGCTGCCCTCAAGATTGCCGTCGAAATGGCGGCGGAAGGATTGATAACGCGCGAGGAGGCCGTGCAGAGGATCGACCCTGCCTCGCTCGACCAGTTGCTGCATCCGACGATCGATCCGAAAGCCCAACGCCAGGTGATCGGCGTCGGCCTTCCGGCGTCGCCGGGCGCCGCCACAGGGGAAATCGTTTTTTCCTCCGACAGTGCCGAAGACTTGAAGGCGCAAGGCCGCAAGGCGATTCTCGTCCGCGTCGAGACCAGCCCGGAAGACATCCACGGCATGCACGCCGCCGAAGGCATCCTCACCACGCGTGGCGGAATGACCAGCCATGCGGCAGTGGTTGCGCGCGGCATGGGCAAGCCATGCGTTTCGGGCGCGGGCTCTCTCCGGGTGGACTACAAGACCGGTACGCTTATCGCCCTTGGCCACACTTTCAGCAAAGGGGATGTCATCACGATCGATGGCGGCAACGGTCAGGTGCTGAAAGGTGCGGTACCCATGCTGCAGCCTGAGCTGTCCGGCGATTTTGCCGCCATCATGGAATGGGCCGACGCCATTCGCCGCATGAACGTGCGCACCAATGCCGAAACGCCTGCGGACGCCCGTATGGCGCGATCCTTCGGGGCGGAAGGCATCGGGCTGTGCCGCACGGAACACATGTTCTTCGACGGCGATCGCATCGTGGCGATGCGCGAAATGATCCTGGCCGATACCGAGAAGGATCGCCGAACGGCTCTTGCAAAGCTGCTGCCGATGCAGCGGTCGGATTTTCTTGAGCTGTTCGAGATCATGGCGGGACTGCCTGTGACCATCCGGCTGCTCGATCCGCCGCTGCACGAGTTCCTGCCCAAAACGGAGGAGGAAATCGCCGAAGTCGCATCGGTAATGAAGGTTTCAGCGGAAAAGCTCAGGCAGCGCACGGAGTCGCTGCACGAGTTCAATCCGATGCTTGGGCATCGCGGCTGCCGGCTGGCAATCTCCTATCCTGAGATCGCGGAGATGCAGGCGCGCGCGATTTTCGAAGCGGCAGTGGAGGCAGCGAAAAAGACCGGAGCGCCGGTGGTGCCGGAGATCATGGTGCCGCTGGTCGGGCTCGTGCAGGAACTCGACTATGTGAAAGCGCGCATCGACCGGGTTGCGGCCAACGTGATGGAGGAGGCGGGGACCAGGATCGATTACCTCGTCGGCACCATGATCGAATTGCCGCGCGCCGCAATCCGCGCGCACGCGATTGCCGGAACCGCCGAGTTCTTCTCCTTCGGCACCAACGATCTGACGCAGACCACGTTTGGGATCTCGCGCGATGATGCGGCAGCATTTCTCGAGAGTTACCGGCAGAAGGGAATCATCGAGCAGGACCCCTTTGTCTCGCTTGACGTGGAGGGTGTTGGCGAGCTCGTCCGCATGGCGGCGGAAAAGGGCAAGGCCGCCCGGCCGGACATAAAGCTCGGGATCTGCGGCGAGCACGGCGGCGACCCTGCCTCTATTCGCTTTTGTGAAGAGGTCGGGCTCGACTACGTTTCCTGCTCTCCCTTCCGCGTGCCGATTGCGCGCCTTGCCGCCGCGCAAGCCGCGGTCAGAAAGACATAGCCGAGCAGACCGGGGCGCTATCGTCTCAGAAGGAACCTTCGCCTCTACCTGCGGCAGGAGCGTGCTATCCGCCGATCACGAGTGCCAGGATGAGCTGGTGGATATTGCCGCCTTCGCTCAGTTCGACACGGTCGAAATCCCGGCTGCGCTGCCGCTGCGCGAGCGAAAGCTCGGAAAGCCGCTTTGTCAGTTCGGTTCTGATCTTGCGGCACTCGGGATCGCCGGAGACCGAAAAGCCGACGGAAAGGGTCTCGATCTCCTTCACCATCTCCTTGATGATCTCGCCATGCACCAGTTCATGATCATGGACGCCTGTGAGGAACGTCTCCCAGTTCTTCTGGATGGAGGCAGGCAGTTCCTCGGATGGCTTGGGGAGCGTGTAGGTGATCGTCAGCTTCGGGCGCGCCGAAACGAGGGTACAGGCGTCACCCTTGGGCTCGTATTTCCTGGACCACGTCAAAGTGAAATTTGTGTGCGCGATCGATCGGCCCCTGCCGCCGATGAGAGGTCCCCGCTCGCCAATCGATGCATAGAGCTCCGGGCCGGAAGTCCCTGCAATCGCGTATGTTTCCACCTTTTCGACAGCACGCCATTCCGCGCGCGCGACCGCCGGCAATGCGAGGCAGCCTACCAGCAAGCTAGACGAAAACCCTATCTTCAAGCAAATCCCCCGCACGCGTTAGAGCTGCGTGCATCCGGTTGGAACCGGACCGCCGCTCTAACTCTTTGTTTTAGCCGCATTTGTGCGACGCCAAGTGACTCCACTTGTCTGCAAAATGCTCCAGGTCGGCATCAGGCACGCGTGTTCGCATGAATCAATGCCCCGCGCTATCCGAAATTGAACCGGATTTCGAATTGGAGCGGCTACAGCATCGGGCCGAAAGTGGGAAGCGGCTTTCCGATGAGCCCGATGCGCAAACAAGAGCCTGGGTAGCGCCGTTTCATCCAGCCTATTCTGCCAAACTCGGGCCGGCGTCTATCCTCACCTTGTCGGGATAGAACGCGCCATGGTCCTTGATCCGGGCCATTTCGTCATAGGGCCTTTCATATGCCCACATGACTTCGTCTTCGGCCTGTCCTGCAGCGGAGACTTTCCAGTAAGACGCATCGCCCTTGTAGGGGCAATGCGAGCCGGTGTCGGTGCGTTGAAGGAAATCGAAATAGACGTCCTTGAAGGGGACATAGAGAACCGGGGGGTAGTCTCCTTCGCGCAAGATCAGGGCCTCCTTCGAGGAGGCGATGATGGCATCGGAAAATGTGACGGTCACCACACCGTCGAATGGCTCGACGATAATCCGGTAGCCTGGATTGCGCTGAAAACCGGGTGACGCGTTTGTGGCCGTTTCCATGATGCTATCTCCTCTGCTTGCCATGAAACGCCGAACCGATCACTCGTGTTCCGGCCATTCGGGTTGGGTCAGGCCAGGTTTGTCTCCGCTAGGAGCGGGTTGATCAAGCCGCGATATCGAAAACCTGGATCAGCTCTGCATACGCAGACGCAATGCGGGCCAACGGGTTGCTGCTCGTTTCCACCGGTTCGATCTTGAGTTTGCCACCGCCGGCAGGAAGTATCACCAGAAAGAAGCGGCGGTTCTCCGCGTTCCCGACGCCTATCGCAGCGACATGTTCGTGCAATCCGTCGACATCAAAATGCATCTGGAACAGAAGCGCACCGCCGGTCGCGGCGAGAGCCGCCCGGAGAGCGCTGTCAAAATCCTGTGACTCGGTATCGCGCTTCTGGAGCGCGGCTTCAATGCCCGCCCCTCCGGCAGCGCCGGGCTCTTCGAGTGAAGCGGTTGGCGCAGACATGCCAAACCTCATAGCACTGAGTACATGCCACCCACCGCTACAATCTATAGCGAGAATCGGGGGCTGGTGGCAACGGCCCGTCATGGGCTCGAGCGGGTGCAATGTTCCGCTGGACAAGCCCGGTATTCCGCTCACTATAACTGCGCAGGAAGATCGGGAGGGACGCTAATGCTCGGTTTGATGCAGGAATGGCCGTTGCTCTGTCACAAGATTTTGGACAACGCGGCACGGCAGCACGGCGCTCGGGAAGTTGTTTCGCGTTCCATCGAGGGGCCGATCGTGCGGACAAACTATTCCGAGATTCGGATTCGCTCGCTGAAGGTCGCACAGCGTCTCGATCGCGATGGCTACGGTCTGGGCGACCGTATCGCAACGCTCGCCTGGAACTCGGCGCGCCATCTCGAAACCTGGTACGGCATCATGGGCGTCGGCGCCGTCTATCACACACTGAACCCGCGGCTATTTCCGGACCAGATCGCCTGGATCATGAACCACGCTGAGGATAAGCTTCTGTTCACTGATCTGACATTTCTGCCTCTGGTGGAGAAGATCGCGGCGGGCGTCCGGTCGCTGGAAAAGATCATTGTGTTGACTGATGCCGCCCACATGCCCGCGACATCGCTCACAAATGCAGTCACCTATGAGGAATGGCTCGCCGAAGCGGATGGCGATTTTCGCTGGAAGAGCTTCGATGAGAACACTGCGGCAGGCATGTGCTATACGTCCGGCACGACGGGCGACCCGAAAGGCGTGGTCTATAGCCATCGCTCCAATGTGCTCCACGCGATGATCGTGGCCTTGCCGGACGCGATGGGCATTTCGTCGAAGGACGTGGTGATGCCGGTTGTGCCGATGTTCCATGCCAATGCATGGGGTATCGCGCAGAGCGTGCCGATGCTCGGAGGCAAGCTGGTCATGCCCGGCGGCAAGATGGATGGCGCGTCGATCTATGAACTTCTCGACACCGAAAAGGTGACCTTCACGGCGGCCGTACCCACGGTCTGGCTGATGCTTCTTCAGTATCTCGAAGAGACAGGCAAAGAATTGCCGCATCTGCGGAGGGTCGTTATCGGCGGTTCGGCCTGTCCCCGCGCGATGACGAGCCGCTTCCAGGACAAATACGATGTTCAGGTCGTGCATGCCTGGGGCATGACGGAAATGTCTCCCGTAGGCACGTTGGGAACGATGAAGCCGGAGCACGCGGCGCTTACCGGAGATAGCCGGCTGGATGTCCAGGAAAAACAGGGCTACCCGCCGTTCGGCGTGGAAATGAAAGTGACCGACGACGAGAACAACGAGCTCCCGTGGGACGGCAAGACGTTCGGCCGGTTGAAGGTGCGCGGTGCAGCGATTGCCAAGGCCTATTATGGCGGCTGCGGCGCCGAGCAGTTCGATGATGAGGGCTGGTTCGATACTGGCGATGTGGCGCATATCGACGCCAGCGGCTACATGCAGATCACTGATCGGGCAAAGGATGTCATCAAATCCGGGGGTGAGTGGATCTCGAGCATAGAACTGGAGAACATGGCTATCGGACATCCCGATGTGGCCGAGGCGGCGGTTATCGGCGTTCGTCACAGCAGATGGGATGAACGGCCTCTGCTGATCGTCGTGAAGAAACCCGGCAGGGAGCCGAACAAGTCAGACATATTGGGCTTCCTGGAGGGGAAGGTCGCCAAGTGGTGGATGCCGGACGACGTCACATTCGTGGATGAAATCCCTCATACGGCGACGGGAAAAATCCAGAAGACAAAGCTGCGGGAGCAGTTCAGCGAATACCGATTGCCGACAGACCAGAGGACGGACTGACCAGGTGGACAAAATCTCATGCCGGCGGCTGCCGCATAAGAGGAACCGCAACTCAAGGCAGACATGCATTCCACTATGCAGGCCGCAGGATCCGCCAAGTTGCTTGATTCGTTCGAATGCCGGCCTGGGGGTGGTTGAATGACTGCCCATATCGAACAGCAAACCGCGCGCAGCGCTGGCTGGGCCTACGGAACCGCCTGCTTTTCGGCTGTGTTGTTCGCTACCTCTGCCCTAAGTCATCGCTTTGGTTTTCTGGAGACACCCGGTCTTATCGCAGTGCTGGCGCTGGTGGCGGCGCTTGCCGTTCTCGCGCTGGTTTTTGCGGTAATCAGCTTTCCGCGCGTGTGGAACCGTGGAGATCATGGAGGGCGAAACATTGCCAAGGGCGTCATCATCGCGCTGCTTGTCCTGGTACCGTTCGCGGTCTTCGCCTATCGCGGCTATACGCATCCCGATCTCAACGATATCTCCACCGATACGTTTGCTCCGCCGCTGTTCGCCAACGCGGGCCAAGTTCGCACATTAGACATGAATCCGATCACGCCCGCGTTCAGCGCGGCAGCGGCACGGCTTCAGGCTGAAAGCTATCCGGAAGTTGTCGGCCGGCGGTATGAGATGCCTATTGACCGGGTCTTGAACGCTGTCCTTGCGCTTGTCGAAGAGCGTGGCTGGCAGATCGTAGAGTCGCCCGCGACGGCGTTGATGAGTCCCGAAATGACGGTCGAAGCAGTTGCCACGACCTTGGTGCTGGCATTGCCGTCCGATGTCGCGATACGGCTCACGGACGAGGGCGCATCGACCTATGTCGACATGCGGTCGGCATCGCGTTACGGGCAGCGCGATTTCGGAGACAACGCCGAGCGCATCGATAGTTTCCTGGATGAACTCGATGCCGCCATGGCGGCACAGGTTGGCGTCGTTCCGGCTGAGTAGTCGCTCTACGCCAGCGAATATTGTCCATCGATGGACGGCGGGCCGTTCGTCGTTGCGATGCCTCGCGACACCAGGTCTTCGAGATGGGCCAGCACCGACAATGCTGCTGCGCCATGCAAACGAGGATCGGTCCCGCGGTAGATCGATCGGACCATCTCCGGAATGGTCAGATCTCCCTTGGAAAGGCGGTCGATAATGGCGCGTTCGCGCATCTTGCGGTGCTTTTTCAGCGCGCGCATGAAAGGGCGCGGTGCGTTCACCGGACCTCCATGTCCGGGCAGTAGCAGTTTGTCATCGCGTTCCAGCAATTTGTCGAGCGACGCCATATAGTCAGTCATTGCTCCATCGGGCGGTGCGACGATTGATGTCGCCCATGCCATCACATGATCGGCCGAGAAAAGGGTGCCGGTACCTTCAAGGGCGAAAACGGCGTGGTTCGCGGTATGTCCTGGCGTCAGGATCGTTCTGATCGCCCAGCCGTCTCCTTGTGTGACACTGTTGTCGGCGAGGAAGATGTCCGGAACAAAGTCCGTGTCTGCACTCGCGTCCAGCGGATTGATCTCGCCGATACGCAACGGGCGGGCCGGGCGATGCGGCCCCTCGGCACAGATGATGGCGCCCGTGCGGGCCTGCAGTTCCTTGGCCAGGGGTGAGTGATCCCGGTGCGTATGGCTGACGAATATATGACTCACGGACCGATTGGCGATCGCGCGCATAAGGGCGTCCAGATGAGCCGGATCGTTCGGACCGGGATCGATGACCGCAAGACTGTCGTCGCCGACAATGTACGTGTTGGTGCCAAAAAAGGTGAACGGTCCCGGATTGTTGACCGTAAGCCGCTTCACACCCTCCCCGACGGCGACTGGCTCGCCATATCGGGGTTCGAATTGTGTGTCGAACGCGAGCGCCATCGAATTCCCTTGAACTGCCTGCGGATGACAGGGCGTTGCCCGATAGCACGGAAGAGGGTATGCCGGAACCGGCTCGATAAAAGGAAAGGTATCTCGATGTCCGCTGCCGCCATCTCAGGTCCGCTTGTTGAAATTGCGCTACCGCAGGAGCGCCCTGCACGGTTGTTCGCCCAGGTCTTCCTGGTGCTGGCCGGAACGGCTCTCATTGCCTTGGCAGCAAAAGTAACGGTTCCATTCTGGCCGGTCCCGATGACGCTCCAGACGCTTGCCATTTTCCTGATCTCAGCCGCCTATGGCCGCAATCTGGCGGTCGCCACGGTTCTTACCTATCTCGTCGAGGGCGCTCTTGGACTCCCGGTCTTCGCAACGGGCGCCGGGCTTGCCTACATGGCTGGTCCGACTGGTGGCTATCTGATTGGGTTCGTTGTTGCGGCGGCGATCGTCGGTCAGGCGGCGGACTGGGGCTTCCATCGCAACGCTTTCCGCCTTTTTGGCGCGATGATGCTCGGTGAGGTGGCCATTCTTGCCCTGGGCGCAGCATGGCTGGCCGTGCTCATGGGTGGCGAGAAGGCACTGGCCTTCGGCGTTGGGCCGTTTATCGTCGCCGACGTTGTCAAGATTGCGCTGGCTACGGCGATTGTCCGGGCGGGTGCTTCACTGACGGCTGGCCGTCAATAAAGGAGCCAGCATCGCGCCTCGAAAATGGGCGTTCGTCGCCCCGACCATGCGATTGAGGCCTGAGAGTCGCTGCGATTCTCGGGCCTATCTTTTTTTGTTTGCGGTACGCCGCCCCAGGGCAGTCAGGCGCCAGATACAACGTCAGATCTGATCTGCTCCGCTGTCAGCCGCGAACGTTTCGCCCAGCTTCATCGCTTGATATTCAGGCACGATGTGAGACAGAAGCTCGACCGCGCGCACCGAATTTTCCTTTGCGGCTGCAGCTTCGATTCCTGACAGAGTGCGATGGAGAAGGCCCTTGTCGATGACACGCGGTGAAGCGACGACATAGCCCTCATCGGTCCGGCCATCCTGAACTTCAGAGGGGTCGAAAAGCTCTTCATAGAGTTTCTCTCCGGGCCTCAGGCCCGTGAAGACGATCTCGATATCCGTGCGAGGCTTGAAGCCGGCAAGCTGAATCATGCGTTCGGCAAGATCTGCAATACGAACCGGCTCGCCCATGTCCAGCACCATGATCTTGCCGCGATCAGACTGACGTCGAAGTGCATGCGCCGAGGCATGGAGCACGAGGCGCACCGCTTCCGGTATTGTCATGAAGAACCGGACCATGTTCGGATGCGTCACGGTGACCGGACCGCCCGCTGCAATCTGTTCCTGAAATCTTGGCACCACCGAGCCGTTCGATCCCAACACATTGCCGAAACGGACCGTCTTGAAACGCGTCTTCTCGGAGACGACGTCGAGCGATTGACAATAGGCCTCGGCAGCGCGCTTCGTCGCGCCCATGATGTTCGTCGGATTGACTGCTTTGTCGGTCGAAATCATCACGAAAGTGGAGGCTTCGCTTCTCAACGTGGCGTCCGCGACATTTCGGGTGCCAATGAGGTTCGTCTTGATCCCCTCGAGCGGATTGCTTTCGACCAGCGGAACATGCTTCAGCGCAGCCGCATGAAAGACGACGGCGGGCCGTACCTCCTCGAAGAGCTTGGAGACTCGTGCATTGTCGCGTACGTCCACGATGCGGGTGACGATCCGAAGATTCGGATGGCGCTCCCTTAGCTCCGTATCGAGCAGATATAGGTGAAACTCGGAACTGTCGCTGATCGCCAGCAGGCTCGGACCGAACATCGCAATCTGCCGGCACAGTTCGGAGCCGATCGAACCGCCAGCCCCGGTCGCAAGCACGACCTTGCCGTTGATCAACTCTGCCACACTTTCCAGGTCGGTCTTCACTTCGGGCCGCCCCAGCAGATCCCCGAGATCGATAGGCTTGGGTTCCAAGCCGCCGTGGCTGTTCAGGAGAGCGGTTTCGGTAACTCCAGGGATACGCGATGCCTTGATGCCTAGACGTGTTGCCAGTTCGACGATCTCGCCCAGATGCTCGCGGTTTGGAGC
Organism: Mesorhizobium sp.; assembly: GCA_040512755.1. GTDB lineage: Bacteria > Pseudomonadota > Alphaproteobacteria > Rhizobiales > Rhizobiaceae > JBEVEP01. The sequence goes on from JBEVEP010000321.1 coordinate 11,962, forward strand.
AACAGCAGTGACGATAAGGTCGCTGACCTTGATGCCGCTGCGGCGAAATTTCGCGACAATCGGCTCCAATTCGGACAGGGAGCCAAGGACCTTCACACCCTGCACAATTCGCGCATGTGATGCACCGTCATCCAGAATGCCGACGACTTCGGTTGCGCGGTTTACATCCCGTCGGGCGGACCGGATGAAACTTTCCGCATTGTCGGTAAGCCCGTAGAGGAGGACGTATCGCTTCTTTACGTTCTTTTGATGCGCCGGCAGCGGAAAGGTAAAGCTTTGTTCCAGGAACAGGCGATAAGCAAGCCTCGGCGCCGACAGGCCGGCAATCATGTATAGGATTGTCAACACCGGTACAGACCGAGGCACATTGGACCCGCGGGTCGCCATGAATGCCGCTAGTGTGTATACAACAACGGAAATCACCGTCGCTTTGATGATTGTCGTCAAATCCGGAATCGAAACGTACCGCCAGGATCCGCGATGGACCGAAAAGAACATAAAGAAGAAGGCACAGACCACGACGAATGCTGACGCCTTCTCCCAGATGCCCGGCATCCGGAGGGTCGGGTCGATCCCGATAACCGTTACGTATGAGAGCAAGAAAGCTGACCCGGCTATTGCCAGGTCATGGGCAAATCCCACATAGCGTTTCAACGGGTAATCTCCGAACCGCAAACCACTTTGTCTTATTAACCCGCCCCAGCGTTGTAGGTAGACGAGTACGGCCGATCTTACAACATCGCGACTCATGGGTGCGTATTTGTAGCAGTCGATCCGCTTGTCCGGTCTGAAAAATGTTCATTCACCCTTTCAATCCAACCCATTTACGATAGCTCGAGCGGAATATTTTCATGAGAAGAATTCTTGTGACAGGCGCTAGCGGCTTCGTGGGCCGCCTTCTTGTTCAACGGTTGGGTGACGCAGGATTTCCCCTCACTCTTGCTGGCCGGACTGCAACACCGGTCCAAGGCGACAACAGTCGCTCGTTCGCGGTGGGGGGCGTAGACAGAAACACCGACTGGCGCCCGGCGCTGGAAGATTGCGATGCAGTAATCCATCTTGCCGCCCAGGTCCCGGGGCCAGGCGTGACGGATGAAGTCTTCAGCGAGGTGAACGATCGGGGCACAGCCCGTTTGGTCGACCAAGCCGCTTCCTCGGGCGCAAGACAGTTTGTCCTGATGTCCAGCCTCTCCGCAGTCTCGGACAATTCGTCGTCCGCTCCGATCAATGAACAAACGCTTCCAGAGCCGTCTACGTCCTACGGCCGCTCCAAGCTCGCCGGCGAAAGCCACATGGTCATGTTCGAGGGTCGGGACCGTATTGCGATCACGATTAGGCCTCCCATTGTCTATGGAGCGGGGGCACAGGGGAATTGGCTGCTGCTGCAGCGCCTCGCAGCCACCAGGGTACCGTTGCCTTTCGGTTCTATAAACAACTGCCGCACGCTGATAGCCGCCGAAAATCTGGTCGATGCACTGGTTCGCGTCGTGTCAATGCCCGAACCAAAGTCAGGGACATTCCTGGTTTCCGACGGCGAGTCGATAAGCCTGCGGGAAATCCTCACCTGGCTGCGCAAAGGGATGGGGATACCGCCGCGCCTCGTGCCGATACCATCTTCGGCGTTGAACGCTTTACTGCATGCGGTTGGAAGGGAGAGGATCGCGAAAAGCCTACTCGGCGATCTTCAGGTCGATTCGAGCCTTTTCCGCAACACCTTTGGATGGTCGCCGCAGCTTCATCCTAGTGAGGCAATTGTCAGGTCAGGTGCGAGCTTTAAGCGATAGGGAGCGTCAACGGCATATAAGCGTCCTGCGGCAGGTCCCGGGGTACCGCGGCCGGAATGTTTATCCGGGTTCCGTCAGTGCTGACCGATTGACGGTGAGACTCCGCGTCCCGTTATCCACCACCCATCGCTGGCCCGTATCATCGTGCCTTTCGAAAGGAAGGCTCAATGAACACCACACCCAATCTCTCGCTTCCCTACATCATGTCATCGCAGGCCCAGAAGCACGTCACGCACAACGAGGCGCTGGCCATGCTAGATGCATTGGCGCAGCTCGCAGTGATCGATCGTCACCTGGCTACACCTCCGGCAAGCCCAACCGACGGGGACTGCTACATCGTCCCAGCCGGCGCCACCGGAGCGTGGTCCGGCCAGGCAGACAAAGTCGCTGCCTTTCAGGACGGCGCCTGGCTGTTTCTTACGCCGAAGCCCGGATGGCGCGCTTTTGCGGTCGGCGAGGGTAGGCTTCTCTTTTGGAACGGGTCGGCTTGGCAAGAGGTGGAGGGCCACCCGACTGAGTTGCAGAGCATCACAAAGTTGGGCATTGGAACCCTTGCCGATGCGGTAAACCCGTTTGCCGCCAAGCTCAATAAGGCGCTGTGGACTGCAAAGTCCGTAGCTGAAGGTGGCGACGGCGATCTCCGTTACACAATGAACAAGGAGACTCCAGCCGATGTCCTGTCGTTGCTCTTGCAGAGCAACTGGTCAGGTCGCGCTGAATTGGGTCTCGTCGGCGAGGATGATTTCACCGTCAGGGTATCTGCTGACGGTACGGGCTGGACAGAGGTCTTTCGCGGCGATGCCGCCAACGGTGAGGCGATCATCGGAAATCTCCGTATCGGCCGCGATACGGTTCAGAATCTGCTGCCTGACAGCGGTCGCTTCAATGGTAACGCCAACAATTCCATGTTCAGTGCAATCGCCTATGCCGCGCCGAGCTACCTGACCCCCGCTGGTGGATCCTTCGCGAGCCTAGCCAGATTTATCCACGACAACAGTGACTACGGTGGGTCCGGCGGTGCGCTAGATTCTGAGGTGAAGGCTTTGTTGGAGAAGATTCGTCCTGCCACCGCACGGCGCTATGGACCCGAGTGGTTCGTCATGAAGATGACCCAGACGACGGGCTCGCTCACCGAAAGCCAGCTCGTTGGTGGCGTGGCCCATGGCTTGGTCAGTATAAATGGCCTTACGGCCCTGCCAAACCGCTTCACAGTCGGCTACTACGTTAAGGTAAAGACGGGTTCGGCGGCCATTCGTGTCAATTCATACCGCGTGCTGCGTGCGACAATTGATGGCGCGGCCATCCCTGCAGGAACCTCAGCGTCAGCCGTGGCCCTGACGAGTGCGAGCGGGTGGAAGTACGTCAATCTCGAATCGACGCCAAACGCGTACAATTATGACACCAGCGCGTTTCACCTGCTTGCGTCAGCAGGGTCGGAAGTCCTTTTTGCGATGCCGAGGGTGGTCTTCGGCCATGTCAATCTCGATCCTGCGCTCGGCGTGCTGATGAATGCGAGGATGTTCGGCTAGGGACGGGGATTCCTTTCTAAAATACGGAACGTAGGCACTTGCCGTGCGGTCGGAATGCCTGCCGGCCGCACACAGTTCGAATTCTCCGCGCCGAGGGCGGTCTGGAGATTTTGACAGCGTCGAGCTGTGATTTCAGGCATTCCGGCTGCATGGGAGAAATGGCGTTCCCGTATTTCCGCATTTTGCGCAAAACTGCTTCCGTCCCGGCGGCGATATTGGTCAAGCCCGTCTTGAGAAAGATTGCCTCGCCGTGACATTGGTGGTTCCTCGGTTCGGCATCGTGCCGGTCCGTTTGCGGCCTGTTCGGTCCGCGCGAAGGCGTCTCGATGCTTGCAAGACTTACCCATCTCGACCGGCTTGAAGCCGAGGCGATCCACATCTTCAGGGAAGTGGCGGCAACGTTTTCGAAGCCAGTGATGCTTTACTCAGTCGGCAAGGATTCGTCGGTCCTGCTGCATCTGGCCATGAAGGCCTTTTATCCAGCCAAGCCGCCGTTTCCGTTCCTTCACGTCGATACGACCTGGAAGTTCCGCCAGATGATCGAATTCCGTGACGCGATGGCGGCGCGGCATGGATTTGATCTCCTCGTCCACATCAATGAGGACGGCGTGCGTCAGGGCATCAATCCGTTCGACCACGGATCGAACACGCATACCCACGTGATGAAGACTGTGGCGCTCCGGCAGGCGCTCGACAAATACGGGTTTGATGCGGCTTTTGGCGGAGCGCGGCGCGACGAGGAGAAATCCCGTGCCAAGGAGCGCATTTTCTCGTTCCGCAATGCAAGCCATGCCTGGGACCCCAAAAACCAGCGTCCCGAAATGTGGAAGATATACAATACAAGGGTTGCGCCAGGGGAATCGATCCGCGTGTTTCCGCTGTCGAACTGGACCGAGCTCGATATCTGGCAATACATCCTGCAGGAAGACATCCTGATCGTGCCACTTTACTTTGCCCAGAAGCGGCCAGTCGTTGAACGCGATGGCATGCTGATCCTGGTGGACGACGACCGGTTGAAACTGCGCGAGGGCGAGAAGGTAGAAAACCGGAGGGTGCGCTTCCGCACGCTTGGCTGCTATCCTCTCACCGGCGCTATCGAATCCGAAGCTGAGACTCTGGAATCAATCGTCAGCGAGATGCTGACCGCCCGCACCTCCGAGCGACAGGGCCGCCTCATTGACAAGGATGAAGCCGGGTCCATGGAAAAGAAGAAGCGCGAAGGTTATTTCTGATCATGCACGATGTAATGACCAGGGAAATGACCGGCGCCGAAGACATCCGCGGCTATCTTGCTGGACAGGAGCAGAAATCGCTGATGCGGTTTTTGACCTGCGGTTCCGTCGACGATGGCAAGTCGACGCTAATCGGGCGCCTGCTCTACGACACGAAGCTGATCTTCGAGGATCAGCTTGCCGCGCTGGAAAAGGACTCGCGCAAGCACGGCACCAATGGTGATGGCATCGATTTCGCTCTGCTCGTCGATGGGCTGGAGGCCGAAAGGGAGCAAGGTATCACCATCGACGTCGCCTATCGTTTCTTCGCCACTCCCAAGCGCAAATTCATCGTGGCTGACACGCCGGGCCACGAACAATATACGCGCAACATGGCGACTGGCGCCTCGACCGCCGATCTCGCCGTCGTGCTGGTGGATGCCCGGCAAGGCGTGCTGCGCCAAACGCGCCGCCACTCGATCATCGCCTCCTTGCTCGGCATTCGGCATATCGTGCTGGCGGTCAACAAGTTTGACCTCGTTGGCTTCGACCGCAAAGTGTTCGAGCGGATTGCCGCCGACTATCGCGCTTTCGCTGCCGAGCTTGGCTTCGACACCATAGAGCCGATCCCGATGTCGGCGCGCTATGGTGACAACGTAACCCGCCCGTCGAGCCAGACGCCGTGGTATTCAGGTCCGACCCTGCTCGACTATCTGGAAGCCATTTCCATCGACAAGGCCGGTGGCGACAGGCCGTTTCGATTCCCGGTTCAATATGTGAACCGCCCGAACCTCGACTTCCGCGGCTTTGCCGGCACTGTGGCCTCCGGGTCCGTATCGACAGGCGATGACATCGTCGTTGCAAAATCCGGCAAGCTTTCGCGGGTCAGGCGTATCGTTGCGCAAGGCGGCGATCTTCCGCGCGCTGTCGAAGGGCAGGCGGTGACACTGGTGTTGGAAGACGAGGTCGAGGTCTCGCGCGGCAACTTGCTCGTGTCGCCCTACAGCCGCCCGCATGTCGCAGACCAGTTCGCCGCCAATCTCGTATGGTTCGACGACAAGCCGCTATTTCCCGGCCGCTCCTACATTCTCAGAACCGAGACCGATCAGGCAAACGCCACGGTCAGCGACCTGCGCTATCGCATCAATGTCAACGACTTCGCGCATGAGGCTGCGAAAACGCTTGAAATGAATGCTGTCGGCGTCGTCAACATCTCCGTGCAGTCGCCGATCGCGTTCGATGTATTCGCTGAGAACCGCACCACCGGCGCCTTCATCCTGATTGACCGGATGACGAACGCCACCGTGGGCGCCGGCATGATCCTCAATCCGCTGCGGCGTGCGGAAAACATCCATTGGCAATCTCTTGATGTCGACAAGAGCGCTCGGGCGGCTGCGAAACACCAGAGACCGACTGTGCTGTGGTTCACCGGCCTGTCCGGCTCCGGCAAGTCCACGATCGCCAACCTGCTCGAGAAGAAGCTTCATTCGGCAGGCCACCACACCTATCTGCTCGACGGCGACAATGTCCGCCACGGGCTGAACCGCGATCTGGGTTTTACCGACGAGGACAGGGTGGAAAATATCCGTCGGGTGGCGGAAGTGGCGCGGCTGATGGCCGATGCCGGCCTTATTGTGCTGGTCTCCTTCATTTCGCCTTTCCGAGCCGAACGTCAGATGGCCCGCGAATTGATGGCCGAGGGCGAGTTCGTCGAAGTCTTCGTCGATACGCCGTTCGAGGAATGCGCCAAGCGCGATCCGAAGGGCCTCTACGCGAAGGCGCTTGCCGGCCAGATCAAGAATTTCACCGGGGTGGATTCCCCTTACGAAGCACCGGAAAATCCGGAAATCCATCTCAAAACACTCGGCAAGTCACCAGAAGAGTTGGTAGAGGCTCTCGAGAGCGTGATTCGGGAGCGGGAGAATGTCGACCAGCAATACGATAGCGGTGGAGGCATCTGACGATATCGCCGTGCTGGCACTGTTCGAGCGCCTGGCAATATCGGCCGGGCGCGCAGTGCTGGATGTCTTCCAGTCTGAAATTGCAGTGAGCCGCAAGGACGATTCTTCGCCGGTCACCGAGGCTGACCGGACAAGTGAAAGGATCATCCTGGAGGGTTTGCGCGCCGCACTACCCTCGGTCCATTGCGTGGCGGAAGAAGAATGCTCCGAGGGGATCGTGCCGCCCGATCTCGGCGCGGTCTTCCTCCTCGTGGATCCCCTGGATGGTACCAAGGAGTTCGTGAACCGTTCCGCAGACTTCACCGTCAACATCGCGATGATTCGCGACGGAGTGCCGGAATTGGGGGCCGTGTTCGCTCCGTTGGCTCGAAAGCTCTACCTCGGCAGACCGGGCTTTGCCGAACTGGTGGAAATGGCGGAGGATTTCTCGGTTGAAAGCCGGCGGGGGATCGGTGTGAGACGCGGGATTGAACCTTTGACGATTGTCGCGAGCCGCTCGCACCGCACGTCCGAAACCGATTCATACATCCTGAAATTCCGCGCCGCTGAGATCGTTTCGGTGGGTTCGTCGCTCAAGTTTTGCCTGATCGCCGCTGGAGAGGCGGATCTCTATCCGAGATTTGGCCGAACCATGGAATGGGACACGGCAGCCGGCGACGCGGTGTTGAGGGCCGCCGGAGGTACGACAGAGACGTTGGATGGCGCGCCGCTCACCTATGGCAAGCGTGGCCGGGTGGATGAGCTCGACTTTGCCAATCAATCATTCGTCTCGCGGGGACTGCTGACTGATCTGCCGACGCAGCCGTAAGATCGTACGTACATAGCCGCGAAGTTCGCGACAGTGCGATGATAAACCTGACAAAACTGAATCCTTCGCTCGGCGCCGTTGTCAGGCGTAGCGCGGACTGCACGCTTCACGGCCACCAGCGTGCTCAACCGGCACCAAGAGGGCTAAATAGATATTCAGTTTCTGATTGTTGAGCCTGAGTGCCGTAACAAAGAGAAGGTATTTTACAGTTATTGCGCTTTGCGTGTGGTATTATCTAAGCAGGTTGATCAGCGTGACAGTTGGCCGGGGGTGCAACGTGTCAAGTATCGAGACTTCCCTTCCGCAGCAAGTCTCCGAAAATCTGTTGCTATGCGATATAGTCATGGCAGGAGGCGTCACCAGCGGAATCATCTATCCCGGCGCGGTCTCTCGGATCGCGGAGAGATACAGATTTCACTCCATCGGCGGAACGTCGGTCGGCGCCATTGCTGCTGCAGCGACGGCTGCAGCGGAATACAGGCGGCAGGAGACCGGCAGCGCCGAAGGGTTCAAGCTCGTTGAGCGTGTGCCGCATGAAATGACCGAGAAGGCGCCCGACGGCCGCTCTCGTCTGTTCCACCTGTTCACACCGGATGGGCCTCCAGCGAGAAGCCCGGCCGATGATACCCGCCCAATGATGGATCTCCTGTCGCCGCTTTTCGGACAGGGTGGACCTTTCCTGAAGGCTTTCAAGATCTTCCGGGGTGGTCTCAAAAGGCCATTGGTGGCAGCCGCGTTCGCCGTCGCATTTCTGATCGTCCTTCCTGCGGTTCTCACGCTTGTCTGGTATGGTCACTGGGCAATGGCGTTTTTTGCCGGCGTTGCCGCCTTGGGACTCGCGCTCGCTGTCGCCACGATCACCCTGGTTTTTCTGCTGCTTTTTCGGTGGCTTCCCGCCATGGCGAGGAATGGCTTTGGAATATGTTCAGGTATGTCGAACCCGGCCTTTCCTGCTGAAGGACGGTACCTGGGGCTGACACCCTGGATGCATGAGACAATTCAGAAGGCAGCCGGAAGATCAACGGACGATAATCCGCTGACGTTCGGTGAGCTATGGACTGCGGGCAAGGATCGAGGAGAACCGCAGGATAAACCCGATCTGACTACGCCTCGGAACATCGAACTGTCGATGATGACGAGCGACGTGTCCCGCCAGATTTCGGCACAGTTCCCTTTCCTCGAAGTGCCGACCCCTTTGTACTTTAACGCAAGCGAAATGCGCCGCTATTTCCCGGAGAATGTGGTTCAATGGATGATTGATCATGCCGGCGAAGCGATCGACGGCGTGAAGGCCGGGAATGGAGATTTCCGCCTGCCCTCTCCCAATAATCTGCCGGTCCTCTTGGCTGCGCGAATGTCGCTCAGCTTTCCGATACTGCTCAGTGCCGTTCCACTCCATGCGGTGAATTTCAGCCAGGGGAAACGCAAACTTGAGGAAGTTTGGTACTCCGATGGAGGCTTGACCTCGAACTTTCCCGTGCACCTTTTCGATGGACCGATCCCATCGCGGCCGACCTTTTGCCTGAACCTGGTTGGCTACGACACTTCGCTTGATCGAGGTGATGACCGTGATGAACTCACTTCAAGAAACCGGCAGTCGACCGGTCTTTCTGAGGATCGGCTTAGACCGGGTGCAAGGGTCTGGAAGTACGTGGGAATGACAAGGCGCAACGAAGAGCGCGCGACACTGATGACCGAGTTCCGGCGATCGAGCGGGGGTCTGTTTGGCTTTGCTTCAGCGCTGATCAACACGGCGCGTTTCTGGAGCGACAACCAGCTCCTGGCTGCCCCTGGGGTGCGGGATCGCGTTGTCCATATCGGCCTTCTGAACGACGAGGGCGGGCTTAATCTGGACATGCAGAAGCGGACGGTTGTGGGGCTGGATCGGCGCGGTCAGGCAGCGGGCATGCTCATTGCTGCGCGTTTCGACCCGAAGTCTGAAACGGATCCGAAGACCGGACAACCCATCAGCCACTCGTTCCCGAACCACCGGTGGGTGAGATTCCGGAACATGATGGGCGCGGTTGAGGACCTGGCGCGCCGCTTCGGGACGGCGTTCCAAAAATCGGAAGCCGCCGCCTCACGGCGCGAGGAATGGTCGCTCGGAGAGATTATCGAACGAGGCGACCAGACGAATATAGGGTATCCCCCGCCGCCACGATCGAAACCGCACTTCAAGGAAAGTCTCAAAACGTTACTGGATATGTCCTCGTGGATCGTCGAGCAAGAACGAGGCGACCCCATGGCATCCTACGATCCCAGCGGGAACGCCAGCAACGCGCCTCGCCGCACGATGCGTTACACGCTCAGGCCGTTGAGAGACAACGATCCCCGCGCCGAGCGCGGTGATCCGCCGACAGGCGGAGATTCACAGTCCTCGCCGACGTCACCCAAAACCATTTGAATGGCGGCGCCGGCCTGCGATCGACCGCAGCGGTTTATGCTATTCCGCCGCCCGCACGGACTGGCCTTCGAGGAAATTGCGGATCGTATCGATGATCCGATCCTGATCGCCCTTGCTTAGATACGGGTGCATGGGAAGGCACAGTATGCGGTTGGGCAAGGTCTCCGAAACCGGCAAACCCCCTGGCGCCTGGGGATAGTTCCGGTAGGCAACCTGTTGGTGCAGGGGCTTCACATAGTAGATGACCGACGGGATCTCCTGGTTCTGAAGATGTGCCTTCAGCGCGTCGCGATGCACGGTCTCGATGGCATATTGCGCCCAGGCTGAGCGGCGGCCGTCGCCGACGGTCGGCACTTTCACGATACCGGAGAGACCGGAGTCATAGCGTTTGGCGACCGCCTGCCGCGCAATCATTTCCTCTTCGAGGATGGCGAGCTTCTCGATCAGGATCGCGGCCTGCAACGTGTCGAGGCGCGAATTCACCCCGACGTAGATGTTGTCGTACTGGGTTTCACCCTTGCCGTGGAATGCGAACGAACGGAGTTTTTGCGCCAGATCGTCGTCGTTGGTGAACATCGCCCCGCCGTCGCCATAGCAGCCAAGCGGCTTGGCGGGATAAAAGCTCGTGCCGGCGACATCACCGAATGCGCCGCACATCTTGCCGTCGATGGAACCGCCAATCGCTTGCGCCGCGTCTTCGATGACGAGCAGGTTTTCACGCTCGGCGATTTTGGCGATTGCCGCATAATCGGCGCCGAGGCCGAAGAGGTCGACCGGAATGATGGCTTTCGGTTTCAGACGGCCCTCGGCCTTTATCATCGCAATAGCGGCTTCGAGGCTGGCTATGTCGATGTTGTAGGTATCGGCGTCGACATCCACGAATACGGGCTCTGCCTTTGCCAGCGCGACAACTTCGGCGGTCGCGGCAAATGTAAAGCTCGGCACGAAGACCGCATCGCCGGGACCAATGCCCGATGCATACAGGGGCAGAAGAAGCGCATCTGTTCCGTTCGCGCAGGCAACGACATGCTTGACGCCGACATAGTCGGCAAGCTTTCGTTCGAACTCTGCGACCTCCGGGCCGAGGATGTATTTGCCGCCCTGTACAACAAGATCGATGGCCGCCG
>JBEVEP010000339.1:0-32696 GCA_040512755.1 Mesorhizobium sp.
GACCGCCTGGCTCATAGCAAATTTGCAGAGAGCCCGGAGATCGTGCAGCTGATCGGGCAGCGCCTTGTCACTGGTCAGGCGTTGACGTCCACTGACAGCGGGCTAAGTGAGAGCATCGGCGCCGTGCTTCTCGGGACGGTGAACACCGTCGGACAGATCGCAGCGACCACCGTATCCACGCCAATCAGCGTTCTAGAACCCCCCAGAGTCAAGACGAAGAAGGCGGGATTGGACGAAATACTGGGAAGCCAATCCGAGATGAGGCAGTAGAGCGTACCGAGGATCGCGCAGTCGGGCTTTGGCCAACTGACCCGGTATTCGTGGGGAGTTGCACGCCGACTGTGTACTCCAACGCTCCAATGCAAAAAAACCCGCCGGCGTAACCGGCGGGTTCTGGGACGACAGGAGCAAGAGAACCTCCTGCCATATTTCTCTCAGCTTAGCGCGCTTTCGCGACGGCTTCGATCTCTCCGCGATGGATGCCGAGATCGTTGAGCTCGCGGTTCGACAGGCGGCTCAGTTCGCTTACGGTGTCACGATAGCGGCGCCAGTTACGGTAGTTACGGACCAGGTTCATTGTACCCTCCATTTCCGTGTTGATCAGTTGACGGGTAGATAGGTACGGTCCAGACCCCGTTGAACGCTCAGCTTTGCATGCGACCAATGCGTTTGCTGCAATGCAGCATGAGGATGCAGGCGTTATCCCGGTCAGCGAACCATTCCGGTTTCGGCGACCTGCTTCGACGATCATCGGAGGCCCAGACAAGCTTGGTCTATCGCACCTTGCCTCGCGCCGCGACCGGCCAGACTACGTCCACACGCCCGTCGCGCAATCCGTAGACCTCATCGACCATGTTCGAAACCACGCAGCAGTGGTTTGGGATGATGTTGATGACCTCGCCGACAGAGGGCTTCTCTATCGAAGCCGAAAAGTCGATCATTCCGTGCTCTTCCGAGACATTGGTGACCACCGCGTCGGGATATTCCACCACATGCCCGAAATTCTGGACATAGTATTGCTCGCGCGTGAGCACTTTCGAGCCGGCGTCGACGATCGCGCGGTCCGCCGTTGGACGGCTGACGACCGTGGTGCGAACGTGCATGGCGCAGTTTTCCCATTGCGCAACTCCCGACTGCACCATCATGACGTCATTGTAGACATAGGTGCCGGCCCTGTGCTCGGTCATCATCGGATAGTCGGCAAGGTTCCGCAGTGCCGGCGTTCCTCCCCCTGAAAGGATCGGCAAGGGAATTCCGGAGCGGGCAAAGCGCTCTATCGCAGCGCTGAAGAACTCCAAAGTGCGTGGCGCATTGTTCGGGAAAACCAGCAGCCCCTCGAAGCTAAGATTGGGGAGCCGTGAGACCAGTCTTGCAAGTTCGAGCGCGGCATCTGGGGTCTGTACGCCATTGCGGCCAAAGCCAGTGTCGCATTCGATCAGCACGGGCAAATCGCGACCGCTGGGACGCGCCGCTGCGGACAGGCCGGAGAGCACGATTTCATTGTCGGCGACAACGGCAAGCCGCTTCACACGTTCCGCCAGGTCCATCAGCCGGGCAGTTTTTGCTTCGCCGACGATGTTGAAGGTAATGAGCAAATCCTCGCTAACGCCGGCATCGATGAACGCCTCGGCTTCACCGAGCTTCTGACACGTCAGCCCGATCGCGCCGGCCTCGATCTGCATTCTCGCAATTGCGGGGATTTTGTGGGTCTTTACGTGCGGACGATTGGCCTTTCCGCTGGCCGAGATCATGCGCTGAACGCGCGTGATATTCTGCTCGAGTCGGTCGAGCAAAATCGTCACGCAAGGTGTATCGAGTTCAGCGGACACGTTGGCCATCATCGAGGCTATTCGATTTCATCTTTCCTACCGCGCTCGATCAGATGGGCGACGCAGTAGCCCAGGAACTTTCGGGCAGGCCGGGCCGCCCGCGAAGCTTCCAAGACGAGGCAGCCGAACCTCAACGCGCAACGGCGGGTACTGTCGCCGATAGATCCAGCACTGCGCCGCAACTCAGGCTCCAAATCCCGGACCGCTCCGCACTAAGAGCTTCATATTATCATTTTATATGATAATTTTACGTCCTTCTTGTCAAGAAACCACCGGACCGGCCAGGCCTCTGTCAGATGAGCGATCGCCTCACCGATATCCCCATCGGTAAAGTCCGCAAGCGGAACCTTTTTGCCCAGGTCGTTGAGGAGTTGGGGGCACGTATTGTGCGCGGCGACCTCAATACCGACGAACCATTCCCGAAGGAAGCCGATCTGGAGACGGAATTCGGCGTGAGCAGGTCCGTCGTGCGGGAGGCCGTGAAGACGCTTGCCGCAAAAGGCTTGCTCGAATCGCGAACGCGAACCGGCATTCGCATTCTGCCGCCAATGCGCTGGAACCTCCTCGACGCCGAGGTGCTGAGTTGGCGTTACAGCGCGATGCCGCCGCTGCAGTTTTTCACGGAACTTTTCGAGGTGCGGCTGATGATTGAACCGGAGGCGGCCGCGCTTGCCGCAATCCGGGCAACGCCCTCCGATCTCGCAGAGATCGAGCAGGCCTTCGCCGCGATGACTGAAGCGAGCCAGGCAAGCGAACCCGGTATCGAAGCCGATCTACGTTTCCATCGCGGCATCCTCTCCGCGGGGCGCAACGCGCTGCTTCTGCAGATGGGTAATTTGATCGGCGTCGGACTGCTGATCAGTCACCGATTCTCGCGGGAATCCTTCGTGATTTTCCTGCCCATGCACAAGACTGTGATGGACGCGATCCGGGATGGGGACGCGGCGCGAGCCCGGGAAGCAATGGTGCACCTTCTGACCAGCACCCGAAACTACATGAAAGAACATATCAGCGACGCTTAGCGATGCGGACTGGGCAAGCGTTATGCAGGAGTGATGTTTCGCCTTAATTTCACTCGAGTGCATTTTTGTTTCGAGCCCGTTTCTGTTTTTCAATACAAAGAAACAATTCCGACCGTCCGGAAGAAACATTCGGCCATTGTCTCCAGACAAGCGCGTAACTGCGGCCAAGCGCGGCGGCATCGTCCGGAAACAGAAGGCGGGCAGTCTGACGATCAATCCAATGGAACTGGCAGTCCAGGGGCGAGACTTCGTCCGGGTTTGAATAGAGGTGAGCTCGAAGAATTCAAAGGGACGATGACGATGAGATCGAAGGCAGCAGCGGTTATTTCCGCCCTTCTCTATACGCAGGGACTGCTCGGCTTCGCGGCCCTCGCGGCGGTGCTTTTGAAACATCCGGATCCAGCCCATACCAGGGATGCGGTATCGACCTTGTCCGTCAAAAACTCCACCGTCGCGGCACGGGCGGGCTGATGACCCGCCATGCTTCATACTGGCGGGACAGGAAAACCTGAGCCCGCCATGTCGAAAGCGCTGTCCCGCCTTTCCCGAACCATCGAAACGCCGACAAAGCTTTCGACACATTCCTCACATTTGAGGCGACTGGCCCGGCCGGACGTCCGGTACACGCCCTTTCGCCCTCCTTTCGGCTTAGAACCCGTCACCTGGCGGATCAAATCGATAGCCGGCGCCTTGGATCGTCGCGATGCTGTCGGTGTCGAGCTTGCGCCTCAATCGCACAATCCGCGAATCGATCGACCGGTCATAGGCCTCACTGTCCTCGGCCGGAGCAGCTGCGATGATGTCGTCGCGTGTCAGGACCTTGCGCGGGCTGGCGGCGAACAACCGCAACAAGGCGATCTGGCCAGGCGAAAGCTGCTCTTCATGGCCGGATCTGTGCATGACGATCGCCGCCCTCATGTCGACCGTCGAGTTCTCCAGAATGATGAGATCCGGCAACGCCTTCCCCAGGCGCGAAAGGAGGCCCCCAATCCGGGTCGCCAATTCTCTCAAATTGGTCGAACCGCCGACCACGTCAGCCGCGCCGAGTTCGAGAGCCAGCACCCGTGCGATCAAGCCGCCGCCATCGCCGAACATGATGAAAGCGGGACCAGCCTCGCCGGAATGGCGCCTCAGAAGCTCCATCCCGGGGCCTTCGCCATCGTCAAGGTTGGCGACAGCGACATCGATTCCACCGGCCGTCAAAAGGGCATCGGCCTCCCACAACTCCGCTGCGGCGCGCAACCCATAGCCGCGCCGCTCAAGGTAATCGCCGATCAGGAGGGCGGCATCACCCGACAGGCATAGCAATGCAACAACCGGTCTCCCAGCCATGAATGGGACCCACAAGAGAGCGCTAAAACAACAGACTGGACAACATGTTTATACCCAATTTACTTTCCTCGGAAAGCGGAGACAAAATCCCACTGCGCGCACGTATCGTTGTCGTCGAGGATGAGCCCGATCTCAGAGATGCCGTTGCGGAGTATCTCACCGCAAACGGCTTTGAAGTCATGACCGCTGCCGATGCGGCGGAGATGCGGTCGCTGGCAGCAGAGTGGTCCTTCCATCTTGCCATCCTGGACATCGCCATGCCTGGGGAGGATGGGCTTTCCCTCGGGCGCTGGCTGAGATCGAAAATGCCAGTAGGCCTGATCTTTGCGACGGCGGCAGGCACCGCGATCGACCGGATCGTCGGACTTGAGCTCGGTGGCGATGACTATATCGTGAAACCTTACGAACTGCGTGAGTTGCTCGCGCGGGTGCGCAGCGTTTTGCGGCGTGTGCCGGTCACTGCGGACGCGCAAGCCACTCCCAGTGCCGCCAGTGAAGCGAACAGGCGGATCTTCACCTTCGGGGAATACCAGGCGGATCTCGATGGGAGGATGATTACCGGCCCCGGCGGAGCGGTGATCGAAATGGCCAAGAGCGAATTCGACATTCTGGAAGTCTTTCTCACCCGTTCCAACCGGCTCTTGACCCGCACAGCCCTGTGTGAGGCAGTCGGCTTTAGCGAGGATCCGGAATCTTCCCGTGCCGTGGACATCCGCGTCATGCGGCTCAGGAAGAAGATCGAGGATGACCCCGCCAATCCGCGATTTCTCAGAACGGTGCGTGGCGAAGGCTATATCTTTGCCCTTCCGGGCGGGTCCGATGGCAGTTGAAGCGGGCATATCGTGCAGCCGCGGGAATCCGGTGCGTTAGGACGCGCAGCCATGATCGATACGCAACCAGCCAGCAGCGATCCCGAGATCGAACACCCTGGCCTGTCGGTCATGGCGGCGCGCATCTTGCGCAGGCTTCGGAACTCCGGTGACTGGCAGACGGAAATCCGCCAGGTTTTGGCGGAGGTGGGGCGCGGCCTGAGCTGTCATCGATCCATCCTCTTCCGACTGCGGGACGTGCCGGGCAAAGGATTCGCGCAATCGATCGCCGCCTACTGGGTGGATGACAGGATCGAAGGCATCTCAGACCCGCCGACCCTGATCGTGCAGAAGGTCGTCAACGAGGACCCGCTGCTCCAGCGGCTCTCGGAAGAACTCCGTCTGGGCAAGATTTTCGCTGGCCTGACCAGCGAGATAGATGGTTTCCTCCGCAAGGATTTTGAGCAGCAGAAGATCAAGTCGTTCCTTTCCGTCGCCGTTTTTGCCCATGGTCATGTCTGGGGAACATTGGCCATCAACGATTGCCTGACCGAACGGAAATGGACAGGTGACGAAAAGGCCGTTCTGGAAGTCGTCGCGCTGGCCATCGGCGACGCAATAGAGCGCTCGCTTTCAGATGCGCATGTCGGAGAGATGATCCGCAAGACCATGCTCCAGGCCTCACTTGACGGCATTATTGTCATCGACGAGACCGGCAGCATCATCGAATTCAATCCGGCAGCCGAAAAGATGTTTGGTTGGAAACGCGCCGACATCATAGGCAAGGATCTGCTCGATACGCTGATCCCCGAATACTACCGCAAGGGCTATGCCACGGGCGCCGAGTACATGTCAGGGCGCGGCGCTCCTATGATCGGCAACCGGCTTGAAACCGTATCGCAGAACGCCCTCGGAGAGGTCTTTCCCATTGAGCTGACCGTCACCGAATTGAAGGCAGCCGACCGCCGGATGTTCTTCGGATCTATTCGCGATCTGCGCGACAAGCATAAGGCGGAGCAGGAGATCAACCGGCAGCGCGAGAAACTGCACCAGAACGAGAAGATGGCGGCGATGGGCTCGCTGCTCGCCGGCGTTTCCCACGAGTTGAACAATCCGCTCGCGGTTGTGGTTGCGCAATCCACCTTGCTGCACGAATTCGCCGCCGACGCTCAAACCAAGACGCGCGCCGAAAAGGTGCGCGCCGCCGCCGAGCGATGTGGGCGCATCGTGAAGAGCTTCCTGGGGATGGTGCGGCTGCACCCCACCGTCCAGACCGAAACCGATCTCAATCAGGTCATGCGTTCCGCCCTCGAAGTCACTGCATATGGAGCACGAACAAGTGGCATCAGCGTCGACGCGGATCTCGCCCCAGGGTCAGTTCTGGTGATGGCCGATGCCGACCACATAACCCAGGTGGCGGCGAATTTCCTGGTCAACAGCCAGCACGCGTTGGCGGCAATCCCCATCGACCGCCGTATCAAGGTGCGGACATTCCGGACGACGGCCGGCGCAAGCGGTTTTTCGGTTGAAGACAATGGACCCGGAATACCTCCGGAAATCCGTCACCGCATCTTCGAATCGTATTTCACGACCAAGCCGGCTGGCGTGGGTACCGGGATCGGCCTATCCATTTCACGCTCGATCATCGAGCGGCACCACGGCAGAACCTGGTTCGAGCCGGTGCACCCGCAAGGTGCGCGGTTCCTGGTCGAACTTCCGGCGCTCGAACAGGCTGGCGACGTTGCGGCAACCGATCGTCCAACGGCCACCGGGCTTCGCAATGCTTTGATTATCGACGACGAGCCTGACGTCGCAGCATCGCTCGCCGATATCCTCGAACTGATGGGCGTAAAATCCCAGATCGTGACAATCTGGAGCAGCGTCGCCAACGAGCTTGCGTCGTTTGCACCCGACATCGTTTTTTGCGATCTACGAATGCCGGGCGCGAACGGCATGGCGATCCACCGCGAACTGCTCGATCAACGACCGGAAATTGCCCGGCGCTTCGTGCTTGTCACGGGAGACATGCTGGGCGCGCATGCGGAGATCGATTCGCTTCCGGCGCATCTGCGCCCGCAGTTGCTCGAGAAGCCATTCAGTACGCTGGACATACGAGGCGTTCTCGCAGCGATTACCGATCAGGTTACGCTGACGCGATAGGCGGGTGAAGGGATCAAAAAAGACCCTCCCTTGGAAGGGGCTTTACCAAGGCAGGGTCAGGCGTGCGATGAAAATCGCACAGAAGTGGGTCAAAAGACGTTGGGAGTCGTCTTCAGCGGCTCAGCACTTGCAATCATCCGGATTTTCCGAACGTCGCCTTTGCCGCTCTGCTTCACGATTGCGCGAAGGCAATCTTCCGTCTCGGCGCCCCAGGCTTGCCCGTGGCAAGCACGACCGGCATCCGAGATCGGGGGCAGGCGAGAGGTCTTCGCGGCCGCTCCACCATGATCGGCAACCTGTGGCGCCGGCTCAAAGGTTCTCTCCAATGTTGCTCGGCCGGGGCCCATCACGAACATGGAGAAGAACGAAACTGTCACCAATGTTGCAAACATCGCCATTGGATGATTGTCGGTGCGCTCGCGAAGCGCGATACGCTGAAAATGGCCATGCCGGATGAAAGTGCGAAATGGCCGGTCGAGTTCTGGAGCCGTCGTTTTGCGCATTGTTTTCGCCGTCTTGGTTGTACCTTCCCTAACGGCAACATATGCATAGTTTGTATCCGCTCGATGTGAGATTCCTCACATTTGTGTAACCGCGCTTGATACAGAAATTTGGGAGGGCCTGTCGGACCAGCCCGAGAGCCAGGACCGATTGTTCTGGATCGTACCCCACAAAATTCAAGAACGGATGGATGGGGGCCTTTCCGGCCCACAAGCTGCACACTGACTCTGGTGGGCCTCCCGCCGGAACATAGCGTTTGAAATGAAAAAAGCCGCCCGGTTTGGGCGGGCGGCCTTGAAGCGATGAGTAAGCTAGCCGATCACTTCTTCTCCACCAGACGGTAGAACACGAAGTCGGACGTCGCTCCGTTGACATAGCCGCTGACATTTGGCGCGAGGGCAACCTGCTTGACCGCCTGGAACATGATGACGATCGGCGATTTAGCCTGAACCTTCTTCTGCAGGTCGATGTACATCTCGTCGCGCTTGGCCGCGTCGGTCTCGGCAAGCGCGGCCATCGTCTCCTTGTTGATATCGTCCGGCACTGCCCAGGCGTTCCGCCAGGTGGTCGTGCTCTGATAGTGGTCGTCCGAATTGTCGGCATTATAGGCAAAGGCGCCGGCATTCGAATGCGGATCCATGAAATCCGGGCCCCAGTAGAGCAGCATCGCCTCATGCGTACGGGCGCGGTACTTGGTGATCACCTGCGCACCAGTGCCGGGTATAATCTCGAAGTTGATGCCGGCGTTCGCGAAGGTCGATTGCAACGACTGCGCCATATCCGTGAATGGCGCCGAGTTGATCACGTCGAGCGTCACCGTGATCGGCGTCTTGACGCCTGCATCGGCGAGAATCTTCTTCGCCTTCTCGACGTCGTAGGTGAAAGGCGTCTCGTCAAGCGCGCCGGGAAAGCCTTTCGGCCAGAACGCCTGGTGGATCGTCATCTGACCTTTCAGGAAACTGTCGGTCATTCCCTTGTAATCGACGAGATAGCGCGAGGCTTCCCACAGCGCCTCCGGCTTCAGATCCTCGTCTTTCTGATTGAAGCTCAGAAAGTGGACCGCAGCCTGCGGATAGGTCTCGATCTTGACCGTTTTCTTGCCTTCCAACCCGGCAACCTGATCCGGCGTGAGGTTCTGGGCGATGTCGGCATCGCCCGACTCCAGGAGAAGCTGCTGAGTGGCTGCTTCCGCAACATGGCGGATGATGACCGACTTCATCTTCGGCGCACCCTTGAAGTAGTCCGGATTCGCGTCGAGCGTCAGGATTTCAGCCGGGCGGAAGGCCCGCAGTTTGAACGGACCGGAGCCTGCCGAGTTGGCGTTCAGCCAGGCATTACCGAGATCGCCGTCCTTTTCGTTCGGCATCACTGCGAGTTCGTCAACAACAGATGCAGGGCGTGATGCCAGGACGTTGAGAACAAAATTCGGGGAGAATTCGCCCTCATACTTGATGACGATCTTGTTGCCGTCGACCTTGACCATTTCGGCGATATTGTCCGGAGTCCAGCCGAGTTGGGTCAGAATGAACGCAGGCGCCTTGTTGAGCACGACCGTGCGCTTGAGGGAGAACAACACGTCTTCAGGGCGGACCGGATTGCCGGAGTGGAACTTCACACCGTCACGAAGCGTGAAGGTTATCGTTCTCGCCGCGGCATCGGCCGTCCATTCGGAGGCCAGACCCGCCACGAGTTTTTCCGTATCTTCAGCGTCGTATTGGACGAGCCGGTCATAGACGTTGGTAACGAACTCGCCGGAGGTGAATTCAAACGCCTGTGCAGGATCGATCGCGACGATGTCATCGATGTTCTGGGCCACCACAAGCACGTCGGGAGGCGTTGCGGCGAAGACACCGAGCGGCGCCATAGGCAAAGTCAGCATGGCTGCGAAGGCAGCCGCCTTGAATATCCTCATTCGTCGTTCTCCTCTTCCCTGGCAGTTCTGTTTGTCTGTCTGAGATTGCGAACTTTGTCGGGACGCAACGATGCCGCCCTGTTCCGTCCCGCTGATTGCCTGCGATAAATCGGAACCGTTCCGGTCCACAGCAGACGCACGTCCTTGTCACCCGTATTGGACCAGGCGTGAGGATTGTTGCCGCGCAGATGGAAGCTGTCGCCCGCGAGCAATATCTTGTCGTCGCCGTCCACGAGGACCGTCAAACTGCCGTCGAGAACATACATGATCTCCTCGCCTTCGTGGCTGGTCGTCTCGGAGACGTACCCAGGCGGTATCGTGACGATGAAGGACGAAAGCACATTGCCCGCGAAATCGGTGCAAAGCCGTTCATAGCTCAGCGGCGACCCTCTGACGGAGAAAACGTCGCGCGCGCCGGCACGGGTCAGACTGTTCTCGATATCAGGAGTTGCGATGAAGTAATCGACCCCGACCTTCAAGGCACGCGCAATGTGAGCGAGCGTTCCGAGCGACGGCGTCGCCTGGTCACGCTCGACCTGGCTGAGATAGCCGACCGAAATGCCTGCCTGCTCGCACAGGTCCTGCAAGGTCATGTGCATCTGGCGCCGCCGCACGCGGATCAGCGAGCCGACCAACGGCTGGCCGCTCGCCGCGGATTGCGCTTCGGTTGGCTTCAAACCACACCCTCCCCATCAAAATTTTTTTGATCTAAGCAAAAGAATTCGTATTATCCAAGCGTGATTTTCGCGCGCCCGGCCTCCGCCTGCCAGGCGCGCCTCTTTGTCGGGGAAGCCAAGCGATTGTCGGTTGAAACAGAAATTGTCGCGACCAAGCAGCCGGTCCGCGGCAGGAAGAGCAGGCATCGCATCGCGCTTTCTCTCGGCGCTTTCGTTGTAACCGTAGCGCTGACCTTCCTTGGTCTTCTGGCTATCACCTTCTTTATCGGGCGCATCGTCCCCATCGACCCGGTCCTTGCCGTGGTGGGCGACCGCGCGCCGCAGGCGGTGTATGAGCGCGTAAGGGAGGAAATGGGGCTGGACCGGCCGCTGGTCGTGCAGTTCGCCTCTTATGTCGGCGACGTGGTGCGGGGCGATCTCGGCACCTCGGTCTCAACCCAACGGCCTGTCGTTGAGGACCTCGTTCGCGTTTTTCCTGCGACACTCGAAATGGCGACGATCGGCATCGTTTTCGGCGTGCTGCTGGGCGTACCGATGGGCGTATGGGCAGCAAGTCGGCAGGGTAGCGCGCTCGATCAGGCGATCCGTGTCGTCGGCCTCCTTGGCTATTCGATCCCCGCCTTCTGGCTGGGGCTGGTCGGACTTGCGGTTTTCTACGCCCGCCTGCAATGGGTTAGCGGGCCTGGACGGCTCGACATCTACTACGACGGTCTGGTGCCGCCTGTCACCGGCCTGATGCTGGTAGACAGCCTGATTGCCGGAGACACCGACATCTTCATGAATGCGGTGTGGCATCTGGTTTTGCCGGCCTCGATCCTCGGCTTTTTCAGCCTGGCCTATATCGCGCGCATGACGCGCTCCTTCATGCTGGACCAGCTCAATCAGGAATACGTGACCACCGCGCGCGTAAAAGGGCTCTCCGAACGCGCGGTCATCTGGCGGCATGCTTTTCGGCCGATCCTTGTGCCGCTGATCACAGTGATTGGCCTCTCCTACGCCGGGCTGCTCGAAGGGTCGGTCATGATTGAAACCGTGTTCTCGTGGCCCGGCATTGGCAACTATCTGACAAATGCGCTGCTCAACGCGGACATGAACGCCGTACTCGGGGCCACGCTGGTGATCGGCGCGGTGTTCATCGGAATTAATAAATTGTCCGACGTGCTCTACCGCGTGCTCGATCCGAGGGCCCGCGGATGACGACCATCGAATGGCTGCTCGCCGACTCGCCGTCCTCGCGGATGCAGGCCCGCCTGGGGCGCTCCTACCGCGTGTTCAACGCGCTGCTGCGCAATCCGCTTGCTGTCATCGGCGCGCTCATCGTTCTCCTGTTGATCGTCATGGCGGCTTTTGCGCCATGGTTCGCAACCCATTCCCCAATCGCTGGCGAGCTTTCGGAACGTCTCGCCGCACCGAGCGCAGCCCATTGGCTCGGCACCGACGAGCTGGGCCGGGACATCTGGTCTCGTGTCGTCTATGGCTCGCGCATCACGCTGTTGATCGTCGCGCTGGTCGCGGTGCTGGCAGCGCCGGCCGGACTGCTGATCGGCGCGATCTCGGGCTATTTCGGCGGATGGACCGACCGTGTAATGATGGGCATCACGGACATCTTCCTCTCGATGCCCAAGCTCATCCTGGCCCTTGCGTTCGTGGCAGCACTCGGCCCCGGCATCGAGAATGCGATCATCGCCATCGCCATCACGTCGTGGCCCGCCTATGCGCGTATCGCTCGGGCGGAGACGCTGACGATCCGCAACAGCGAGTTCATCCAGGCCGTCCAACTGCAAGGCGCCTCAGCCGCCCGCATCATCGGCAGGCACATCCTGCCGCTCTGCTCGTCTTCCATGATCATACGCGTCACGCTCGACATGGCCGGTATTATCCTCACCGCCGCCGGGCTGGGCTTCCTGGGCCTCGGCGCGCAGCCGCCACTCCCAGAATGGGGCGCGATGATCTCGCGCGGCCGGGCCTTCATCCTCGATCAATGGTGGGTCGCCACCATGCCCGGCTTTGCGATCGTGATCGTCAGTCTCGGCTTCTGTCTGCTTGGTGACGGCCTGAGGGACGTTCTGGACCCGAAGCAGGGAGGCAAGCAATGAGTGCGCCTCTGTTGGACGTCGCAAATCTCCGCGTCACCTTCCCGACCCTTCAAGGGCCGATAGAGGTTGTTCGCGGCATTTCCTTCACTGTAGGCCGCGAGCGCCTCGGCATTGTCGGCGAAAGCGGTTCCGGCAAGTCGATGACCGGGCGCGCTATTCTGCGCCTTGTCAGGTCGCCGGGCATCGTCACCGCGGACCGTTTGCGCCTCGGCGATACCGGTCTTCTGACCGCCACGGATGCAGAAATGCGCACCATACGCGGCCGTCGCATCTCGATGATCATGCAGGATCCAAAATTTTCGCTGAACCCCGTCATGACGATCGGCGCCCAGATCGGTGAAGCGCTGACCGTGCACGAGAAATTGCCACGCCGCGACGTGCGCCGACGCGTGCTGGAAATGCTCGACGCCGTGCGAATACGAGACCCCGAACGTGTCTTCAGCCTCTACCCGCACGAGGTCTCCGGCGGCATGGGGCAACGCGTGATGATCGCCATGATGCTGATCCCGGAGCCGGATCTTTTGATCGCAGACGAGCCGACATCGGCGCTCGATGTGTCCGTTCGCACGCAAGTGCTGCAGATCATCGACGATCTCATCACACAAAAGGGCATGGGCCTGATCTTCATCAGTCATGACCTCAATCTGGTCTCGCGGTTCTGCGATCGCATTCTGGTGATGTATGGCGGACAAATTGTCGAGGAATGCCAGGCCGGCAAACTCGACGAGGCCGTACACCCATATACACGAGGCCTGTTGGCATCGGTGCCGAAACTGAACGAAACCCGGGCGGAATTGCCGGTGCTCGACCGTACATCATGGAGTCAGGCATGAACGCGCTCAGCCTGCGCAATCTCCATGTCTCTTACGGCGAGACCAAAGTGGTCAACGCGATCTCGCTCGACGTCGTGCGCGGCGAGAGTTTTGCGCTCGTTGGCGAAAGCGGCTCCGGCAAGTCAACGGTGTTGAAGGCGATCGCCGGGCTGGCGCCTGACTGGACCGGCGAAATCTCGGTCTTCGGCAAGCCACGGGGCAAGGCATTCGACCGCGACTTCGCCTCGACATGCCAGATGGTATTTCAGGACCCGTATGGATCGCTTCATCCCCGGCAGACCGTGGACGCCGTGCTGAGCGAACCGCTCACAATCCAGCGCATCGGTGATCAGGACGCGCGCATCAAAGGCGTCATGGCATCCGTGGGGCTCGACCCGCGTTTCCGGTTTCGGCTGCCCCACCAATTGTCTGGTGGTCAGCGCCAGCGGGTTGCGATTGCTCGCGCCCTAATGCTCGAACCGAAGCTTTTGCTGCTCGACGAGCCGACATCCGCGCTGGACGTGTCGGTCCAGGCTGAAATCCTCAATCTGCTCAAGCGGCTGCGCCAGGAAAAAGGCCTGACCTACTTGCTCGTAACCCACGATCTGCCGGTCGTTTCCTTCCTGTGCGACAGGCTGGCAGTGATGCGCGAAGGCAGGATCGTCGAGACGAACACGGTCGACGCACTGAAGCATGGGCGCATGAGCAACGACTATTCCAGCGAACTCATCGAGCGAAGCGCGCTGCCGATGGGCGCGTGAAAGGACATCCAATGACTCTCGCCCCAACCGACAGCCTTCTGGCGGAGTTTCGCCGCGCCCTCGAACAGACAAGCGATGCGGACACTGCGTGGTCGGCGCTGGAAAGGCTGGCGAATGGATTGTTCGGCGCAAAGCTCTTCACGGTTACAACCGTCGACATGGTGAAGGGCGAGGCGCGCCGGCTCTACACCAGTGACCCTGTCAGCTATCCAGTCTCCGGCACGAAACCGATCGTTGTCGATCCCTGGTTCGAACACGTCGTGCTCGGCCGCAACACCTTCGTGAAGAATACATTGGCCGAGATCGCGGAGCATTTCCCGGACTATGAGCTGATCGGCACACTCAGTTGCGGCTCAGTACTCAATATGCCGGTAATTCTCGGCGGCGAGGTGGTCGGAACGGTCAACTGCCTCGATGCCGAACATCATTTCACGCCGGAGCGCGTCGCCGCGGCTCGACACTTGGCACTTCCAGCTCTCGCGGCCTTTCTGATCTTCAAAGCGTCGTCCTGAAGGCAAGCGTATCCCCATTTCCGCCGGCAATGATCGAGAGCCTACTCTTTCAGCACGTCTGCCCAGTCCTTGTGACGGCGAAACTCGGTAGCCACGAAACGGCAGAGCGGCGTGATCCGGATGCCGGCGGCGCGTGCATCCTCGACAGCCTTGACGACCAGCCGCTCCGCGACGCCGCGTCCGCGATATGTTGGTGGGACCCAGGTGTGATCGACGATGATATGCCCTGGGCCGCTTTCGACGAATGTCAGCTCGGCCGGCTCGCCATTCGGCATATCGAGAACATAGCGGCCTCTATGCCCTCGCCTTTCCAATCGGATCTCACTCATAACGTCGCTCATGCTTGCCTCGCAGTATCCGCGCTACCGAATAGTTTTGCCGGCAACCGCACGGTTCAGGCCTTCAGCACATCCGCCCATTCCTTGTGCCGCTGGAACTGGGCGTTCGCAAAAGGACAGAGCGGGATGATCTTCTTGCCGGCCGCGCGGGCATCTTCGACGGCGCGCGCGACCAGCCTGACGCCCGCACCCTGCCCCCGAAAAGCGTCCGGCACTTCAGTGTGGTCGATAATAAGAAGATGGTCGCCAGCCTTGCTGAAGGTCATTTCAGCGACATCGCCGCCGGTCGCCCTGAGAAAGTATCGGCCCTTGGAACTGGTTTCTTCAAGCTGAATTTCCGGAGTTTCTTCGCTCATCGCTGCTCGGCCTCGGTCCGCTCGGTGGTGCGAAAACGCGCAAGGAACTTTACCGCCGCGTCGATTTCACTTTGGCGCAATTCATGGCCTCCATCGTGCCACTCCACTACGACGTTTGCACCGATCTCTTTCAGATAGGCTTCCAGCCGTAGCGTCAATTCGGGCGGGCATATCGGATCACGCCGGCCCGCGGTAACAAGGATATCCACATCGGATAAGCCTTCCGTTCTTTCGGGCTTGAACGGGATAAGCGGGTGCATCAGCACTGCCGCACTGAACAGGCCCGGGTCGGTAAACAGCATCGATGCGAGAATGTTCGCACCATTCGAATAGCCAAGCCCAACCGTCGCGGCTGGCTTTCGCGCCTCGAAGTGCGAGCGCACGAAATTGGCCATCTTTGCCGTCCGTTGGGCAAGGTCATCCATGTCGTACACGCCTTCGCCGGTGCGGCGAAAGAAACGCGCGGCGCCATGCTCGGAAACGTCACCGCGTGGTGAGATGATCTCGGCATCGGGCAGAACATGCCGGCCAAGCGGCAGGAGCTGCGTTTCGTTGCCACCCGTTCCGTGGAAGGTGAACAGCAGCGGGCCGTTTGGCGCTCCCGGTTCGACGATGTGCGTATAGGCTTCCTTCGACATGTGTGCTTCCAATCTCAATCGTCCAGGGG
Organism: Mesorhizobium sp.; assembly: GCA_040512755.1. Taxonomy (GTDB): domain Bacteria; phylum Pseudomonadota; class Alphaproteobacteria; order Rhizobiales; family Rhizobiaceae; genus JBEVEP01. The sequence continues at coordinate 15,785 of JBEVEP010000339.1, forward strand.
CTGCAGATGCTGCTCGAGATAGGACCGAAGATGCGCGTGCTGCTTCGGCAGCTTCAATGCCTCGCCAAGATGCGCCGTGTCTTCGTCCCGGTCGAAGCCCGGTTCATTGGTCGACACTTCGAACAGCACGCCGCCAGGCGTACGGAAATAGATGGCCCAGAAATAGTCCCGATCGATCACCGGAGTGACCTGATAGCCGGTATCCATCAGCGCCTTGCGAACTTCGAGCTGGCGCGCCCTGTCTTCGACCGCAAAGGCGACATGGTGTACAGAGCCTGCTCCCAGATCCGCGAAAGGCGCGCCGGGCAATGTCTCGATATCGACAACATCGGCGCCATTTCCGTTCTTGATCGCAAAGCGTTTCGTTCCGCCCGATTGGTCGGCTTCCTCGTAGCCCATGAATTTGAGCAGTTCTTCGGTACGGCCGCCATCCTTCAGCCGCAGCGCCACAGAGTGGAAACCGCGGACCGCTTCGTCGTCCGGCACCCCACCTTTTGACCACGGCGCACGGCTGTCCCCCTTATCCTCGACAAACGCGAAACCGTCGCCGTCGGGCCCATTGAAACGCAGACGCTTTTCGCCAAAAGTTTCCTCGCGCTTCAGTCCGGTCACGCCCTGCTCGGCGAGCCGCTTCTCCCAATAGTCGAGCGATCCTTCGGGCACGGAGAAGACCGTTGTCCCAACTTCTCCGACCCCATGACGGCCCTTGCCGATATTGGGGAACGGAAAGTAGGTCATCACCGAACCCGGCGTGCCGAATTCATCCGCGTAGTAGAGATGGTAGACGTCCGGCGCATCGAAATTGACGGTCTTCTTGACCCGCCGAAGGCCAAGCTTTCTGGTGAAGAACTCATTGTTCTCGTGGGCATCCTTCGCCATGGATGTGACGTGGTGCAGCCCCTTGATCTGGTCGAGCATCTGGAACTCCTTCGCGGTTTCCATGGACGGCATGATGCCGCCTTTGCCGCCCTATGTCGTTAGTCTTCGACAGGAATGAAGGTCACGGATGCGGAAAGGATTGTCTACCAATCGCGAACAATCGGCGATGGTCCGTTAACACCTAAGTGGATGCGCGACTTGCGCGCGCAGCAGAAATCGTCTCCAAACGAAGCGAGCAAGGAGGGTCCATCGTGACGGGCAATGGCCAGAAGCCGAACGTACTCTTGATCACCTGCGACCAGTGGCGCGCCGATTGCCTTTCAGCGGCCGGGCACCCGGCTGTAAAGACGCCCAATGCCGACGCGCTCGCCCGTGAAGGCGTGCTGTTTCGGCAGCACTATGCCGGCGCAGCACCCTGTTCTCCGGCCAGAGCCTGCCTCTACACCGGCCTTTATCAGATGAACAACCGCGTCTGCCGAAATGGGACGCCGCTCGACGCGCGCCACGACAACATCGCGCTGGCAGCACGCCGCGCCGGTTATGATCCGACCCTTTTCGGTTACACGGATGCGGCGCCTGATCCGCGAAGGTTTACCGCCAACGATCCGGTGCTGCGCAGCTATGAGGGCGTGCTGCCGGGCTTCACCGTTCGCTGCCTGCTGCCGGAACACCAGAAACCGTGGCTCTCCTGGCTGGCGGCGCGCGGCGTGGACTCCCGTGCCGGCTTTCCCGACATCCACAGACCGGCAGGAAGGCACGACGGCGCAATCACCAACGCTGCGCCCGTCTATTCGAAAGACGAAACTCCGGCGGCCTTCCTCGCCGGAGAATTCATACGATGGCTTGGAGAGCAGGAGCGTGCGACACCCTGGTTCGCCCATGTGTCGTTCCTCAGTCCCCATCCGCCTTTCATCGTGCCGGAACCTTACAACACCATGTATGACGCTTCGGACGGTCCGGCCTTCGATCGGGCTTCGACCTCCGATGCAGAAGCTTCAGTACATCCGTTCCTCGCCTACGAGCTTTCCAGGCAGCGACAGGACAATTTCCTGCCCGGCGCGGGTGGCAGGGTCACCGACTGGGACGAGGACGCCTTCCGAAAAATCCGGGCGATCTACTACGGGATGGTTTCCGAGGTCGACGCCCAGCTTGGCAATGTCCTGTCTGCGCTCCGTCTCGCGGGCATGTGGGAGAACACCATCATCATCCTGACGTCCGATCATGCCGAGATGATGGGCGATCATTTCATGCTCGGCAAAGGCGGGTTCTTTGACGGCAGCTATCGCATCCCACTGATCATTTGCGATCCGCGCAGACAAGGAACCGCAGGCGCCGTATTGAACCATTTCACGGAAGCGGTCGACATCGTGCCGACGGTGATCGAATTGCTCGGCGGTGAAGCCCCTCCCCACCTTGACGGCAGATCACTGAAACCTTTCCTGGAAGGTCGCGAACCTTCCGCTTGGCGTACAGCAGCGCATTGGGAATACGATTTCCGCTCTGTCAGCGGATCGCGAGCCGAGACTCACTTCGGGATCGCCTCGCAGCAGTGCAATCTGGCGGTCTTACGTTCGCAGGCGTTCAAATATGTGCATTTCGGCGGCGGCCTGCCGGCGCTTCTCTACGATCTGGAGAAAGATTCCGCAGAATTGGTCAACGTTGCCGAGGACCCCGCTTACCTTGCCATTCGTCTCGAAATGGCCGAGCGACTTCTCGCCTGGCGGGCGGAGCACCTCGACCAATCGCTCGCGCTGGTCGAACTGACCGAGGATGGTATCTGCGGACGCGTCCCCAGTCTCATCTAGTTGCTGCTCCATGACAGGGGCACGGAACGAGTCTTCGCCGGAGACGTTGGACGAGAATGCGTTCCCCACCGGAGCGGAGGTCATGGCTCCAAGAGCAGTCTGGAAAGGCTTCCTGAAACTCGGCAGCGTCTCCTGCGCAGTGAAGCTTGCCGGCGCCACAACGGAGAGCGAGAAGCTACACTTCCGCACGCTCAACCGCCGGACAAAGACACCGGTCCGCAGCGTCTATGTGGATGAAGAAACCGGCGAAACTGTCGACAACGAAGATCAGCTCAGGGGCTACGAGATCGATGACGGGGACTTTGTCGCCGTCGAACCGGCGGAGATCAAGAAGATCAAAGACCAGTCGCAGCATACCTTGGAAATCGAACAGTTTGTCGATCCGACCCAGGTTCCTTCGATCTATCGCGAAAAGCCCTACTATCTCTATCCCGCCGACGACGTCGCAAGCGAAGCCTTCGCAGTCATACGCGAGGCCATGGCCAGGAAGAAAACGGCCGGCATCGCCCGCATCGTCCTTTATCAGCGCGAGCGTCCGGCAATTGTCGAGGCCATGGATAAGGGCATGCTGATGACTACCCTGCGATATGAGGATTGGGTCATCGATGCGAAGGACGTGTTCTCGGGTCTCAAAAAGCTGTCGGTCGACCCCGAAATGGCGGAGATCGCTGCTTTGATCATCGACAAGAAGGTTGGCAAATTCGACCCCTCGGAATTCGAGGACACATACGAAAACGCGTTGCTCGAAATGATCAAGGCCAAACAGCACGGCAAAGAGCCTCCGAAGCCCGTTCCTGCACCCCGCGAGAATGTCATCGACCTTGCTGCAATCCTGCGAAAGAGCCTCCAACAAGAGGGTGGCGTCTTGCGCCAGGATGGAAAGCGAGGCCGACAGGCAAGGAAACCGCGCGGCACTTCTGCTCAGCACAAGCGGGCATGACTTCGACCTTACGACGCAATCCCGGGAGCAGAGCTTGCCTGCATTGCGCTGCAGGTTCATTGTCAAGCTATGGCTAAGGGAGCAGGCTTGGAGCTTCCCGGCGTATCGGGATCTTGCGGGGTCTTGGGTCGATGAACTGCGCCAGTTGCGGTTATGAGGTTCAGAGCGGCTTTGCCTTTTGCCCCAAATGCGGCGCAAGGCAGCCTATGCTGTGTCAGGCCTGCGGCTACGAATGCTCTCCGGACTTCGCATTCTGCCCGAAATGCGGCTCGCAGATTGGGGGCCCCTCCCCCGCCAGAACTCCGCGCGCAAGCGCATCCAAAGCGAGTCCGCGCTCAGTCCATCCTCCCAAGCCGTCCCCTTCGGCTGCGCGCACAGCGACGGACTTGTTCCAGTCGGAAGCTGACCGTCGGACGGTGACGGTGTTATTCGCCGATCTCAGCGGGTTCACGACTCTAAGCGAACAGCTCGATCCAGAGGTCATGCAGACTTTGCAGAATGAGCTGTTTGAGGAGTTGACCATATCAGTGCAGAAATTCGGCGGGTTCGTCGACAAGTTCATCGGCGATGCGCTGCTCGCCTTGTTTGGGGCGCCTACGGCGCATGAGGACGATCCCGAACGCGCACTCCACGCGGCGCTGGACATGATTGAGCGCACGCGGCAGTTGGGCGAACGTTCCGGGCTGCCTTTCATGCTGCATGTCGGCATCAACACCGGACCGGTCGTCACCGGCGGCTTCGGAGCGGGCGCCGCCAAGGCCTACTCGGTGACCGGCGACGTCGTGAACACGGCGCAAAGACTCCAGTCCATGGCTGCTCCCGGGGAAGTGTTGGTCGGGCCGCTCACCTTCCGTCTGACCCGTCACGCGTTTTCGTACGAATCACTTGGAGATGTTGCACTGCGCGGAAAGGCAGGCTGTGTCCTCGTGCATCGTCTTGCCGGACCGCTCGAAACACCGCGGACCGCGCGTGGACTCGAAACCCTTGGCCTCAGCGCGCCGCTGATCGGACGCGACGCCGAGCTCTCCCGGCTGCTCGCCTGTATGGATCTGGCGCGCAACGGCTCCGCGCAACTCGTAAGACTGGCAGGCGAGGCCGGAATCGGCAAATCGCGCCTGGTTCGCGAGTTCATCGACAGGATTCCTGACGACCCTCGTTTCGAGGAGGTTGCCGTTCGAACGGCGTCCTGTTCGCCTCTTGGCGAACGGTCTTACGGCACCCTGGCCGCGGTTGTGCGCGCTGCAGCTGGCATGGCTCCGAATGATAGCACCGGCGACACACGGAGCAAGTTGGCCGCCCTGTTGGCCGAACTTGGCCTGACTGGCGAAGAGGCGGAACGGCTAACGCCGCTCCTTTATCACGTCCTGGGGATCGGGGACCCCGACGCGGCATTGCAGCATATCGAACCCGAGCAACTCCGGCGGCAGATTCTTTATGCAATCCGCTCGATCATAGAGCGCCGTTTGGCGATGTCGCCGCTTCTGATTGTCATCGAAGACTTGCACTGGGCCGACGCCGTATCCCTCGAGGCTCTGCGTTTCGTCATGGACCGGCTGGAGCGCACCAGGCTCATGCTCGTCGTCACACAGCGTCCGGCGCTCGAAAACGACCCGCTGGATTCGAGCCGTGTCAGCCATACAACCTTGCGGCTCTCGCCACTGAATCCTTCGGAAGGGCAAAGGCTGCTGGCTTCCTTCTTTGGAGAAGCCTTGGACGGGTCGTCCGGGCAACTGCGAGACAGGATTCTGGAGCGCGCTGGCGGCAATCCCCTGTTCGTCGAGGAAATTGTGCGCGGGCTCATCGAAGTCGGCACGCTGAGACGTGAGGACGCGCGCTGGCAGGTCTCTTCCGGCGAGGGAGAGGCGGATATTCCCGCCAGTATCCAGGCTATGCTGCTCGCGCGCGTAGACCGGCTCCCGCCCGATGCGCGCAGGTTGGCGCAAGAGGCGGCGGTTATCGGCCCGCGTTTCGACCTCGCCGTGCTCAAAGCCGTCGCCGCCGAACCGGCAAGGCTGGAAGCAGGGCTCGAACTTCTATGCGATGCCGAGATTGTCGAGGAGGCGGCCGGTCCAGCTTCGCTTTCAGGCCAATCCTACCGCTTCACGCAGACGCTGCTTCAGGACGTGATCTACCAGAACCTTCTGCTTCAGCGGCGCACCGACATGCATGGAATGATTGGATCGGCCTTGGAGCGCTCGCTTGGCGAGAACCCCGAACTGCTCGAGGATCTGGTTTCTCTCGGCCATCATTTCAGCCTGAGTGCACACAAGGCGGAGGGAGCCCGGTACCTTACAGCGGCTGGCGACCGCGCCCGCTTGATCTACGCCAATGAAGACGCGCTCCGCCTCTATCAACAGGCGCTCACCGCGCTGTCTGCAGGCGCGGGGCAGGAGAAGGAACGGCAGCAGCTCAGCGAGAGCATTGCCGACCTTTGCAGCCGAGCCGGACGACGCAGCACGGCACAGGAGCACTACCGCGCCGTGCTTCACGCCCTACGCTCAGCTGGCGATCACGCTGGCGCGGCGCGCATACATCGCAAGCTGGGCCGGCTCCTCTGGGATGCCGGAAAGCGTGAAAAAGCGGAGGCGAACTATGCCGAAGCGGCGGTGCTGCTGGAAGGGACACGTGCCCCCGTCGAGCAGGCGCACCTCCTGCAGGAGCGCGGACGTCTGGCATTTCGTCTGGGCGACCATGCCGCCGCCGTTCGTTTCGCAGAAGAGGCCCTAGGCCATGCGAGATCCGCGTCGGTCGAGGGCGATGAGAAGATGACCCAGGAAGCCGCCGGTGCAATAGCCGAGGCGCTCAATACAAAGGGAGTGGCTCTTGCGCGTCTGGGACGCGGTCCAGAGGCCATCCGCGATGTCGAGCAAAGCGTTTCGGTTGCTGAAAAGGCCAGCCTTCTGGGTGCGGTTTGCCGCGGCTACAACAATCTTGCGGTCCTCTACTCGACGATCGATCCGGCGCAGGCGATGGAGGTCTGCCGCCGCGGCCTGGATGTGGCGCAGCGTATCGGCGACCTGGGGTTCCAGGCCCGACTCCTTGCTAATTTTGCGGTCGCAAGCTGTACTTTCACCGACCGTTGCTCAGGCGAAGGCGTCCCGGCAGCGGAAAGGGCAATCGAACTCGATCGCGCGCTCGACCAGCGCGAGCACCTCCCGGTGCCAATGATCGTGCTCGGACAGATTCATCAATGCCACGGGCAGCCAGAGCTTGCCGCACGCTACTACCAGGATGCGCTCGAACTCGCGCGCGAAACCGGCGAACCACAAATGCTCTTTCCATGCTATGATGGTTTGGCAACGCTGAATCTCGACCTTGACGATCTGCAGGAAGCCGAACGGTACTTTGCTTTGGCGCAAAATGTTTGCACTGAGCACGGACTGGATCCGGAAGCGCTGATCGTCCTGCCGTTTCTCGACTAGAGCAATTCCAGGAAAAGTGGAAACCGGTTTTCCGTCCGGAATTGCGCTAAAACAAAGAGTTAGGGACGAGGAGATCGAAATGTCCACGCAATCAACCGATGGACCCCTGCAGCCAGGCGACCGCGCGCCCAATGTCGTGCTCGACGCGGTGACGCGCGAAGGCAAGGTAGCCATCGACGATTTCCGCGGCCACAAACCGGTTTTGGTCGGTCTGTTTCGCGGGCTTCATTGCCCTTTCTGCCGGCGTCACATTGCGGCTCTCGCGCAACTCGATCCCGCGCTGAGGGAAAGAGGGGTCGAAAGCCTTGCCGTGGTGAACACGCCAACTGAGCGCGCGCGTCTTTACTTCCGCTACCACCCGATGCCGTCTCTGCTCGCGGCATCCGATCCGGAACGCGCATCGCATCGCGCCTTCGGACTGCCCAATCTCGAATTCACCGAGAACGAGACTGTCTGGCCGTACAAGGTTTCGATCGATGCCGCCAAGTCCATGCGTGTCGATGTTCCCGGAGAACTACCTAGCCCGATGGACCCGTTCATGGCTGCTGACTTTCTCGACAAAAAGGACAATTACGACATCACGGAAGCAGACCAGCAGATGATCGCGACCGGACAGGGCCAGTTGGTTGGACAGTTCCTTCTCGACCGGGACGGCATCGTGCGGTGGGCCTTCACCGAAGTCCCTGAGGAAGGCCGGCATATGTTCGGAAGCCCGACCCCGGAGGAGTTGATGTCCGCGGTTTCGCGGGTCGTAAACTAGGTCAAAGTGACCGGCATCAAATCACGCTTGGTTGAGGTCAGCCGGCAAACGCGCGAATGTGCCGGAATCCCCTCTTGCAATAACTAGATTAGGCACTAGTACATTAGGATAACCTAGCCAGCCCACTGATGGTGGCTAGATTTGCTCCCACAACGTGGGGGCGTTGTCGAGTTGGCGCTCAGCAAGCAAGGACGGTATCGCATGATCTGGGATGCTTGCCGGTCGTCGGTCAGTGATCTTTGCGAGCCCTTCGTTACGTATGCGGGCATGGTGCGACATGTGCCGGTACGTGCTCGGCTTCGCATGGGATGACATCCCTGTTCCGCGCTTGCATCGAACCTGTCCGTCGATCCGCCCTTCCGCTGGATCGATATTCTGTTTCTAGCAGAGCTTGCCGGAGCCGCCGCAGGACGCGGTCAACTCACATCAAGAACGATGCACGGCTCGAACGATTGGACTTCAGGGTGATTTGGCGATGATGCGGCGCTTCGAACACGCTCGAATCCTCATGTACAGCCACGACACGTTTGGGCTTGGCCACCTGCGTCGGTGCCGAACGATTGCCCACTCGCTGGTCGAAGACTATCGTGGGCTCAACATCCTGATCATTTCCGGCGCGACGATTGCCGGCGCCTTCGACTACCGGGCGCGCGTCGATTTCGTAAAGGTCCCCAGCATCATCAAGCTGCGCAACGGTGAATACACGCCACTGGAACGCCATATCGATCTGCACGAGACGCTGACAATGCGTCAGTCAATCATCCGGCACACCGCGGAAACCTTTCAGCCGGACATTTTTATCGTCGACAAGGAACCGCTCGGGCTGCGCGGCGAGATCGAGGAAACCCTGTCCTATCTCAAGACGCGCGGCACAACGCTGGTGCTCGGTCTTCGCGAAGTCATGGACGCTCCGCATCTCCTTGAAGCGGAATGGGCGCGCAACGACGTGATGCGCAAGATCGGCATGTATTACGACATGATCTGGGCCTACGGGCCACCCGATTTCTACGATCCTCTGACCGGCATGGACGTCCCTGCCGCACTCCGTGCAAAGATGAAGTTCGTCGGGTTTCTGCAGCGAAGCCTGTCGCACGACGAAATGCCCGGCCATAGGCCCGAAGGCGACTATATTCTTGTCACAACGGGCGGCGGCGGTGACGGCGCAGAGCTGATTCACGATGTGATCCACGCCTATCAGCAGGATCCCGGCTTGCAGCACAAGGCGCTGATCGTGCTTGGCCCGTACATGCCCGCCAAGAAGCGGCGCAAGCTGATCAAGAAGGGATCGAACATCCCATATATCAGAATCATCGAGTTCGACAGCCGAATGGAGGAGCTGATCGCGGGCGCAAAGGCGGTCGTGGCCATGGGAGGCTATAACACCTATTGTGAAATTCTCTCCTTCGACAAGCCTGCGCTCATCGTGCCGCGGGTGAGACCGCGCGAAGAGCAACTAATCCGGGCGCGTCGAGCCGCCGAACTCGGGCTGGTGGAGATGCTGCTTCCGGACGAGGCCGAAGACGCCTTACGTCTTGCCGAAGCCCTCAAGAGTCTGCCCGACAGGCCGCGCCCCTCGCAAAGCAATCCAGACCTGAGGCTCGAAGGCCTCGTGCATATCTCGGAGATAGTCGGGGACTGGCTCGACCAGCGGTCGCGACGCCGGCTGTCGGTTGTCGAAGGCTGAGTTTTGAACCCTTGTCGCAGCCTCGAAAAATCGCCGTTGTGCTGAAAGGCTATCCACGCCTTTCCGAAACCTTTATTGCCCAGGAACTGCTCGGGCTGGAGCAGGCTGGCTTCGACCTGGTCATTTTCGCGCTCCGTCGTCCGACTGACGGCAAACGCCATCCGGTGCACGACGAAATCAGGGCTCCGGTCCACTATCTGCCGGAATATCTGCATGAAGAGCCGTGGCGGGTTGCGCGCTCCCTGCTTGCCTGCCTGGCCCAGACTGGTTTCTGGCGGGCTTTGGGCGCCGTTGCTGCCGACTTTTCTCGCGACATGACACGGAACCGCGTGCGGCGCTTCGGCCAGGCCCTGGTGCTTGCTGCAGAATGGCCGGGCGAAGCGGAATGGCTGCACGCCCATTTTGCTCATACGCCGGCTTCTGTCACCCGCTATACAAGCATGCTGCGCGGCCTGCCGTGGACCTGCTCTGCGCATGCGAAGGATATCTGGACCTCGCCGGATTGGGATCTCGCCGACAAACTTTCGTCGGCGCGGTGGACCGTAACTTGCACAAAAACGGGATTCGAGCACCTGAACCGACTGGCGAATGGCAATGGGTCGGTCCATCTCAGCTATCACGGATTAGACTTGAGCCGTTTCGGGAAATTCGAGAGCCCGCATTCCGCACGAGACGGTTCCCTCGCCAGCGATCCGGTTGTCCTCCTCAGCGTTGGACGTGCGGTAGAGAAGAAGGGCTACGACGTGTTGCTCAAGGCGCTGGCGACCCTTCCCGCTAGTCTCCATTGGCGCTTTGAGCATATCGGCGGAGGCGATCGGTTGGACGAGCTCCGGGCATTGGCCCACAAGCTTGGAATTTCCGACCGGATCACCTGGAAGGGCGCGCTTGCCCAGAAAGACGTTCTGGAGCACTACCGCCGCGCGGACATATTTGCTCTCGCTTGTCGTATTGCAGCCGATGGCGACCGCGACGGATTGCCCAACGTGCTGGTGGAGGCGGCCAGCCAGAAACTCGCCTGCGTATCCACCAACATCTCCGGCGTGCCCGAACTGTTGACGCATGAGGAAAACGGGCTGGTGGTTCCTCCCGAGAATCCCGAAGCATTGGCTGCAGCCCTGGAAAGAGCCATCCGTGAACCAGAACTTCGACGGCGCCTCGGCGAAGCTGCCGAAACGCGGGTGCGCAGCCATTTTGATCACATGTCGAGCATCGGCCAGCTGAAAGCTCTCTTCGAACAGGAGTGGCGGTCTGCGTCATGACCGGGCCGCGCGTCTTCTTCTACGTCCAGCATCTGCTCGGCATCGGACATCTGGCGCGTGCAAGCCGGATTTCCGCTGCGCTCGCCGAAGATGGCTTTGACGTGACCGTCGTCGCCGGCGGCGTTCCGGTGTCAGGCTTTCCAGGTCCCTTAGTGCGCGTGGTGTCGTTGCCGACCGTTACCGCCGGGGACGAGGGATTCTCCGGGCTCGTTGATATTGGAGGCCGGCCGGTGGACGAAGCGTTCAAGGAGCGCCGGCTGAAGGTGCTGCTGCAAGCCTTCCGGGATTGCAGCCCCGACGTCGTCATCCTCGAAGCTTTTCCATTCGGGCGGCGTCAGATGCGCTTCGAGCTTCTGCCGCTGCTCGAGGCGATCAAAGGATCGATGCCCAAGCCGTTTCTGGCAACGTCCGTGCGCGACATCCTGCAGGAGCGCGTGAAGCCAGGCCGGAATGAGGAAACTGCCGATCTCGTTGCTCGTTATTTTGACCTCGTCATGATCCATGGCGACCCCGCCTTCGCACGGATCGAGGAAACCTTTCCGCTAGCCGACGCAATCAAGGACAAGGTTGCCTACACCGGGCTCGTCGCGGCTCCGCGGCCGCCAGAGGCGACCGAACAATTCGATGTCCTGATTTCCGCCGGTGGCGGCGCGGCAGGATCACGCCTTGTCCGTTCGGCTGTCGCCGCCGCGAAACTGTCGACTGGCAGAAGCTGGTGCCTCGTCACAGGTCCGAACCTGCCCCAGCAAGAGTTCGACGCGGCAGTGTCGGAAGCGCCTCCGGGTATGTCTGTCGTCAGGTTCCGGGAGGACTTCGCCCGTCTGATGACCGGCGCTGGCCTTTCCGTCTCGCAGGCGGGCTACAATACCGTATGCGACATATTGCGAGCCGGTTGCCGTTCGCTGCTTGTGCCGTTTGCAGCCGGTGGCGAAACGGAACAGACGCTCCGGGCCTCCAAGCTTCAAGCACTTGGCGTGGCCGGTATCCTTCGCGAAGAGGATATGAACCCCGCCAGCCTTGCCGCTGCGATCGGTAAGGCGTTGGCCGGTCCTAAGCCTCCGCGACACCTGCTTGATCTGAACGGCGCTCACCAAACGGCGAAGCTGCTGCGCGAACAGCTCAAACGGTCCCGATCAGCATGAAGCGGGTGTATTTCTTCGTCGGCAGCGTTCCAGCGAACAGCACGTTCCGCAAGCCAGCCATTTCCGAAAAGGCCTCCAATGAAGGGACGCAGTTAATATGGGACGGCTCGGAGAAGTAGTCGTTCGACTGCAGGAGAACGCGGGTACCCTCGGGCAACAGAGCAAGCCAGCCACGCACATCGGCTATGTGCTCGCAGCTGGTGTTGATGACGAGATCGGGACGGGCGGCCGCGTAGTCGAGCATATACATGTCGGCGGTCAACGCCTGAAACCTGCTGCCGGCTGGCTTGTTGAATGTCTGCGCAACGGCCTGCACTTCGGGATCGATATCGATGCTGTCGATCGCTTCGATGGCGAAACGCTTGTCGTCAAAAAGCATGGCGGCCAGGACGCCGTACCAGCCGCCGAGCACCCAGACGCGCCCGAACCGCCCGCCAGAGCTTTCGAACAATTTGTCTCGTGCCCACATTTTGCAGGCCACCTGCTTATGATTGAACGCGGTCGCGATATCGGCCTGCGGGTGCTTGGCAATGATGCGCGCGAGCCCTGCGATCAACGGGCTCCCGGTGTAGACCGAGATGCCTCGCGCGAGATCGAATGCTTGCTCGCGCCAGTCGGAGCTCGCACTATCCGGTTGGGTAGCTTCCATCATGGGCGTGTTGTATGTTGAGATGCTGGGCAAGACAACGCACTCTGACCATATGGATCCGATGACGTTTGAAGCCGCCTCGCCATCGGCAGGCGCCCGAGAGGACCTGCCGCACCTGGCGGGCCCGGCGGCTGCCATCCGGCAAGTCCTTGCCGCGCACTTCCTTCGCGACTGTCCGCATGTCGTCGAAATCGGCGGGCATACGAGGCCGATTACGGGCTACCTCACTCATCGGCCTCTGTCGGTGCTCTCCGTCGATCCCAAGACAGATCCGTTCGAGGAGGAGGAGTTGAACGGCCATCCCTGCCGCGTGCGCCATATCGCGCAAAAGTTCCAGCAGGTCACCTACGACTACGCGCCGCGCAGTTACGGACTGGTTCTGCTCGGCTATTCGCTGAAGCCTTTCGGCATGCATGAGCCCCTGGGTCAACTGCTCTTCTCGCTCATCGACAACGCGCGGACGGTCGTGATCGAATACCCACCCGCCCTCGACCGGGCGACATCACAGGTGCCGGCGATCATCAGCCGGCCAAACCTCAGGATATATTGCAGTTTCGAGCTGCTCCTCGACGACGAAGCCATCGCCGGTTCGCCTTACGCCAAGCGGCAGTTTTACGTCTTGCTTCCCGCCGGTTGAGTGGCCACCGCCGCCCATGGAAAAAAGCCTAGCCCGCTATATCTGGACCCACACCTGGAGGCAGCAGCTCTGGATCCTGATGATCGTCGGCCTTTCGATGATCCCGTATTTCCTGGCGTTCGATCTGCCCAAGCTGATCGTCAACGGACCAATCCAGGGCCGGGGCTTCGAGACGCCGGGCGCAACGCAGCCTTTTATGGACACAACCTTGAACGTGCCCCTTTTTGGGCCGATCGAGGTCTTTTCCGGCATTGAACTCGACAGGCAGCAGACGCTGATCGGGCTAAGCCTTGTGTTCCTTTTGCTGGTCATCATTAATGGGTTGTTCAAATTCTATATCAATACCTTCAAAGGCCGCCTCGGCGAACGGATGCTGCGCCGCATCCGCTTCGAGCTTGTCGATCGCGTCCTGCGATTTCCGCCCTACCAGTTCAAGCGTGTGAAGGCAGCGGAAGTTGCAACGATGGTGAAGGACGAGGTGGAGCCGCTGGGCGGCTTCATCGGCGACGCCTTTGTACAGCCGGCATTGCTCAGCGGCCAGGCACTGACAGCCCTGGTCTTCATTATGATCCAGAGTTTTTGGCTCGGCCTCATCGCCGCGTTCATTGTCGCAATCCAGATCATCATCATTCCGCAAATGCGCAAAAGGCTGATCCGACTCGGACGCGAGCGCCAGCTGACTGCACGCGAACTTTCGGGGCGCGTCGGCGAAATCGTCGACGGCATTGGCGCCATTCACATCCATGACACGTCCAACTACGAGCGGGCTGACATCGCCGCCCGATTGGGCCGGATTTTCAAAATTCGCTACGACCTCTATCAGTGGAAATTCCTGGTCAAGTTCATCAACAATTTCCTCGCCCAGGTGACCCCGTTCCTTTTCTATCTGATCGGCGGGTGGTTCGCCCTTCAGGGACGGCTGGATGTGGGACAGTTGATCGCCGTAATTGCCGCGTACAAAGATCTGCCTGGGCCATTGAAAGAACTGATCGACTGGGACCAGGCGCGCCAGGACGTTCAGGTCAAATATGGTCAGGTCGTCGAGCAATTCAGCATCGACCGCCTGGTCGATCCGAGCATCCAGACCTTGTCGGCAGAGCCGCCAGCGCCACTGGATGGCTCCTTGGCTGCGGTCAACCTGTCGATCAGCGACGACAGCGGCGCAACGCTCATCGAGAGGGTTTCGTTTCAGATCAAGCCCGGGGAAACCGTCGCCCTGGTGGGCACCGCCACCGGCGGCGCCGAGGCTGTGGCTGAAGCTTTTGCACGCCTGAGCTGGCCGGAAAGCGGAAAGGTCCTCGCTGGCGGCACCGACCTGCTGGAAATGCCGGAATCGGTCATCGGAAGGCGCTTGTCCTATGCCTCGTCCGACGCGCATCTGTTTTTCGGAACGATCAGGGACAACCTTTTATACGGGCTCAAGCACGCGCCCCTGACCGCTCCGAATTATGAAGGCGACGGCTTGAGCATACGCAACTGGAATGTGGACGAGGCACGCAAGGCCGGCAATCCGGATTTCGATCTCAACAGCGACTGGATCGATTATGCAGCAGCCGGGGCAACCGGCCCGAACGATCTCTTTTCCGCCGTCCGCCCAGTTCTCGAGGCGGTCATCCTGTCGCGCGATATTCTTGAGCTTGGCCTTCGTTCCTCCATCGACCGCAGCCGCGAAACGGAACTGGCAGGGCGGATCGTCGAATTGCGAGCAGCGCTTCGCAACCAACTCGAGCAGGAAGGCTTGAGTGGACTGGTCGTACCCTTCGAGCCCGGAGCGTACAACCGTGAAGCAACTGTGGGTGAAAACCTGCTCTTCGGGGCGGCCACGGGACCGGCTCTCGCCGACAAGGCGCTCGCGTCAAACCCGTACTTCTCATCCGTATTGAAGGAGGCGGGTCTGGACCGGGCGCTCTACGATATGGGGCTGGAGATCGCGGATCAGGCTATCGAACTCTTCAGCGACCTGCCGCCCGACCATCCATTCTTCCAGCAACTGGCATTCATGACGGCCGAGGAAATACCGACCTATCAATCGTTGCTGCAAAAACTGAAGGGCCGGCCCTACGAGGCCGTGGCCGAAGAGGACCGGGCGCCTATCATTGCGTTGAGCTTCGCCTATATCGAGCCGCGCCACCGCTTCGGCCTTCTCAGCGATGAACTGATGGAGAGGATTATCGCTGCCAGAAACCGCTTTTACGACGACCTCCCGAAGGAGCTGAAAGAGGCGATCGAGCCCTACGACCCGATGCGTTATACCGCTGCGGCGAGTGTGATGGATAATGTCCTTTTCGGCCGGATAGGGCACAACCATCCAGATGGTCCGGAACGCATACGGACGATTGTTTTCAATATCCTCGAAGAACTCGGGCTTTATGACGATGTCCTCGACATCGGTCTGGACTTCAACGTCGGCGTTGGCGGCAGGCGACTGACCGGCGCGCAAAGGCAAAAGCTTGATCTGGCGCGGGCGCTTCTCAAGCGTGCAGATTTCTTTGTACTGAATCGACCTCTTCTGGCGCTCGACACGCGTCTACAGGATCAGATCCTGCGAAATGTCCTCGAGGAGGCAAAGCGCGGCGACCGTTCGCCGGCCATCATGTGGGTCCTGCCTCACCCGTGGATGGCAAAGTCGTTTGATCGCATTATCGTATTCGATTCAGGTGAACTCGTGGGAGATGGAACGCACGAGACACTTCAGGCAGGAAACGATATCTTCAAGGCGCTGCTGGGATAGTGACGATGGGGAAAAGGACCGGGGCAAGGTTGCGACAATGTTGCTGAAGGACGAAGTGGGAATGCTGCGGAAGGTGCCCCTTTTTGCCGGGGTCGAGCCTTCGAAGCTGAAGCTGTTGGCCTTTACCTCCGATCGGGTGAGTTACAGCCCAGGCCAGATCCTGTTCCATCAGGGCGACGAAGGCGACGCCGCCTACGTCATCCTCTCGGGCACCGCCGACATTCTGGTCGAGTCGGACGCCGGCCAGATCAAGGTTGCTGAGCTCGAACCGAATTCCATCGTCGGCGAGATCGCAATCCTGTGCGACGTCTCGCGCACGGCGACAGTGCAGGCAACCGGCCAACTCGAAGCATTGCGCATCCGCAAGGACCATTTTCTGAGACTTCTCAGGGAGTTTCCCGAGATGACGATTGAAATCGTTCGAGTTCTGGCGGACCGCCTGAGCAATACGACTGCGGAACTGATTGAAGCGCGTAGTAATAAACATTGAATGAACTACAACTACCCTACTGAATTTTACGTATACGGATAAACAAACGTTCTTGCCGGCCGTTGAAGAACTGCCGACTATATACGGCTCGTCTACCCGCAACGTATCGGGTAGTATGAGGAAAAGGAGGGAGCGGCGAGAGGCAGAATGGACGACGATGTCTTCCGTGTGCGTTTTTGGGGAGTGCGTGGCAGCCTGCCGGTATCGGGGCCGCAGTTCCAACGGTACGGCGGCAATACAGCGTGCGTGGAGATCCAATGCGGCCGGCACACTCTCTTTTTTGACGCGGGCTCCGGACTACGGCCCGCCGGTGAGGCGCTGAAACGTGCGGCCAACACCGATCTCGACCTGTTTTTCACGCATTGTCACTATGACCACATCATCGGGCTGCCGTTCTTTACGCCCCTCTATGATCCGCTTACCCGGCTCGTGCTCTGGTCCGGGCACCTTGCCGGCCTGATGACGACACGCGAAATGCTGGGCGAGTTCATGCGACCGCCGTGGTTTCCAGTGA